>CAZFDM010000135.1:0-35593 GCA_964517975.1 uncultured Syntrophaceae bacterium
CTATATCAGAGAGAGGATCATAGAAAGAGGGCACCAAGTTGTTTTAATCGATCTAAGCCTTACCCAGTGGAATTCTTCTTCCTTTAAGCCGGATATTGACCAGAAACAGATAGCCGAAGAAAGCGGGATGAAATTGGAGGAACTAACTTCATTGGCTCAAGAGGATGCCTGCTCCGCGGTCGTCAAGGGTGCCACCCATATTGTGGACAGACTTTTTCGGTCAGGGAAGTTGGATGGGATTATGGCACTTGGAGGGACAGTAGGGACCTCTATGGGTTGCGCTGTAATGAGAAGCCTGCCCTTAGGGATTCCAAAGTTGATGGTCTCAACCTATGTCAGTGACCTCCGGCCTTATGTAGGGAATAAAGACATCGTTTTTTTCCCGTCGATCACGGATATGTTTGGATTGAACCATATCTCAAGGAGGATTCTTGCAAAGGCCTCAGGGGCTATTGTGGGCATGGTGGAGGCAGAAACGAGTTCTTTTAATGTGGAAAAGCCACTTATTGGGATGTCGGTTCGGGGAGATAAGGCGGCCTGCGTGGATAATGTAAAATCATTACTTGAAAAGAATGGGTTTGAAGTCCTCTGTTTTCATGCTGTAGGGCAGGGGTTGCTCCTTGAGGAATTGGTCAGAGAGGGTTTAATTAGCGGTGTCCTGGATCTTGTGCCTGCTGAGGTGAATGAATTTCTGTTTGGTGGAATGTTCAGCGCAGGACCAGACCGCCTGGAGGCAGCAGGAGAAAAAGGGATTCCTCAATTGATTAGCACAGGAGGAATAGAATTTGTTTGCTTCCCCAGTGAAAAGGCAATTCCCTCCCAATTTAGAAAGCGAAAAAGGAGGCCCCACAATCCCAATGTCATTGCAATCTGGCTAAACCGGAAGGAGATCATTCAGGTAGCCCAGGTCATGGCAGAAAAGTTGAACCGGGCCAAAGGTCCCACTGCAATTGTCATTCCTATGAGAGGTTTTGGTGGAGGAGGTTGGACGATCGATCCAAAACTTATTCCTATCTTTATCAATACACTTAGAGAGAACCTAAAGCCTGAGGTGGAAGTGGTTGAACTGGATGCTCACATCAACGACCTCTCCTTTGCCCAAGGAGCAGTAGAGCACTTCCTAAAATTAATGGCCAATGCAAAAAGTGCTGCCAAGTCTGATTAGAGAGATCTCTGAAAAATTATATCATAAACCATTCTTCAGTATGGGAGGGTTGAGGTAAAATCCCCTTCTCCATTACGGGCGGGTGGATACCGATAAAAGATTATAAGGTAAGGGTTTATCCCTTACCTAAATAAAGATATGGAGTAGGGTAAGGGCTTGTCCCTTACCGAAAGGCGATCATTACCGATATTCGGTAAGCCATAAAGGCCTACCCTACAAAAAATAAAATGATCAATGCCCGCTTACCCTTTCATATAAAAAGGACTTTTCCAGAGGTCTCTTAGATTCGAAGGAGTCAAAGTGAATAATGGAAGAAAGTTTAAATGTCTATTTGTCATTGGGAATGAATTTGAAGGAGTTGGGACTCACCTCACTTCGATCCCTGGAATGACTACTTTTTGAGATCGTTCACTGATATATTTTGATGCAAGTTTGCGAAAGAATTTTAAGACAAATCGGGATGAGGTGAGGTTGAAACCGAATTCTCTGTTTGTTATAAATAGGTGCTTAATTGGTCTTGTCTCTCTTTAGTTTTCAATTGATTTCCCCTTTATCAAAGGGGGAGGCAAGAGGATTAAATAAACCAGTAAATCATTAAAAGGAGGTAAGCCATTATGCCCTTTACAATGTTTGGTCGGACGATTCGTAAGGTTGGTGTGATTGGATCTGGAAATATTGGTCCTGATATTGCACTTCATTTCAGCCAAGAACTTTACAAATATAGTGCCCCTGTGGTCATTGTGGATATTGTTCAGTCAGCACTGGATGCTGGTTCAAAAAGGGTTGAATCAAAGATGGCCAAGGCAGTTGAGAAGAAAATCTTTAAGAAAGAGGATTCCGATGCGGTCCTCAAGAGTATGACCTTCACCACAGACTATGGGAAACTGAGTGATGCCGATCTGGTCATTGAGGCGGCCTTTGAGAGGCTTGATGTCAAGCACAAGATTTTTTCTCAACTTGAAGAAACCTGCCCCAAAACAGCCATTTTGGCCTCCAACTCCTCCCACATCCCTCCTGAGGAGATCTTTCAAAACATGAAGGATAAATCCCGGTGTTTGGTGCTTCATTATTTTTTCCCTGCAGAGAGAAACATCCTTCTTGAAATCGTTCCCATGAAGGAGACCGATCCTTCAATTATTGAGTATTCAATGAAATTCTATGAATTCATTGGAAAGGCGCCCATCAAGGTGAAGAGTCGTTTTGGTTATGCCATTAACCCATTCTTTGAAGGAATCTTTCAGGCCACTGCTTTAACCGTTGAAAAAGGCCTTGCAAATATAAAACAGGCCGATGTGATTGTTCAGAAAGCCCTTGGGTTAGGAGTGGGTCCATTTACCGCGCACAACCTTGCTGGTGGAAATCCACTGACCCAGCATGGTCTCACCGTATATAATACGGTGATTATGCCCTGGTTCCGTTCTCCAAAAATTCTCGATGAGCAAGTAAAGTTGGGTCAACCCTGGGATGCTCCAGCAAAAGGAGAAGTCGTGGAGTATAGTCCGGAGACCTATGAGGCAGTTTCAAAGAGGGTGATGGCTGCATTTTTTGGAATCGCCTGTGAGATCGTTGAAAGCGGAATATCAAATATTAGCGATGTTGATATGGGGGTTGAGGTGGGTCTGGTCATGACACCCCCCTTCCGGATGATGAACAGTATTGGGATAAAGAAGTCACTCGAACTAGTGGAGGAGTATGCAAAAGAGAATCCTGGGTTTAAGGTGACGGAGATGCACCGGAAGCAGGCAGAGAGTGGGAAGCCATGGAAGATCCCGGTCGTGTTGAGAGAGGATAAGGGGGAGATAGCGATTGTTAAAGTTCGGAGACCAAGGGTGCTTAATGCCCTCAATGAAGATGTGATTGAGCAATTAGGAGAGATCTTTACTGAGATTCAGAAGGACTCTAAGATTAAAGGTGCGATTTTGACTGGCTTTGGAACGAGGGCATTCATCTCAGGTGCTGATATTGGAATGCTTGCTTCTCAAAGGACACCTGAGGAGGCAGAGGCAGGTTGCCTGAGGACTCACTCGGTTTTTAACCTCATTGAGAATCTTGGGAAACCTGTAGTCTGCGCAATGAATGGATTGGCCTTTGGGGGAGGCAACGAGATTGCCATGGCCTGCACGGTTCGGATTGCAAGGAAGGGCCAGAAGGTGTTTGTCAGCCAGCCAGAGCCAAGACTTGGCATCATCCCTGGAGCAGGTGGGACCCAGAGGCTACCAAGGTTAGTTGGAATGGAGAAGGCATGGCCGATTCTTCGAACTGCAAATCCCATTTCATCTGCTCAAGCAAAAGAGATTGGGTTGATTCAGGAGGAAGTTGAGGGAGATCTAATCGAGGCGGCCATGGAGTGGATCAATAAGATTTTAACAAAGAAGGTCCAAGTTCCTGCAATCCCAAAAGGTCCAATTCCCGTACCTGATAGGCTTCCAGAGGTTGATATTGGTCATTTGAGCAGAAAGATCGATTCCATTCTTCAGAGGGCAATCCTCGAAGGTGCTAAGATGACCCTTGAAGAGGGGTTAAAATTAGAGGCCAAACTCTTTGGTGAATGTGCCCTTACGGAGGATAGGAAGATTGGAATTGAGAATTTTATGAAGAACGGCCCTAAAGTCAATGCCGCCTTTGTCCATAGATAATACCTAAATTGAGTGATTCAATGTCATTGAGGAGAGCAGGAATGCTTCAAAGTCTTTTAGAAAGCGAGCTTTCTTAGTGAGGTCAATACCTTTTCATGACACCAAATAGGGGAAAGGTTAACCCGATCGCGATAGTAAATTAGCAATGAAGAGGATATCGCTCTAAAAGCCTTTTCAGCATCCCTACTCTTCATAAAATATTGTTAGAATCGCTCAATTTAGATAATCATTAAGTACATCTTGAATAAGGGAGATTGTAGTATGAATATAAGAGACCAATTGTTAAAAATTGTAGGGGTTGAAAATTTTTCTGATGACTCTGAGGTCCTTAAGGGATATTCAAAAGATTTTAGCTTAGTCCCAATGGGGATGCCTGATTATGTGGTTAAGCCCAAGGATTCCTCAGAGATTCAAAGAGTCATCCAATTAGCCAATGAGCACTCCATTCCTTTAATTCCAGTTAGCTCTTGTGTTCACTTTCACGGAGCAACGATTCCAAAACAAGGAGGGATTGTTTTAGACTTAACTCGAATGGACAGAATCTTAGAAATCGATGATTTGAATCGGAGGGTGAGAATTGAGGCAGGCGTGCCATGGGGAAAGCTTACGACAGAATTGGAAAAGAAGGGGTTTCGAGTGATCATGCCTTTACTCCCTCATTCCAAGCGTTCTGTCCTGACGGACTATCTTGAGAGGGAAGTTCCAACCAATACGGTCTATGATTATGGAGAACCCCTACAGAGTATGGAGGTCGTTTGGCCAACCGGGGAGATTTTCAGAATGGGTTCTGCCAGTGTCAATGGATATCCAGATTCGAAATCGAAAGGGGCAAATCCTTCAGGACCAGGTATCGATTTTTATAGATTTTTGCAAGGAGCCCAGGGGACAATGGGGGTTGTCACATGGACCAATTTGAAGATTGAATCGATTCCGAAGATGGACAAAGTTCTTTTTGCCCCTGTTAAAGACCTCCCTTATGCGATTGAATTTCTTTACAGGATTTTGCCCCGAAGAATAGGGCAGGAATGTCTTTTACTCAATGATATAAACCTTGCAGCCATCCTTGCTGAGGACTGGCCAAAGGAGTTTGAAAAGGTGAGAGGGGAACTTCCTCCCTGGACGCTCATTTTAGTTTTAAGTGGATTAATCAGGCGTCCAGAGGAAAAAATAAGATATGAAGAGAATGCACTGAGTGAGATCTTGAGAAATGAATTTAAAGAGATTGCCCTCAATGATAACCTTCCTGGTTTTTCAGGATTAGGAAGAAAGGTCATCTCACTACTCCGTAAGCCATGGCCTGAGAAGTTGCCCTACTGGAAGAATCGCTATAAAGGAGGGTGTCAAAGCCTCTTCTTCATTACCAGACCAGTTCTAACAAAGAAATTCATCGATCGAGTCAGGGAGATAGCCACCCGACACGATTACCCAATAGGGGATATTGGAGGATATTTACAGCCCATTGAGCATAACCGCGCTTGCCACCTTGAATTCAATTTCTTTTACAATCCAGACAATCCTATTGAGATTAAAAAGGTTCGGAGTTTATATCGTGAGGCGATTGTTGCGTTACTTAATGAGGGAGCATTCTTTTCACGACCTTATGGAGACATTGCACCCATTGTGTATGAACGAGCAGCAGGATATACCATGACCCTCAAACGAGTAAAGAGACTGTTTGATCCTAAGAATATTATGAATCCGGGAAATCTTTGCTTTTAAGGAGGAGAAAGATGCCAAAAGGGCAATTGAGTTTGGATGTAACCAATTTAGATAATTTCATTTATGATATGAGTCGATGCATTAAATGTAAGGGCTGTTACTGGGTTGAACATACCTATATGCCAGGGATCAAGTTTACCACTCGCTGTCCGAGCAACACCTGGAATCCTTTCGATGCCTATGGAGCCTTTGGGAAGATGAGAATTGGAACCGCTTTGGCAGAAGGGAGGCTTAAATGGACACCAAAACTTTTGGAGGTTCTCTATGCGGATCCACTCTGTGGGGCCTGTGATGTGGGTTGTAAAAGAAATCTTGATTTGGAGATCGAACTCACACTCGAAGCGTTAAGAATTAAGGCGGTAAAGGATGGTGCTGGTCCTATGGAGGGCCACAGAAAGGTGGCTAAGAATATTGCCAGCGAACATAATCAGTTTGGCTTACCTCATCAGGAGAGGCGAAGATGGCTTACCCCTGAGATTAAGGTTTCAGAAAAGGCAGACGTGCTCTATTTCGTTGGCTGCTCAGCCTCCTATACCAATCCTGAGATCGCTCGGGCAACTGCAAAGATTTTGAATGCCTCGGGTGTCCCCTTTATGCTGATGAAAGAAGAGTGGTGTTGTGGAAATACTCTCTATTCGGTCGGCATGATCGATGAGGCAAGAGAGATAGCCAAAAGGAATATTGAGGCTGTTAAAAAGATAGGGGCTTCGACACTTCTTACCAGTTGTGCAGAAGGATATCGGATGTGGAAGGTAGACTATCCGAAGATGCTAAACCTTTCTACATCAGAGTTGGGATTTAAGGTGGTTCATCTGATAGAGTTTGCTGATGAGATGCTCAAGAAAGGTGTTCTTAAGTTCAAAAAACCAATCGACCTCAGGCTAACCTATCATGATTCCTGTAGCATCAGCAGACTCTGCGATTCCTGGACACCCTGGAAGGGTGAACGGGGATGGATGGGCATGGTCAACCCCCCTCTTAAGAGACGCAGGGGGACTGAAGGACTATATGCTCAGCCAAGGAATCTTATTAATTCCATCCCTGGAATTCATTTTGTTGAAATGCCCAGGATGAGAGAGAATGCCTTCTGTTGTGGTGCAGGGAGAGGAACCCGAGTAGCCTTTCCTGAACTTTCTATGTTTTCAGCCAAGCATCGGCTTGAAGAAGTGCGGGAGGTTGGTGCTGAAGCACTCATCTCTGCTTGCCCCTGGTGTAAGAATAATTTTATATCGGCTATTAAAGAAAGTGGTGATCGTCTAAAGGTGATGGACATTTCTGAACTGATTTCAGCATCCATCGGGGATTAGACGAAGAGGAGGAAGACGATGGCAAACCGAAGAGCATGTATCATTGCAGGAGGGATGTGTAAGTGGGGAGTGAGGGAGGCAAGTTATATCGATATGGCTCAAGAGGCAGCCAAGGAGTGTTTGGCTGATATCCCCAGCCTTAAACCAAAAGGAATCGATGGCCTACTTTTCGCTTCCACCTTTGTTGGGAGACGTTCCTGTCAGGCCAATACCGCTCCTGTGGTGGCAGAGAGAATTGGGCTAAAACCAACCTCCATCTGCGCCAGGATTGATGTTCTCTGCGCAGGGGGAAGCACAGCCATCCTCATGGCAAAAGGACTGATCGAGAGTGGAATGGCTGAAGTGGTGATGGTGATGGGAGGAGAAAAACTCTATACCCCTGAGAGATGGCAGGTCCAATATGATGAGATTGCATCCGTGGACCACGACTGGGATGGACCACAGAATGTTGGTCCTCCACCCTTGTTATTCGCATTTATCGCCAAAGACCATATGAGGCATTATGGCACGAAGAGAGAGGCCTTAGCCAATGTTTCCATTGTCAATTATGAATATGGTCTGAGCAATCCCAAAGGCCATTTTCAGAAGAGGTTGACCCTGGAGGAGGTTCTTACGGCCAAAGACATTGCTCCTCCACTGGGGATGTTTGACTGTTGTCCTTTAAGTGACGGGTTTTCAGCAGTAATCATTGCCTCTGAGGAGAAAGCCAAAGAACTAACCGAAAGACCCTTGGTCTACATCAGGGGAGGAGCTCAGGTGTCGCTTCACAGTGTGACCGCCAATTGGCCCGGGGAACATTTAGGCGACTGGCCTCACCTCCGATTGGCAGCCCAGAAGGCTTATGAGAGGGCTAAGACAGGTCCGAGTGAAATCAATGTGGCACAGATGCACGACTGCTTTAGCATCTCTGAAATTATTGAAGTCGAAGAATTAGGGTTTTGTCCGAAAGGAGAAGGAGGTCCTTTTGTAGCAGAAGGTCAGACAAGACTTGGGGGAAAGATCCCCACCAACACCGATGGAGGGCTTCTCTCCTGTGGTCATCCCTTTGGAGGGACAGGGATTCGTCAGGCCATTGAAATCCTAAAACAACTTCAGGGAAGGGCTACGAATCAGGTTCAAGGAGCAGTGATGGGTATGACCCATAACCTCAGTGGAGGAAATGTAGAACATACTATTGTCATTTATGGAAGAGAACCGTTGAGATAAGGAGTGATAAAATGGCTACCAAAGAAATAGGAATTCCATTCTTAGAGGGGAAATACTCTCCCACCTTAGATATCTGGCCCATCGAGGTCAAGGAGTTCAATCGAATTTATAAATTTTATGACCATCTCCGAGAGGGAAGGTTCACAACAACTCAATGCAGTCAATGTGGGTATATCGCTTACCCTCCCAGGGTGATCTGTCCGGAATGCTATTCAGAAAATCTTGAGTGGATTGATCTACCCAAGAGAGGAAAGGTCTTGGAGGTCGTAGAGAAATGGGGAGGGGTGCCTCTCTGCTTTAAGCCTCCCCTGATTTCTGCCTGGATTGATTTGGGCAAAGAGAGCCCGGTGAAACGTTTGCTTAGCCGAATTATTAACTGTCCACCTGGCACCCTTAAAGAAGGGGATGAGGTTCAGCTTGCAGTATTCGATGTTCCGTCCCATCCGCTTGAATGGGGTCAGGAGAGAAGGATTGTGGATAGGGTCTACTTTGCCTTTGAACCCGTTAAGAAATAAAAACCATAGAAATCCCTTGCTTAGGAGGAAGGTATGGCCATTGTAAAAGAAGCCTATAGAGCATTAGAGTGTATTGTAGGTTCAGAATATATCTCAGAGGATCCAGTGATTTGCGAGGGATATCGATGCGGGCCTGGAGGATATGAATGTGGGCTGGGCTATGAAAGGGTCATGACAAAGATTCCAGGTGCAGTGATTTTGCCCAGAACGACCGAAGAGGTTCAGAAGATTGTCAAGGTTTGTAATCGTTACAAAATTCCTTATGTTCCTTACAGCACTGGATTCTATGGACCTCGTTCCCATTGCCATGTTGAGGATGAATTGCTCATAGATCTTAAGCGCATGAACGATTTTGAAATTGATGAAAAGCATCTTTATGTCGTCCTCGGACCAGGAGTCATCTATTCCCCCCTTCAGGAAGAGGCGATGAAGCGTGGAGCCTATGTGGTGATTGGAGGGGGTGGTTCCCAGGCCTCTGTCATTGCCAATCTGATAGGGGATGGGTGGTCACCCCTAAGCCATAGGATTGGTCTTCCACACAGGCGAATCTTAGGAACAGAACTGGTTCTGCCTGATGGTGAACTGGTGAGGATGGGCTCCCTTGCTGTGGGTGATGATCCTTTCTGGGGTGATGGGATTGGTCCAGATCTAAGAGGCCTGCTGAGGGGATATACTGGATTAAGGGGATGTCTTGGGATTGTGACTAAAATGGCAATAAAACTTCTGCCATTCCAACCCGAGCGACTCATCCCTACAGGTATTTCACCCAATACCGCCCTTGCCCTTCCTGAAAAACGTGTAAAATGGATAAACTACCAGATGCCAAGTAAAGAGGCACAGGTGAGGGCGATGTTCGAGATTGGAAAGGCTGAGATTGCAGGGGCAGTGACAAAGGTTCCTCTATTCTGGCGAGCCATTGCCAAAGCAGAATGCAAGGAGGAGTTTTGGCAGATCTGGGGGAAAGAGAATGAGGATACGATTCGGAACTTTTTTATTATTCGTGTATTGCTCATCGGATTTACTTCTGAAGAACAGATGCGCTACGATGAAAATGTCCTAAATGACATTATGAAGGAGTTAGGAGGCATTCCAAGGCCTACAAAACCTTCAGACGAATCTTGGATTAAGAATGCTGATTCCGCAGGAATGTGGTTGATGTGTGGGTCGTATGTGTCGGTCGATTATGTAATCGAAACGCTCTCCCAGGCCACCATCCATGGAGAGTATTATGCAGAACTGAAGAAGAAGTATACGCCTCCACTGATGCCAGATTATGGAGATCCGGGTTGGTTTCAGAGTTTTGAATTAGGTCATCAAGGCTACTCTGAATTTCTCATCTACTGGGATCAGGACGAGGATACAACCGGTGTAGACCATTTTTATGTAGAGACTGCAAAGATGAACATCAGAGAACGCTTTTATACCTCTCTGTTAGGACCTCACCAACCTCTCTACCTGACAGGTCCCAAATATGGCCCCAATTATCATCATTGGCTTTTGAAGATCAAAGAGGAGTTTGATCCCCTTTGGGTGTGCCATCCACCCGTACCCCTGGCCCATGATATCTTTGTTGAAAAGGCGGAGTGGATGAAGCCAATCAAAGATTGGGAAAGCCCCGAACCATTGCTTAAAAAATAGAAGTCATGAAAGATAACCTCGGAAAGGGATAAAACCTTGGCTAAAAAAGAGATGATCTGTCCCTTTTCAGGCCGATTGTGCAGGGATTGTGCGATCTATACTGGCAGGCATTATTTTTTGTGTTACTCTAAAAAATATAGAGGATCCCTTGGCTTATGGAGTGAAGGAGAGAGGGAGAGATTACACCAGAAGCCCGAGAGGGCTTTTGAAATACCCGAGATAAATGTAAGGGCGTTGGACCCATTTGATCTTGACCTCTAAAGCGAAGGAGGCTTCGTTTGACATGTTGATCGAAGGAAAATTTACCCTGAAGGCCCCGATTCAGACCCTATGGAACTTTTTACTCGAGCCAGGCACGCTTGCCTCCTGTATCCCTGGAGCAGAAAAGGTGGAAGCCATTGATGATAAGACTTATGAATGCGTGGTCAAGCAATCCGTTGGTCCTATCTCCGTGAGGTTTAAATTCAAGGTCGTCTTGACGGAGGTTGACCCACCAAGATATGTTAAGGCGGTGGGAAGAGGAGAGGATATTGGAAAGATGGGGACCTTTACCTGTGATGCAACGGTTAGGCTAAACGAAATTTCAGAAGAGGAAGTTGAGGTTTCCTATCAGACCAAGGTCAACATCGTAGGTAGGCTGGCAACCTTTGGCGAAAGAATTATGCGTGCCAAAGCCAGGTCAGTTGGAGAGGAATTCACCAAAAACCTACAAGAGAAACTTAGCGGGGGAACCGCTTAATCCTTATTAAAGATTGGTGAGGATCAGAAAGGATGGAGGCTAAACGAATATGATAAGCGATTTTGAGTATATTGCACCGAAGACGCTTAAGGAAGCCCTTGGGTTGCTTGATCAATACAAAGATGATTATAAAATTATTGCAGGGGGACAGTCCCTTCTCATCATGATGAGACAGGGATTGATTAAACCCAAATACCTAATTGATATTAAAGGTATATCGGAGCTGGATTATATCAAATATGATGAAAAAAAGGGGTTAAGGATTGGCTCTTTAACCACTCACCGAACTATAGAAAAATCCTCTGTGATTAAGAACTCATTTGGGATCCTTTCTGAGATGGAGAGGGGGTTAGCCTCTATCCAGACCCGTAACTGGGGCTCTATTGGAGGAAATCTCTGCCATGGCGACCCAGCAGGTGACCCAGCCCCTGTCCTGATAGTATTGAATGGAACTCTGACCCTCACCAGCCTAAAGGATGAGAGAACAATGCTTGTCGAAGACTTCTTCTTGGACTATTTTGAGACTGCCTTAAAGCCTGGTGAAATACTTACCGAGATTCAAGTACCTCCTATTCCAAAAAACACAGGTGTTGCCTATTCTAAGTTCAATGTGATTGAGAATGACATGGCCATCATAGGAGTTGCTATTGCGATGACATTGGGATCAAGGGATGGTCATTGTGAAGATATCAGGATTGCCTTAGCCAATGCTTCGCCAAGACCAATGAGAGCCAAAAAAGCAGAAGAGGTGCTGAGGGGTAAAACGATTACGGATGATCTCCTCAAAGAGGCAGGAGAGATTGCCTCCCAGGAGGCAGATCCAATATCGGATATCCATGCCTCAGCCGAATACCGGCGGGAGCTTCTGAGGGTTTTAGTAAAACGGGTTGGAAAGGAGGCGCTTTTTAGGGCGAAGAAGTCTTGAGATTAAAAGCAGAAATATTTGAATTAAGAGATCTTAGGAGGATTGATATTCATGAGAAAAGAACTGAGATTGACTGTGAATGGACAGCCCTATGAGCTTTATGTGAAGCCAAAGAGCCTTCTGGTCGAAGTCTTGAGAAATGAGTTGGGGTTGACAGGGACGAAGAGGGGATGTGAAAGTAGTTCGTGCGGGATTTGCACGGTCATCCTAAATGGAATGGCTGTAAAGTCGTGCTCCATCCTTGCCCTTCAAGCAGATGGGGCAGAGATCACGACGGTCGAAGGTCTTGCCAAAGGTGAGAGATTACACCCCTTACAGAAAGCCTTCCTTGATTACGGGGCCTATCAGTGTGGGTTTTGCACTCCAGGGATGCTGGCCTCTGCTAAGGCCTTGCTTGATGAAAATCCCAAACCCACCGAGATAGAGGTCAGGGAAGCCATCGACGGTAATATATGCCGGTGTACAGGCTATAACAGCATCATTCGAGCCATCAAAGCTGTTGCAGAAGGCGAGTATAAGGAGGAGAAATGAACAGGCCATACGCCGTAATTGGTAAATCCCATATTCGGGTGGATGGATATGCAAAGGTGACTGGTCAGGCCAAATACACCTTTGATATGGTTTTGCCCAATATGCTTTATGGGAAGATTTTAAGAAGCCCCCATCCTCATGCAAGAATTCTCAATATTGATACGAGCAAGGCTGAGAGGAAGATTGGGGTCAAGGCCATTGTGACGGGAAAAGATACAATAGGAAGGAAGAATGGTGCCTGGCGGCGTTTCCCAGAACTCTGTGATGAGGAGATCCTCTGTCGGGAGAAGGTTCGTTACATTGGGGATGCAGTGGCTGCAGTGGCTGCCATTGATGAGGAGATTGCTGAAGAGGCACTGGATTTGATCGAAGTAGACTATGAAATCTTACCCGCAGTGTTCGATCCCCTTGAGGCCATGAAGGAGGGAGCCCCCAGAATTCACGACCATGCAGAAAGGAATATCAATGTGACCCGTCGGATTGAATGGGGAGATGTGAACGAGGCCTTTAAAGAATGCGACTATATTCTCGAAGATCAGTTTCATACCTCCTCCCAGGCCCATCTCTGTATGGAAACCCACGGTGCAGTCGCCCATTTTGGTTATGATGGAAAACTCACGGTATGGACCTCCACCCAATCAAACTATTATATTCAAGTATTGCTGGCCGATATGTTGGGTTTAAGAGAAGGGGATGTGAGGGTGATCAAGCCACCCTCTGGAGGTGGATTTGGGAGCAAGTTTGAACTGGATTCTGCCCAGTTTTGTGCAGCACTGCTTTCACAAAAATTACGTCAGCCTGTAAAGATTGTCCTCACCCGTGAAGAAGAGTTTATTGCCACGAAGCGAAAAACCCCGATGTATTACTATGTGAAGATTGGAGCAAAAAAGGATGGTACCCTGATGGCCAAAGAGGTTAGGGTGGTGACCGAAGGTGGTGCCTATACGGCCATGGGTGCGACTGCCCTTTATCTCACTGGATTTTATTCTTCCTTACCCTATAAATGGCCTCATTATCGCTATGATGGCTATCGTGTCTATACGAATACGGCACCTACTTCAGCACTCAGGGGGTTCGGAGCCCCCCAGGCCTATTTTGCAGGGGAGTCGATGATCGATATGCTTGCCGAGGCGATGAAAATGGATCCCCTTGATCTCAGACGTAAAAACGCCATCACCCCAAATTATGAAGTGCCTGGCCAGGCCTATATTCAGAGCTGTGGCCTTAAGGAATGTTATGATGCCATCGAAAAACATATCAAAGGCCGTGGGAAACTCCCTCCCAACCGTGGAATTGGAATTGGAAACTATGGCTTCATGTCCGGCGGGATCTTTAATTGGTTTAATACTCCCTATGCCTTTTCAGCAGCCATGGTCAAAATAAATATTGATGGTAAAGTTGATCTGTTTACAGGGGCCTGTGATACAGGTCAGGGCTCCGATACAACCCTGGCCATGATCTGCGCTGAAGAATTGGGAGTCCATCTAAAAGATATCAGGGTTCACGCAGAGGATACAGACCTTGGTCCTGCTGACCTGGGGTCTTGGGGGAGCAGGGAAACCTTGATGAATGGGAATGCGGTCAAGATGGCCGCTCAGGATGCAAAGCGTCAACTCTTGGAATTTGCCTGCGCCAAAATGAAACCCAATGTGGTGTACGATCTCGACATCAAGGACCATAAGATTTATATGGTTGACCGTCCAGAACGATACGTCTCTTATTTCGATATTGTCCAAGAGGCCATTAGGGCAAAAGAGGGGCAGACCATTATCGGAAGAGGTCACTATACCCCCCACCGTAAGGGAATGGTTTCCCCTGCCTTTGGCTTCGGGGTTCAGGCCGTAGAAGTGGAGGTCGATCCTGACACAGGGAAGGTTAAATTGATAGAGATTGTGACTGCCCATGATTGCGGTCAGGTGATCAATCCTGTGGCGGTGATTGGACAGGTGGAAGGGGCAACGATGATGGCTGCAGGAGGGGCTTTCTGTGAAGATCAGCCTATGGATGGTGGTAAGATTCTTAATCCTTCGATTGGTGATTATAAGGTCATTCGTTCTTTGGATATGCCCCAAACAATAGGGATTGAGGTCGATACCTATGAACCTGAGGGCCCGTTTGGTGCAAAAGAAGCAGGGGAGGGGCTTACAAGTCCTACCGCTGGAGCAATGGCCAATGCAGTCTATCATGCTGTGGGTGTCAGAATAAAAGACCTCCCCATTACTCCTGAGAAGGTATTGAGGGCACTCAAGGAGAAAGAAAAAGGGGAGGAGAAGAGATAGAGATTTTTAAACTCTCGGAGTCAGAATGGCTTACCATTGCCCTGTTTGCAATAAGGTTTCGCCTACCTCATTAGATTTAGTTCGTCACATGATGGGCCGAGGGGATAGTGTCCACAGAGACTGGATTAATGCCAAAGGGTTTAACTATGCAGAGATGCTCGCTTCTCAATTTCAATCTTTTGGCAGTGAAGAATATAAACGCTTAGCTCAGGTGCTTGAGAACGAGCCTGGAGTTAAGGTGGATGGTTAGCATTCAATCAAATTGACACCTCCCTCTATCTATGGTATCCAATAAAGTTAACCGTGTCCGTTGATCGTGATTCGTGTCCGGGATTAAATGATACCTCCATAAGGACTCAGGAAATAAGCCTTTAACCCCCCTTAATCCCCCCTTTATCAAAGGGGGGAATTGGGGGGTTACCCATTTTTATTGTTCGAGGGTGACAGAGCCGTTTTTACTTTGCCTTAACTGGCTTCCTAATTTTTGACTTGACCCAAGAATAATTTTTATGATCAATGCCCCCAATTTAAACGGAGGATGAGGTGGCCACTATATTAAGTGGTGCTTTATTAAATCACGAATGGACAAAAGAGGTGGGAGGTCATGTACCGAGATAAGACCATTGCTGTGGTGATTCCTGCCTATAACGAAGAGAAGTTAATCGGTAGGGTCCTTAAGTCGATCCCCAATTTTGTAGACCATATTGTCGTGGTGGACGATGAGAGTCGAGACCGAACCGGGGAGGTTGTCAAAGAGCATCAGAAAGAGGATAGCCGAATTATCTACCTTCGTCATCAGAAGAATGAAGGGGTGGGAGGTGCCATTGCTACAGGTTACAAATGGGCACGCAGTAATAATGTCGAAATTTCGGTGGTCATGGCAGGAGATGCCCAGATGGATCCAAAAGACCTTCCTAAATTAATCGATCCTGTGGTCAATGGGGAGGCAGACTATTCTAAAGGGAATCGGCTTTTTACTGGAAGGGCCTGGAGGGTTATTCCTAAGTCGCGCTATCTGGGCAATGCAGTCTTATCCTTCCTCACAAAGATTGCCTCAGGGTATTGGCATATTGCAGATTCGCAATCAGGTTATGGGGCAGTAACCCTTGAGGTTTTGAAGACAATTGATCTGGATAATTTATATAAACGTTACGGAATGCCCAATGATTTTCTTACGAAATTAAACGTATATCAATTCAGGGTCAGGGATGTGCCGATCAATCCCATTTACGGGATTGGGGAACGTTCTAAGATGAAGATTTATAAGGTGGTGTTTACCCTCTCCTTCCTCCTTATCAAACTGTTTTTCTGGAGACTTAAGGAGAAGTATGTGATTCGGGATTTCCACCCTCTGGTCCTCTTCTATTTGATGGGTTTTATCCTCACACCCATAGGAGTTGTTTTCGGTGGTTATCTTTTTTTCTACAGAATCTTTATTGGGACAGTTTCTGCAACAAGTGCTCTTTTTGCAGGACTCTTTACTATCTCTGGACTTCAATTTCTTCTCTTCGCCATGTGGTTTGATATGGAATATAACAAAGGGCTGAAATAGGAAATGAATATCTGCATCATTACTTCTTCATTCCCTTCACATATCAGGGACATGGTTAAGGCCCCATTTCTGATCGATTTTATCGAATCATTAAAGAGACGAGGCCATCAGGTCTTTGTCTATACCCAGGATCGTAAAGGATTAAAAGAGCAGTTTATCAAGGGGATAAGGATTGAATGGTTTCCTTGGATGAAGACAGAAAAACCAATTGCCTCACTAAACCCCTTTCATCCTTTCGATCTGCTTAGACTATGGAGTTTTTTTCGTAATGGCAAAGATAGGGTGATTCCTTTTCTTAAGGAGAACCAGATGGATGTCTGCCTCGCCCTATGGCTACTGCCAGGGGGGTGGTTAGCCAATCATGCCTATCGTCAGACAGGAATCCCTTATTCCGTATGGTCCCTTGGCTCGGATATCTATCGATATGGTAAAAATCCACTTCTCTATCCCCTGATGAAGAGAGTGATCCACGAAGCCAGAGGAGTCTTTGCGGATGGTTTCGACCTTTCCAGGAAGATAGAGGAGAGATTTGGGAGGAGATGCTATTTTTTAGCCACAACAAGAACCCTCCCTTCTTCCACTCTTTTAAAAGACAAGGGGAAATCAGCAGATAGACCCTATGGATTTCTTTTTGTTGGGAGATTTGAGAAGGTGAAAGGGATTGACCTCCTCCTACAATCTGTCGCGGGATGGATTGAAAAGAGATCAGATGTTCAACTTACCCTTGTTGGAAAAGGAAGCCTGGAAGATTGGGCAAGAAGTTTTGTCCATCGAAACAATTTGGAAGGGCAGGTCCTCTTTACAGGGAATATTTCGGACGACGAGTTGGCAAGACTTTATGAATCCTCTGATTGTATAGTGATCCCTTCAAGGTCTGATTCGATCCCCCTTGTATTTTCTGAGGCCTTGAAATTTAATAAAGAGTTGATCGTTACCGATGTGGGGGATATGGGAGAATTGGGCAGGAAATATGGGGTTGCCGATGTGGTGCCACCCGAAGATCCTATGGCATTGAGAGAGGCCATGAAAGGGAAGGTTAAATTCAGGGATCAAAGGCCGAAGGCAATGGAGGAGGAGAAAAGGGAGGATTTAAAACGTCTATTCAATCTGGAAACGAGCGTGGATAGATTTTTGGCCGATTACATTTAAGGGAAGAAAATGAAAGCAATCATATTGGCAGGAGGAGAAGGGAGAAGACTCGCTCCCTATACGACGGTGATTCCCAAACCATTGATGCCTGTCGATGGGATGCCCATCCTCGAGGTGATCGTCAGGCAATTGGCTCATTTTAAGATTAAGGAGTTGATCTTTGCTGTCAACCTGCAATCAGAGCCTTTTCTTTCTGTCTATTTTGGGAATGGAGAGCGATATGGAGTTAGGATTTCCTACTCAAAGGAAAAGAAGCCTCTTGGGACAGCAGGTCCGCTTACACTCTTAACTGACCTACCAGAAACCTTTCTCGTCATGAACGGAGATATCCTCACGACACTCGATTTTCAAAAATTGATTAGGTATCATCGGAGGCACAAAAGCCTTCTTACGATTGCAATGAATAAAAAGAAGATTCAGACGGAATTGGGGGTGATGGAATATGATCACTCCTATAGGCTTACCCGTTATATTGAAAAGCCCATTCTTTCTTACTCTGTGAGCATGGGCATCTATGTCTTTGAGAAGAGGGTTTTAGAGTGGATCCCCCACGGGAGATATTTTGATTTCCCAGAACTTGTTCAGAAGTTAATGGATAGGAATCAGAAGGTTGTCTGCTATCCCTCAGAGGACTTTTGGCTGGATATCGGTAGGCATGAAGATTATGAGGAAGCACAGAGGCAATTTAAAAAGATGAGAAGGAAATTACTTTATAAAACGTAATGGGGAGTCGTGATCGTGAATAGGGCTCGGCGAGGCCTTTCCCTATTACCCTCACCAACCTCAATTGCGAGGTTTATATGAGCAAGGTTCTGGTGACAGGAGCTGGAGGGTTTATTGGTAGCCATCTGGTTGAGGAGTTGGTAAGGCATGGGAAGGAGGTCAGGGCGTTTGTTCGATACAATTCAAGAAATCAATGGGGCCTCTTAGAAGACTTACCCAAGGATGTTTTAGACCAGATCGAGATCGTGCAGGGTGATCTGAAAGATCCGGATGGGGTAAGAAAGGCTGTGAAGGGGTGTAAAAAGGTTTTCCATTTGGGAGCCCTCATCGCCATTCCTTACTCTTATGTCCACCCCTTCGATTTCATTCAAACCAATGTCGTTGGGACCGCCAACCTTCTTAATGCATGCCTTGAAACGGAGGGGCTTGAAAGGGTGGTCCATACCTCCACCAGTGAGGTTTATGGGACCGCTCAATATGTCCCGATAGATGAAAGGCATCCCCTTCAGGCCCAATCCCCTTATTCTGCAAGTAAGATCGGGGCAGATCAGTTGGCCGAAAGTTATTATCGCTGTTTTGGGCTTCCTGTTTCGATCCTTAGGCCTTTTAATACCTTTGGCCCCAGACAATCAATTCGAGCCATCATCCCTACCATCATCTCCCAGGCCTTGGGTGAGGGAAAAATCCGATTGGGTAATTTGCGACCAAGACGGGACTTCCTTTTTGTTAAAGATACGGTTCGAGGATTTATGGAGTTTGAAAAATGTGAGAAGGCAATTGGAAAGGTGGTCAATCTTGGAACAGGGATAGATATTTCGATCGAGGAATTAACCAAAAAGGTCCTTGATCTGTTGGGCAAGAAAAAAGAGGTTGAGATCGACCCTCAGAGGATTAGACCTGAAAAAAGCGAAGTGTTTCAACTTCTTTCTGATACCCGGTTAGCCCAGGAACTTTTTGGTTGGAAACCCAAGTTTCGCCTTGAAGAAGGGTTAAGAGAAACGATTGAATGGTATAAGAGGAATATCCATCGGTTTAAAGTAGGAAGTTATCCATTATAATAGGTGGTTGTAAATTGCGAGCCGTGAAAACTTAAACATCTTAGGATTTTCATTACGATTCACGAATCACGAATATGAAATGGCGTTATCCCCTTTCAGATATTGATCTTGACCAAAGAGAGGAGAGGGCTGTCGTTAAGGTCCTTCGATCCAGGTGGCTCTCCTTGGGACCTGTTACCGAGAGGTTTGAGGAATCCTTTTCAAAATATCTTGGGGGAGGCGAGGCGATCGCAGTTTCAAGTGGAACCGCTGCATTGCATCTGGCTTTGGCCTCCCTTCCTATAGCTCAGGGAGATGAGGTCATCCTTCCTTCCTTGACCTTTGTGGCCACAAGTAATGCTGTTCTTTATATTGGAGCCAAACCTGTCTTTGTAGATATCATAGGGGAGGACAATCTCACAGTCTCTCCTGAGGAGATTGAAAAAAGAATTACACCGAGGACCAAAGCTATCCTCGTGATGCATTACGGAGGCTACCCCTGTCAGATGTCCTCCATTATGGAGATTGCTCGAAGGTACGGTCTCTATGTCATTGAAGATTCTGCCCATGCCCCTGGGGCAGAGGTCGAGGGCAAAAGGTGTGGGAGAATCGGCACGATAGGGTGTTTCAGTTTCTTTTCAAATAAGAACCTGGTTACAGGAGAAGGGGGAATGGTGGTCACCCAGGATAGGCAGTTGGCCCAAAAGATCAGAGAAAAACGCTCTCATGGAATGGAAAGACTTTCGTGGGATAAGTTTCAGGGGCATCTCGCTTCTTATGATATCCAAAGGGTTGGTTATAATTATCGAATCACAGAAATACAATCCGCCCTGGGTTTGGTCCAGTTAAAAAAATTGGATCGAAATAATAGGAAGAGAAAAAGATTGGCCAAGGCTTATCGAAAAGCGCTTCAGGAAATTGATGGGATCTCTATTCCCTTCTCAAATTTTAAAGGAAATCCCTCTTACCATCTTTTCCCTATTTTGTTAGCACCATCCATGAATAGGAAAAGGGTGATGGAGAGGCTAAAAGATTTTGGAATCCAAACAAGCATCCATTATCCTCCTGTCCATCTCTTCTCTTTTTATCGAGAGAGGTTTGGGCTTAGCGAAGGGGCGCTCCCTAAAACCGAAGAGGTCGGTCGAAGAGAGGTGAGCCTTCCGCTTCATCCACGAATGGAAGTGGAAGATGTGAGATGGATTGTAAACAAAATAAAAAGCGTGATTCGTAGCACCAGGTCAAGGTGAACCCTTCAGGATTTCCAAAATTCGGTTGCGGGTTAAGGGTACGGCCATAGGATTTTATACACGTACATGAGTCATTATGGAACTTAAGGTTTTTGAAACTCCTGGAGAGCAATGGGACGAATTTGCCAGGCGATACACTGACTTGATCTTCTATCAGTCGATTTGGAGCAGAGTTCTCAAAGAGGGGTTGGGAGGTCAACCCCTCTATTTTTATTTGAAGGAGGGAGATGATATTTTTACTGGATTCCCTACGGTTTTACTGAACTTTAAAATTTTTAAGATCCTCTATGCTTCCATCCCTTTTGGAAATGTGATTGGCGAAAAGGATTATTTTCATCCTTTTATGGAATTGTTGGATAGGGAGTTTAAAAGGTTGAGAATCGATCAAGTACGGGTGGTTGATACTCCTTTTTTAAAATCCTATAAACCGGTCTCATATCATTCAATCCCTTGCAAATGGACTATCCTGGATCTGAAAAGATTTAACCTTAACGAGATTTGGAGAGGTTATAAAGAGGAGGTGCGGAGAGCCATCCGTAAGGCAAAAAGGAATGGTCTTGTGGTAAGGGCCTTAACCTCTCCTTCAGAAGTTGATATTTTTTATTACCTCTATCTTTCCTCAATGGAACGGAAAAGAGCCTTCGCCAAATATCCACGCCGATGGTTTCAGATAATTTATGAAATTCTCATTAAAGAAGGAAAAGCAGACATCTTGTTTGCATTAAAAAATGATCAATTTACAGCAGGGGTGGTAGTCATCTATTCATCAGACTCTCTCCATTATCTTCATAATGGTTCAGATCGTGCCTTCCTTGAATATCGCCCTAATGATTTGATCATTGACCATATGATTCAAAAGGGAGTGAAGGAAGGGAAGGCCATTCTGGATTTTATGGGATCAGACCCGGAGGATTTTTCATTAATCCGATTTAAAGAGAAATGGGGAAGTTGCTCAATCGATATCCATACATATGTGAAAGATTATCATCCCCTCCGATGTAAGATATGGGAGATGGGAAAGAGAGTAACGGGTTCAAGAGTGGGAAGGGGATTGGTGAAAATATTGAGAAGGGAAATATGATGGGAAAGTTTGATTGGGGCCAGCGAGCCCAGAAAGGATTCCTGGCCTCTGGCCTTGACCCTTCTGATCGAAGAGGCCATAAAAATTATTATATTGATCTCCTTCAGAAGATGGCCTTAGATGAAGTCCTGGAGTTAAGAGGAAACGAAGTCGTCCTTGACTTCGGGTGTGGAAGTGGAAGAATCTCTTACTGGATCGCACCGAGAGTAAAAAGAGTGATTGGCATGGAGGTTACGCCAGAAATGGTTGATCTTGCCGAAAAGAATAGGACAGCTGAAAATGTAGAATTTATACTTTACGATGGTTCGGATTTTCCTGAAACCCCTTTTAAGTTTGATCTCATTATGACGATAGGGGTTCTTCAAATCATGAGAGGGGAGAGATTAAAAAAGACAGTTTCACGATTGTCACATTATTTAAGAAAGGAGGGAAGAGGTTACTTTATTGAACAAGTATCAGATAACCCAAGAGTTGGAAGGCCAAATCTCTCAGAATATCTTCAGAGTTATGAGGAGTCGGGTCTAAATTGTTTTAAATATTACCCTATCCGAAGGGGTCGGTGGTGGTTGCTCTATCTCATCCGATACGGTTTGATTCCAAGGAATTGGTTTATTAAAATTGCTTCCCAAGAGATGAACTCGGTGAGAAGGTTAAAAAGGAAGATTTCTTACTATCAAGATTTTCTTTTTCTTGTAAAGAAAGATGGTTAAACAAAGAGGATATCAATTCCATTTATCCAAAGGGGATTCCATTTTAAAAAGCACGGAAGGGCGGTCACAGAAATTTAAAAAGATTTTTAGAGTTATTCAAGATTTTTGCACTGAAGCGCATTCTCTAAAATGTCTTGACATAGGGTGTTCAAGTGGAATTATTACTTCACTCTTAGGAGACCACTTCTCTATGACCGTTGGAATAGATATTGAACAGGATGCTGTTTATTATGCAAAACACCATCATTTCTCCTCCTGGGTCAAATTATTGATTGCTGACGCAATGTTTTTGCCATTCAAAGATAGTTCATTCGATGCCATCATTTGCAACCACATCTATGAACACGTGCCTAACGCCCATCAATTGGTGGATGAGATTTTTCGTGTTTTAAAAAGAGACGGTTTCTGTTATTTTTCGGCGGGCAATAGATACATGATTATTGAAGGTCATTATGGGTTGCCATTTCTTTCCTGGCTACCTAAACCTCTCGCCCATATTTATTTAAGGCTCACTAGAAAAGGAAATTTCTATTATGAAGAGCACCTTTCCCTTAATGGATTAAAACGATTGGTGCAGAAATTTCAAATCCATGATTATACACTTCCCATTATTAATGAGCCAGAAAGTTTTTTTGCCACTGACCTATTAAATCCAAAGGGATTTTTATATAAATGGATTCGATGGTTGGCCCCTTATGTTTATCGCTGGATTCCTACATACATATGGATATTGACAAAAAAATAACAGGAAGATTTGATTTTAAAAAAATTGCAAGATGGATCATCATTGTTATCATTTTCGTCTTTTTAGGGAAGATGGTTTGGGAGAACTGGGGCCAGGTGAAAGATGCTTCTTTTACCTTAAGGCCTTTTACTTTTTTCCTATCTACCCTCACATTTACTTTCAGTTATTTCGTTCAAGTATGGGCCTGGTATCTCATCACTCTTAAGTTAGGCATAGCCCTTTCTATAAAAGAAACATTGGAGAGCTGGTTCTATTCTCAATTGGGGAAATACCTGCCTGGCAAGGTATGGCTTCTTCTTGGCAGGTTCTATTTCTATGAAGCAAAAGGGAAACCAAAAAAACTGATTTCCACCGCCCTCTATTTTGAGATGGCAAGTATCATCATGGCGGGGGGGATTATTTTTTTAGCCTCCCTTTTTTTATTCAGGGAGGTCTCCTGTTTCTTTCAGGATGAGCAAATCGGGTTGATATTTCTATTAGTTTTGATTGCCTTACTCTTTCTTCACCCTCGATTTCTCCAGAAAATAATAAACTGGATTCTCATTAGATTTAAAAGGGGGACCATTACACTATCCATCTCCTACTTTGACATACTCAAAATACTGTTTTTTTGTATTTTATCCTGGCTCATTGGAGGGTTTGGGTTTTATCTGTTCGTGAATTCGATCTATCCTATTTCATCAAGACATTTTCTCCTGCTGACAGGAGCGCTGGCTGTTTCAAGTACAATTGGGCTGATTGCATTTTTTGCTCCAGCAGGTCTTGGTGTTCGTGAAGGAACTCTGGTCTATCTCCTTACAAGATTGATACCAACACCGATTGCGGTTATCCTTTCAATAACTACAAGGCTTTGGATGACCCTTATTGAAATTGGACTGATCGGAATGGTATATTTGTTGAACAAATCCCAGAAAAGGACAGATCAATAGAGAGATGAGCAGGCGCAGAAAGACAAAAAAATTTGAAACGAAGGCAACTTTATTTACACCTAAGAAAAAGTGGTTCTCCATTTACCTACGTCATCTTATTGCCATCGGGCTGATCATAGGGGTGGCCTTAGTGGCTTATTTCAACACATTCTATGTACCATTCCTTTTTGATGACTTACCCAATATCACTCAAAATCCCAACATTCAGATCAAAGTGATTACCTTGGATCGATTGGAGCAGTTAATCAAAAATACTTATCAGGTAAGTATACGAATCTTTTCTTATTTTACTCTGGCCCTCAACTATTACTTAGGGGAATTCAACGTTTTTGGGTATCATTTAGTAAACTTTATCATCCACATCGGTTCAAGTCTATTCCTCTACTGGTTTATCATCCTGACATTTAATCTACCTTATTTGAAAGAGAAGTATGAAGCTATTTCCTACAAAGTTGCTCTCTTTACAAGTTTAATTTTTATCGCCCATCCCATCCAGACCCAATCAGTCACATATATTGTCCAGAGAATGACCAGTATGGGAGGGATGTTCTACCTTCTCACGATGGTTCTTTACATTAAAGGAAGAATCTCATCAGGTAACCGCCGGTACATTTATTTTGGAAGCGCATGTTTTACCTATATATTAGGAATATTTTCAAAAGAGAATGTGGCAATTCTTCCCCTTTTTGTCCTGATCTATGAATTTTATTTTTTCCAAAATCTTACCATCAGTCCGAAAGGGAAGAAGGTATTTATTACCCTCGTTTTAATAGTTGGGTTGATCGCCCTCGTAGGATTATTCATATGGGGGAAACGTTATTATGAATTAATCATAGAGGGTTATAAAATAAGAGATTTTACACTTGAAGAAAGAGTGCTTACTCAATTTCGAGTAGTTCTTTATTATGTGAGCCTTTTAGCCTATCCTCATCCTTCCCGATTGAATTTAGACTATGACTTTCCGGTATCAAAGGGGATAATCGATCCTCCCACGACTCTCATTTCTATTTTAATAGTTGCCGGGCTTCTGGGCTATAGCATATTGAGAGCAAAGAAGATGCCTATTCTTTCTTTCTGTATTTTATGGTACTTCGGAAACTTATTTATTGAATCCTCGATTTTTCCATTGGAGTTAGTTTATGAACATAGGCTTTATCTCCCATCGATAGGGCCTTTTTTACTTTTTACCCTTTTCGTTATCGAAGGTTTAAAACGAGGGGAAAATTGGATTCCATGGGCCCGTCTTAATTTAAACAATAACGGGAGGTTAGAAACCATATCTAAACAATCAAAGAAAAGTGGATAGAGTAAAAGAAAAAACCATAGATCACTAAGGAAACATAAAACGAATGAAGTTTCATCCAGTGGAGATAATCATCTTTGTTTTGATCGTCTTTCTTCTTACATCTGGGTCATATTTGAGAAATAGAATTTGGAATGATGAAATAGCCCTTTGGACCGATTGTGTAAAAAAATCACCTTATAAGTCACGACCATACGTTAACCTTGGTACTGCCTATATCAATTCTGGACAATATGATAAAGCTTTAGAAGCCAATCAAAAAGCAATCGAAATTAATCCAAAAGATGCCTCTGCTTATCATAATCTCGGTATCATTTTTCAAAAAATGGGTGATTTGGACAAAGCGATTCTTATGTGTAAGAAATCACTTGAGATTAATCCTAACCTTTATATTGCTCATTATACTCTTGGTGGAATTTATTTTGAAAATTCCCAATACACAGAATCTGCAGAGGCTTTTAAGACCTTTCTTAAAGTATTTCCTTATTTCCCAGAGGCTCACAATCGTTTGGCTATAGCCTATGCAGCTCAAAAGAAGTTTGATAAGGCTATCGTAGAATTTGAATGGGAGATCAAAATCAATCCATACAATGCCCTCGCTCACCTTAATTTAGGGCAGATCTACTGGTATGAATTTCAGAACAGGAAGAAAGCGCTCTACCATTTAAAGGTGGCTCTGGCATTAAACCCATTTCTACCCAACCGGAGAATAATTCAAAAATTAGTGCGTGATTTAGAAGGTTTGCCATAGGCCAACTGTGTTAGTTAATGGCTGAGTAATCGAAGAAATTCATGGTTCGATATTTATTTGCTTTTAGCCTCATCGTAGGAGTAGCCTCAGTAATATACTCCAATAGTTTTCAGGTTCCTTTCCACTTTGATGACCGGCCCAATATCTCTCAGAATCCAAATATTCAGATTGAACAGTTGACCGGGGACCGATTGACGTCCTTAATTAAGAATTCTTATAAGGAGAGCCTCCGCATCTTTTCTTTTTTTACATTTGCACTCAACTTCTATTTTGGAGGGCTTGATGTTTTCGGTTACCATCTGGTGAATCTTATCATCCATATTCTTTCTGGAGTCTTTTTATATTGGTTTATCTTACTCACCTTTCAAACTCCTTTTCTACGGGAGCGATATGGGTCAACCTCATTCCCGATAGCGCTTCTGACCAGTCTTATCTTTATTGTCCATCCCATTCAGACTCAGTCTGTGACCTACATCGTTCAGCGAATGGCCAGTATGGCAGGGATGTTTTATTTGTTATCATTTTCTCTCTATATCAAAGGCAGAATCACAAAAGGATCTGCTCGGTTCCTCTTTTTTGGAGGAGGAATCCTGACCTACCTCCTGGGTTTTTTTAGCAAAGAAAATGTAGCCATTTTACCTCTTTTTGTTGCACTTTTTGAATTCTACTTCTTTCAAAATTTTGACCTTTCTCCAAAAGGTAAAAAAGTCGCCTTCTCTCTTTTGGCAGGGCTTCTCATCCTTTTGGGTCTTGGGTTCTTATTTTTAGGAGAGAGGTATCTCAAGGTGGTGATCGAAGGATATAAATTTCGCTCCTTCACAATGGGGGAACGAGTTCTTACCCAATTTCGAGTGGTGCTCTTTTACCTAACCCTATTGGTTTATCCTCATCCTTCTCGCCTTAACCTCGACCACGATTTTCTCTTATCAAAAAGTCTTCTTGATCCCCCCTCCACCCTGATCTCTCTATTGATCATTGTTGGGCTTATTGGATTTAGTCTCTGGAAGGCAAAGGAGAACCCTCTTCTTTCTTTTTTTACCTTATGGTATTTTGGAAATTTAATGATCGAATCCTCCATCTTTCCACTGGAGATGGTTTTTGAACACCGTCTTTATCTTCCCTCCGTGGGCCCTTTCTTTCTTTTTAGTCTCCTAGTCTTCAGATGGATCGAACGATGGGGGATGAAAACAAAGTGGATATGGGTGGTGCCTTTTTTGATCATTATCCCTCTATCCCTTGGAACCTACCAAAGGAATTCGGTTTGGAAAAGTGAATTGGAATTATGGAGGGATTGTGTTCAGAAATCTCCCCATAAGGGGAGGTCCCATCATAACCTTGGGTTTGTTTACTACGAAATGGGCTGGTTGGACGAAGCCCAGAGGGAATTGGAGAAATCGCTAAGGTTGGATCCAAATTATGCGCTTTCGTGGTATAATTTAGGACTGGTAGCCTATAAAAAGGGATTTATGGATAAGGCGATCGATTATTATAAAAAATCGATTGAGTTGGATCCCACCTACCCAGAATCTTATTTCAATTTGGGGCTTGCCTATTATCGAAAAGGCCTTTATGAAGAAGCCATTGGGACTTATAAAAAATTCTTGGAGATGAAACCTGATTACCGAAACGCCCATCTAAATCTCGGCCTGGCTTACGGTGGATTGAAACGGTGGGAAGAAGCCCTTTTGGCCTTTGAGGAGGAGAGGAAGAAGCATCCTGACAATTATCATATTGATGTCTATCTTGGATTTCTCTATCGAGATATGGGGGATTGGTCAAAGGCCCTGATCCATTTTAAGAAGGCCCTTGATTACCCGAATCTTCCCCATCGTGATTTCATTAAAGAGATGATTTTATCGATCGAAAGGGCACAGCAGACAAATAAGAGACCCTGATTTTGATTAAAAATTAGAAAATTATTCACTCGAGATCTCTAAAAAAGTATATCATATATCCATTCTACAGTATGAACCTTACCCTCCCATATAAAAAGAACTTTTTTAGAGGTCTCCATTCAGACTTCCATAAAGGGGTGAAGGGATGAAACGGATCGGTATTATTGCCAAAAAGAATAAACCCGAGGCGATTCCCATTACCAGGAATTTGGTAGATTGGCTTAAGCCCAAGGGAGTGGATGTCTATATTGAGAAAGAGATAGGAGACCTATTAGGTCCTTCTCTTCCTCCACCTACCCTTCATTTAATTGAAAGGGAAGAGTTTCCTCAGCATGTGGAGATGATCATTGTCCTCGGTGGGGATGGGACACTTCTGAGTGTAGCGCGCCTGATAGGGGATCGGGGAATTCCCATTCTGGGTGTTAATCTGGGAGGATTGGGGTTTTTGACAGAGATCACCTTAGAGGAGTTATATCGGGTTCTGGAGAAAGTGGTTGGTGATCATTTTATTGCGGATGAACGAGTTGTTCTTCACGCTTCGGTGCTGAGAAGAGGGGAAAGGATGGCTGAGTTCAATGTCCTAAATGATGCGGTCATCAATAAAGGGGCTTTGGCCCGAATGATCGACATTGAAACCACGATCAATGGAGAATATGTGACTACCTTTAAATCGGATGGACTGATTATCTCAACCCCTACGGGCTCTACCGCCTACAATCTTTCAGCAGGAGGGCCTATCGTTTATCCGTCCCTTCACTGTATCATTATTACCCCGATATGCCCACATATGTTGACCAACCGTCCCATCATGATTCCAGATGACGTGGTCATTCAAGCCACCCTCAAAACCAAACAGCAAGAGGTTCTTTTGACCCTGGATGGCCAGCAAGGATTTTCCCTTGAATTTGAGGATGTGGTAGAGGTTCGGAAGGCAGAAGGACGAATCCTTCTGATCAAATCTCCTTACCGGCATTACTTTGAAGTGTTGAGGGAAAAACTAAAATGGGGGGAACGGTAATCCGCGTTCCCTGACCGTCCCCCGTTTTCGGAAGGAGGATCAAATATAAAAAAGGTTGAAGAATTAGATGTAATTATACTACCTCACTCATTAGCGTTAGAATTTTTCAACTCACAAATACTTTTCTTGAGGAAGAAAAATTCGGGCTTATTTTATAAATTGGTCAAGTCTTTAGAATGAAATTAAACACGGACACGGTTCACGGACACGGTCACGTTGATGTTGCTCGAACTTCATATCAAGAATTTTGCCATCATCGATGAACTCAACCTCTTTTTTTCAAAAGGACTTAACATCCTTACTGGCGAGACAGGGGCGGGGAAATCGATCATCCTGAATGCGGTTAGCCTCCTTTTGGGTGATAAGGCTACAGAGGAGATGATTCGTAGTTCAGAGGAGGAGGCAGTGGTGGAAGCCCTCTTTGATCTTTCCGATAACCCTAAGGCTCAAGAGAAGATGAGAGAAAGACTCAAGAGGGTTGAGGGAGGAGCAGAAGAGGATTCTTTAGTGGTGAGGAGGGTGATCTCTAAATCAAGCAGGGGAAAGGTGATGATGAATGATCAATTGACTACCCTTGGAACCCTATCCGAGATAGGAGGAGAGTTACTCAGCATCTATGGACAGCATGAGCATCAATCCCTCCAGAGGGTTGAGACCCATATCGATCTATTGGATGAGTTAGGAAGGTTGATTGAGAAACGGGAGGAGTTCCAAAAGAAATTTCAGGAGTTTATTTCTCTTTCTGAAGAGGTGGCAAGGATTAAGGAGGAGAAGGAGAAGGGGTCAAGGGAACGTGAACTGATGAGGTTTCAACTTAAAGAGATTGAGGATTCCCAAATTCAGGAAGGGGAAGAAGAAGCCTTAAGGGAGGAGCGAAGGATTCTCCTTCACGCTAAAAAGTTAATCGATTTTGCCACCTTTTCAGAGGATAACCTTATAGGGGAAGATGGTTCTGTTATCGAAAGGATTCAATCCATTCTTCACCAGGGGAGGGAGGCAATGGAGATTGATCCGTCTCTCTCTCCAATCCTTAAGAATTTAGAGACTGCATTGATCCAGATTGAGGAATGTTCTCTCAGCATGAGAGACTATTTGAGAAGAATTGAAGTTAACCCGCTAAGGCTTGAGGAGATAGAGAATAGACTGGATGAGATCCAAAGGTTAAAGAGAAAATATGGCTCGACAGTGGAAGAGATCATCCTATTTAAGAAGAAGATTGACGAGTCATTAAGGTCATTTACCTTCAATGAGGAGAGGCTTTCCCAGTTGGAAGATTCTTTAAGCACTTTGAGAGCGGAGGTTGAGAATTTAGCCAGAAGACTCTCCCTGGAGAGGAAAAGGGTTGCTTCTGAACTTAAGAGGTCCGTGGAGAAGGAGTTAAGTTCATTGGGGATGAGACGAACCACATTTGAAGTCCATTTGGAAGAGCAACCCCTCTCTACCAAAGGGATCGACCGGGTGGAGTTTCTCATATCTCCCAATATTGGGGAGGCGGTGAGGCCTCTGGCCAAGATTGCTTCGGGTGGAGAACTCAGCCGAATCATGCTGGCGATGAAGAGAATTTTGGCAAGGGTAGGGGGGAGCCAGGTTCTCATCTTTGATGAGGTGGATTCAGGGATTGGTGGGGCAATGGCAGAGGTGGTTGGGAGAAAATTGAAAGAACTTTCAAAAATCCACCAGGTGATCTGCGTCACCCATCTTCCCCAAATCGCTTGTTTTGCAGATCAGCACCATAGCGTAAGAAAAGAGGTGAGGGGAGGAAGAACCGTTACGGTGGTAAACCGTTTGGAGAAAGAAGAGGTGGTGGATGAGATTGCCAGGATGCTCGGGGGAGTCAAGATCACTGAGAAGACTCGGGCCCATGCCAGAGAGATGATTGAAAATGCTCGAAAGACGTGACCGATATCCGTGTCCACGTCTGCCAAAAGATAAAAAATAAATGGACACGAAAAACGGTCACGGACACGGGAGGTATGATGATTCGGAAAGCGACATTGAAGGATGTAAGGGAAATTCAGCGGTTGATCAAACTCTACTCTACCCATGGAGAGATCCTTCCCCGCTCCATCAGTGAAATCTATGATAACCTCAGGGATTTCTTTGTATACCTCAAGAAGGGAAAGGTGGTGGGAGTCTGCGCTCTCCATATCTGTTGGGAGGACCTGGCTGAAATTCGTTCCCTTGCGATCGAAGAGTCTCTTAGAAATAAAGGGATGGGAGCAGAGATGGTTAAGGCCTGTTTAAGTGAGTCGAAGAAACTGGGCGTAAAGAGGGTTTTTGCTTTGACCTATAAACCTAAATTTTTTGAGCGATTGGGTTTTAGGAAAGTCGATAAGACTATTCTTCCCCACAAGATCTGGACAGATTGTATTAAGTGTGTGAAATTTCCGGATTGTGATGAAGTGGCCCTGATCAAAGAATTGTAAAAAGGGACAGGCTACTTTTTTGAAAGAAGGAAATTTATATCTCATTAAAAAGTAGCCTGTCCCTTTTTTTATTTTTCTTCTCCTAAGAGTATCCTCAATACCAGGTTGGCCTGATGGTGGGCTGCAATTCCCACTCTCGGCGCCATCAAACCAGTTCCTGGCTGGGCTTCTGTCTTTTGATCCCCTACGATAAATATTCTTGATGAGAAGCGGACTGTTTTAATCTCGTTGCTCTCCCCATAGCCAGCCACACCAGAGGCTGCCACAATATATTTATCGGGCATCTTCTCAGAGACCGCGTTGATCAACATTGCCTTTTCTTCAGCCCGGTCAAATGCCTCAACAATTACATCCGCCTCTTTAAAAATCTTTTCAACATTGTCTCTTTCTACTCTTACCTGGTGGGTTAAGACCTTTATATAAGGGTTGGCTTTGGAGAGGGTTTCACAGAGGGCCTCCACCTTTGGGATTCCGATCTGATGGGTAAAATACTGTTGTCGATTTAGGTTCGATGGTTCCACCACATCAAAGTCAACCAGGATAAGTGTCCCAACTCCTACCCTTGCTAAGGCCAGGGCGACTGTGGACCCAAGACCCCCTAATCCAGCAATTCCAACGACTGATTTTTTGATTTTTTGATGAACCCCGGGAGTATGCCTCGCCATCATCAAAGATTCAAACTCATCCGCGGATGGAGTTTCTCCCTTTTTGATGAAGACGATCACATCACCCTTTTGGAGGAGGCGATCCGAGGAGAGAGGGAAACCATTGTAGATAACTAAATCGGCATTGGGTTTCAGTCTATCCTTTAATTGGAGAAGGGTAGTTCCCGTTTCTACAGAAATCTCTTTTTCATTGACCTTGATTTGAATCATTAAACCCCGTTCCTTCTTTAAAGACAAGATTAATGGATAGGGCATTTTTTGTCAACCAAGATAGAATGAACAGATACGATTGACTTTTTATAGTTGAGATGGTATGAATTACCTGTTTTTTTCTTTAATCAATGAGGTTTTTAGGCTTATGAAGCGGAGTAAGATATTAGGAAGGCCAACGGTTGCAGAGATTGATCTTGATTCTCTCGACTACAACTATAGCCAGATTCGAAGGAGACTTCCTAAAGGGGTAAAGATGCTGGCCGTAGTGAAGGCCGATGCTTATGGACATGGGGCTGGGCCTATCTCAAAAAGGCTTGAGAAATTGGGAGTGGAGTTTTTGGGGGTAGCCACTGCCGAAGAGGGCGTTGAGTTGAGGAAATGGGGAGTGAAATCCCCTATCCTTATCTTAGGGGGAATTTATGGAAAAGAAGTGGAATTGATTTTTCGTTACCGTCTCACCCCTGTGGTCTTCCGTGAAGATTCTCTTAAACTCCTATCCAAGGAGGCCTTGAGAAGGAAAAAGAAAGTGGCCATCCATTTAAAAATCGACACAGGGATGGGAAGATTGGGAGTCCCGATGGACCGTTGGTCTCTTTTTTTAAGCGAGTTAATCCATCTGCCCAAAATTGAGGTGGAAGGAATCCTCTCCCATTTCTCTATGACCGATGAGGATGAGGCTTATACCCAACAACAATGGAATGATTTTGAGAAAGCGGTGAACCTCGCAAGAGAGATGGGGGTTTCATTCAAATACCTTCATATGGCCAATAGTGCTACAATCACCCTATTTCCAAATTATTTGGGCAACTTAGTTCGCCCTGGAATTATGCTCTACGGTTCCTATCCATCACCTGGATTTCAAAGATTCATCCAACTCAAACCGGTCATGACCCTTAAGACGAACATCCATTTTCTAAAATGGGTTCCACCGGGCACAAAGATTAGTTATGGAGGAACATTTGTGACGAGAAGGCCAAGCCTCATTGCGACCCTTCCCATTGGCTATGCGGATGGTTATAGCCGGCGACTCTCTAATCGAGGGGAGGTTCTAATTCGGGGGAAAAGGGCACCTGTGGTGGGTAAGGTCTGCATGGATTTTATCATGGTCGATGTGACCGATATCCCACACGTCTCATTGGAGGATGAGGTGGTATTGATCGGAGCCCAAGGAAAGGAGAGAATCACCGTGGAAGAAATAGCAGACAAGGTGAACTCCATCTCCTATGAGATTTTCTGTTTGATTGGGAAACGTGTTCCAAGACTCTACAAGGGTTAGAAACAGGAAACCCTCTTTTTGAATGGGGCTTTACGAATTGTCTTTGGAGGCAAGCGTGAACTTTTTTCAACAAGTTGGATATTATACCGTTCGGTTTGTAGAGGAGTCAGGGAGAATCCTAATCCTTTTTCTGGAAACCTTGGCCTGGACCTTTCGGCCTCCTCTTCAAGGAAAAGAGATATTGAAGCAGATGGAGGTAGTAGGTGTCCGGTCCTTTCCAGTAGTCGTCATCACGGCTGCCTTCACTGGGATGGTATTAGCCCTCCAGAGTTTTACAGGATTTAAACGGTTTGGTGCAGAGACCATGGTGGGGACAGTGGTTGCCCTCTCCATGACCCGGGAGTTAGGGCCAGTCTTAACCGGATTGATGGTCACAGGAAGAGTGGGGTCGGCAATGGCTGCGGAACTCGGGACCATGAGGGTGACGGAACAGATCGATGCCCTTATCACCCTTGCTACCAACCCGGTAAAATTCCTCATCGTTCCCCGCTTTTTGGCCTCTACCATTATGATTCCCATTCTGGTCATCTTTGCAGATATTATTGGGATCTTGGGGGGATATCTGGTGAGTGTCCAAATCTTAGGGACGAACCCCACTCTCTATTTAAGAAGGACATGGGATTATCTTGAATTGGAGGATCTTTACAGTGGACTACTAAAGGCCATTTTCTTTGGGATGATTATCGCAACCATCAGCTGCTATCAGGGCTTTTCTGCAGAGGGTGGGGCTGAGGGAGTTGGAAGAGCCACTACGAAAGCGGTCGTGATGTCTTCGCTAATGATCTTGATCTCCAATTACATTATCACCGCTTTTATTATTTAAGCCAAAGTTTATCATCCTATTGGAACCCACGAATTAAATATTGAGCAGGATGGAGAGTTAAACAGTGACCATGGATAAAGAACCCAAGATTAAGATTCGGGTGGTCAGCCTTCACAAATCCTTCGGAGGTAACTACGTTCTTCGAGGGGTTGATTTAGACGTGCGAGAAGGTGAGAGCATGGTGGTCATCGGAGGGAGTGGCTCTGGGAAGACGGTCTTGATTAAATGTATTATTGGTCTGATGGATCCAGATGAAGGAAAGATTTATGTCGATGATCTCGAGATCACTTCTCTCAGTGAAAAGCGTAAGAACGAGGTTCGAAAGAAATTCGGGATGCTCTTTCAATGGGGTGCGCTTTTTGATTCAATGACCGTATGGGAAAATGTAGGGTTCGGGCTGAGGCACCAAACCCATCTCAAAGATGAGGAGATTAAAAAGATTGCTATTGAGAAATTGGTTCTGGTTGGGTTAAGAAATATTGAGAACCTCATGCCCTCTGAATTAAGTGGAGGGATGAAGAAACGAGTCAGTTTGGCCAGGGCGATTGCCACAGAGCCAGAAATCCTTCTCTATGATGAACCCACCACAGGGATTGATCCCATCATGGCCGATACCATCAATGACCTGATTATTCAGATGAGGGAGAAGTTAAACGTGACCTCGATCGCCATTACCCACGATATGAAAAGTGCCTATAAGATTGGAGATCGCATTGCCATGCTTTTTCATGGAAGGATTATTGAAGTCGGGACTCCCGAGGAGATTCGGAACTCCTCCAATCCCATTGTTCAACAATTCATTGAAGGAAGATCCGAAGGTCCTATTAAAATTATAGACCCTTCTCTACTCACCCTGCCTCCGGGGCCAAAACGGGGAGCACGGTACTGGATGGGAAGGGAACATTTTCAGGAGGTGATTGGGGATGAAAAGAAAGAGGTCTGAGTTGTGGGTGGGGGTTTTTGTTGTCATTGGAATTCTTCTTTTGGCCTTTATGACATTGAAAATAGAAAGGTTTGAGATCAGAAGGAAGGCTGGGTATCTGGTCAATATTTATTTTGATACGGTGGCGGGTTTAGACCGAAACGCCCCCGTCAGAGTGGCTGGAGTCCGGGTGGGAAATGTGGAAAAGGTTGGACTTGACCAGGGAAAGGCAAAGGTTACATTCCGAATCCCCTACCACATAGTCCTCTATAAAGATTCGAAGGCCTATCTCAAATCAGAGGGATTTTTAGGTGAAAGATACATTGAGATTGCTCCTGGAAATCCTTCCACCGGAAAGGTAGAACCAGGGGGGATGATTGAGCAGGGTGCTTCTCCTGCAGATGTGGAGCAATTTTTAACCAATATGAGTGCCATCCGAGAGGATGTAAAGGAGATTGTGAAACCCCT
>CAZFDM010000136.1:0-16596 GCA_964517975.1 uncultured Syntrophaceae bacterium
TGGACAGGCAGGATGTTAACCTGTTTTTCGAGATCGGCAATGGTTCGGGCGACTTTAAGGATTCTCGTATAAGCCCTGGCACTCAGTCCAAATTTATCAATGGCCATTTCAAGGAGTTTCTGGCTTGTCTCATCGATCTCACAAAACTTCTTGATGTGACGATTGGTCATCTGGGCATTGCAGTATATCTTCATTCCTTTGAAGCGGTTGAGTTGAATCTTTCTTGCCTCATCAATCCGTTTCTTGATTTCTCGTGAAGGTTCTCCAGGTTGGCGGCTTGCCAGGTCTCGATATTTGACTGCAGGGACTTCAATGTGAATATCAATTCGATCCATCAGGGGACCTGAGATCTTGGAGCGATAGCGCTGAATTTGTGGAATGGTGCAGGTACATTCATTATTAGGATCACCATAGTAACCGCAGGGACAGGGATTCATTGCTGCAACGAGCATGAACCGTGCAGGGTAGGTGAGGGAGGTTGCGGCTCGGGAGATTGTTACTTTTTCTTCTTCAAGAGGTTGGCGCATTACCTCTAAGACATTCTTCTTAAATTCAGGCAGTTCATCTAAGAAGAGGACTCCATTATGGGAGAGGCTAACCTCTCCAGGCTTAGGGATCTGTCCCCCTCCGATGAGACCTGCATCCGAGATGGTATGATGAGGATTCCGAAAAGGTCGGGTGACGATGAGAGAAGTTCCAGGGGGGATCAATCCCATGACGCTATGGATTTTGGTCGTCTCGATGCTTTCCTCAAAATTCATATCCGGTAGAATCGTGGGGAGTCGTTTGGCCAGCATGGTCTTACCTGAACCTGGAGGGCCTATCATGATCACATTATGTCCTCCTGCTGCAGCCACCTCAAGACAACGCTTGACGTGCTCCTGACCTTTCACCTCATTGAAATCCACCGGGTAGTTCATCTCGGTTTTGAAGATTTCATCGAGGTCAACGCTTACAGGTTCGAGATGAAGTCTTCCATTTAGAAACTCAACACAATCAGAGAGGTTGTCCAGGGGAAGGATTTCAATGCCTTTGACCACGGCCGCCTCTTTTGAATTTCCCCTGGGGAGGAGAATCCCTTTAAGTCCTTTATCCCTTGCTGTCACAGCGATAGGGAGTGTTCCTTTGATGGGTTTTACCTGTCCATCGAGAGAGAGTTCACCTAAGATAAAATAGTGATCGAGTTTGGATTTTTGGACCACCTCTGTAGCTGCAAGAATTCCAATGGCCATCGGGAGATCGAAGGCGGCTCCCTCCTTTTTAATATCTGCAGGAGCAAGATTGACTGTGATTCGCCTTGGAGGAAAATCATACCCACAATTTTTGATGGCTGCCTTTACCCTATCCTTGGACTCCTTGACCGCACCTTCCGGTAGTCCTACTGTAGCAAAGGCGGGAAGCCCCTGTGCGATATCCACCTCTACCTCTACCACATAGGCATCAATCCCGAATACCGTACTGCTTAGAACCCGTGCTAACATATGGGCCTATTTATATCAAATCAGAAAAGAAGAAACAAGGAGAAATTTTAAAAGTTTTAGTTTTGATCTCACGATAAAAAAACTTTTTCAGAGTTCTCTCATTGAGAGCTCTGAATAAATATCATAAATCCTTCTCCAGTATGGGAAGGATGGCTTAATTAGCCTTCTTGTCTGTTACGCACGGGCGGATACCGATAAATGATTGTAGGGTTAGGGCTTGTCCCTTACCGATATTCGGTAAGCCACAAGGGCTTACCCTACAAAAAATATATTTATTCATTCAACTTGTAGGATAAAGGCTTTCCATTCAATCAAATTTCTTGAGAAGGATTTGATTTTTATATCTCTTACCTACCCATGTAAAATGAGTTTTTTAGAGGTCTCTCATTTTAAACTTGACAAAGGGAAGGGGCACCTTCATACTGAACATCGATGTTGAAGAAATTTTTAAGAAGGGAATCGAGGAATTGGCTTAAGATCTAAAGGTGTCGGAGCAGAGAAAACCCATCACAGAGAACAGGAGGAGAAGATGAGTATCTTTTGGATTGTTAATACAAATACTTTTTTATTGGTTCTTCTGATCATCATGGTTTCCTATCTCATCACCCAGATAAATGCATTGATACGATGGCTAAGAAGGGAGTAATTTTTGTAAAAAGAATCAGGGTAGGATGAATTGATGGAATATTGGGTTCACAGAAAAATTTAGTAAGATTTTATCCTAAATTCATTTTTCCAATATTCCAAGATTCCCTACTCAATGGGTATTATTTCAACTTCCAATGGGTGCCGGAAGGGGTATCCTCCAATATAATCCCTTTTAGAAGAAGGGCATTTCGAATTTCATCTGCCCTTTTCCAATCTTTCTCTTTTCGAGCAGACTCTCTCTCCTCGATCCATTGAAGGATCTCTTGCTGAGAAAGGCCTAATCTCTTAAGGCCTTCCTCTCTTTCCTGATCGAAGTACTGGTGAGGATCTTCACGAAATAGCCCAAACACCCATCCCGTTTTGGAAAACTGATCCAATCCCTGCTCGAGCAAAGAAAGGATTTCTAAAGTGGGTTGGCCTTTAGAGAGATCCGTAAGGCTATTGAGTTGTCTTTGAAGGTCGTGGAGATATCCTAATGCCTGTGCCGTATTGAAATCATCATCCATGGCTTCCTCGAACTTGGCCTGAAAGGACTCAATGGTTTGTCGGGATGCCGAAAGTGAGGAGGGATGAACTCTCCGATCCGGGCGAAGGGGTTTTTCCATCTCCTCCTGGATGGTTTTTAAAGTGGCATAGAAACGGTCCAATCTCACCTTGGCTTCCTGAAGACTTTCTAAGGAGAAATCGATAGGGCTTCGATAGTGGGTGGAAAGGATGAAGAGCCGAATCACCTCTGGGTGCCATTGCTTCAGGATTTCTTTCACCGTTAAAATATTACCGAGAGATTTGGACATCTTCTCTTTATTGATATTTACAAAGCCATTATGAATCCAGTAACGGACAAACGGCTTTCCAGAGGCGGCTTCGGATTGGGCAATCTCATTTTCATGGTGAGGGAAGATGAGGTCCTTTCCTCCTCCATGAATGTCCAGCGTCTCTCCCAAATATTTTTGGCTCATCACAGAGCATTCGATATGCCATCCAGGTCTGCCTTTCCCCCAGGGGCTCTCCCAGAAAGGCTCTCCAGGTTTACTCCCCTTCCATAGGGCAAAATCCAAGGGGTTGGCTTTCTTTTCGTCGACCTCGATACGAGCGCCTGCCCGCAGTTCATCCAAATTTCTCTTAGAAAGTTTTCCGTAGTCTTGAAATTTCTCAACGCTGAAAAAGACATCGTTCCCACTTTGATAAGCAAATCCCTTTTCCATAAGCGTTGAGATCAGTTGAATCATTTCTGCAATATGTTCAGTCGCACGGGGTTCCACAGTAGGATTTTCAAGCCCCAACCTTCCCATATCGACCCGAAACTCCTGAATATATCTTTCTGCGATCGTTTGACAGTCCAATCCCTCTTGATTCGCCCGATGGATGATCTTGTCATCAATATCGGTAAAATTTCGGACATACCTCACCTCGTATCCACGATATTGGAGATAGCGATAGATCACGTCAAAAACGATGGCTGAACGGGCATGGCCAATATGACAGAGGTCGTAGACGGTCACCCCACAGACATACATTCCCACCTTCTTCTCCCGGAGGGGGATAAAATCTTCCTTTTCGCCTGTGAGACTATTATAGACACGAAGAGTCATGCTATTAAATTTCAACCCTCAACGTTCAAAGGTCAATTCCAATGCCATCTTCAGGCGCCTGATGATCTTCTCGCTTTCGAGTAAGGGAAGTGTCTTTGCCAACTCCGGGCCTCTCATCTTACCTGTAATGGCAGCCCTTAAGGGGGCATAGAAATTTTTACCCTCTACCCCCAGTTTTTTTTCTAATTGAGTCAAAAAGGAAGGCCAGGTCTCGGGCTCAATCGCCGGGGTAGACATCAACAGGTCAAGCACCCCTTGGATCAACTCTCGATTCTTTGGATCTCTCAAGATGGCCTTTGCCTCGTCTTCAAAAGAGAACTTTTCATCAAAGAATATCCCTAAATATTGCTCCACCTGGGAAAGTAAAGTCAGATTCTCTTTCAGGACCTTAGAGAGTTGGGTCAGATAGTTTTGATCAAGTTGATCAAGTGAAATCCCTGCCTTTTCAATAAAAGGGAGCAAGAGATGGGCGAGCCGATCCTCCCCAAGGTGGCGAAGGTAGATTCCATTGAGCCATTCCAGTTTTTTTCGATGAAAGATAGGGGCGCTTTTAGAAATATTCTCAAAAGAGAAGGCCTCAATGATTTCCTTTAAAGGAAGGACTTCTTCTCCAGAAGGATGTGACCAGCCCAAAAGGAGGAGGTAATTCTGGATCGCTTCTGGGAGAAACCCTTCTTCTCGGTATTGGGAGACTGCGGTAGCCCCATGGCGTTTGCTCAGGGGAGATCGGTCCGGACCAAGGATAAGAGGGTGGTGGGCAAAGAGAGGAGGCTCCCACCCCAATGCCTGATAGATCAAGAGTTGACGGGGAGTGTTTGAGAGATGGTCCTCACCCCGGATCACATGGCTCACATGCATATGATGGTCATCAATGACACAGGCAAAGTTATAAGCGGCTGTCCCATCCGATCGAAGGATGACGAAGTCGCCGATCCCTTCAGACTGGAATCTCATCTTTCCATGAACGAGATCCTGAAATTGAATCGGTCCCTTTCCCACACGAAATCGAAGAACAGGTTTTTGTCCTTCTGCCTCCATCCGGGAAATCGTCTCTTGCGAAAGGGACCGGCATTTCCCATCATATCTTGGCATCAGCCCTTTTTGGAGCTGTTCTTCTCTTAAACGATCGAGTCTTTCATTGGAACAAAAACATTTATAGGCTTTTCCCTCCCTGAGCATCTGTTCAGAATAGTGGAGATAGAAGGCGGAGCGTTGGGATTGACGGTAAGGGGCATCCGGTCCGTCCTTATCTGGACCCTCGTCCCATTCAATTCCCAACCATCGAAGATCCTCAAGGATTTGGTCCAAAGAGGCTTCTGTGGATCTCTCCACATCTGTATCTTCAATTCTTAGAATGAAGGTGCCATGGTGTTGTTTTGCAAAGATGTAATTGAAGAGGGCTGTTCGTGCGTTCCCAATGTGGAGCAGACCCGTTGGGGCTGGAGCAAAGCGGACTCGGACAGAAGAGCTCATATTAGTCCATAAAGAATGTCAAATGTCAACGTTCAAATGTCAAGTTAACTCCAAGAGATCTCTGAAAAAGTCCTTTTCCATAGGTAGGTAAGAGATATAAAAATCAAATTCTTCTCAAGAAATTTGAATGGAAAGCCCTTATCCTACAAATTGAATGAATAAATATACTTTTCGTAGGGTAAGCCCTTGTGGCTTACCGAAAATCAGTAAGGGACAAGCCCTTACCCTACAACTTATTGATTACCGTTATCCTGCCCCCGTCTTAGGCAGGAAGGCTAATTCAGCCTGCCCTCCCCGACTTGAGTCTGATTGATGATATATTTTTTCAGAAATCTCTTTAATCTTTTTCAAGGAGAGCCACTGCGTAGGCTGCGATTCCCTCTCCTCTTCCAGTAAACCCTAATCCTTCTTCAGTGGTGGACTTCACATTGACGCACTCTCTCTCCACCCTTAGAATCTCCGAAATCTTGATAACCATTTCGGGAATATGTTCGGCTAGCCTCGGTTTCTGGGCCACAAGCGTTGCATCCACATTGAGGAGATGAAAATTCTTCTCCTTCACTTTTTCTATCGTCCTTTGGAGAAGAAGGGTGCTTGGAATCTCCTTATATTGAGGGTCGGTGTCCGGGAAATGCCTTCCAATATCCCCCTCTCCAATGGCTCCAAGCAAGGCGTCACAAATAGCATGGAGCAGAACGTCGGCATCCGAGTGACCCTGAAGACCATAGGGATAGGGGATCTGGATCCCACCTAATCTCAAAGGCCTTCCCTGAACGAGTCGATGGACATCATATCCAAAACCCAATCTTATTGGTCTCTTGTCCATTTGAATGGCTTTACTTTTTGAATTCCTCCACTTTGAGAAGGAGTTTGGCCAGCAGGAGGTCTTCGGGGGTTGTGATTTTGATATTGGCGTAAGCCCCAGGGAGGATGTGAACCCTTTCTCCTAATCTTTCAACCAGGGAAGCATCATCTGTTCCGATAAACCCATCCTCGATAGCCTTGGCATAGGCCTTTTTGATTAAATCGACTTGAAAGGATTGGGGGGTTTGAACCTGCCAGAGAGATTCTCGCTCCAAGGTTCTTAGAACAGTCCCATCAGGATGGACGAGCTTGATTGTCTCTTTAACTGGCATCGCAAACACCACTGCTCTAAATCTTATGGCAGACTGAATTGATTCTTCAATCATCTCTCGGGTGACAAAGGGTCGAACCCCATCATGGATGACCACCACCTCTGTATTCTTTGGAAGGAGATCCAATCCGTTTTTAACCGACTCCTGCCTCCGTTTCCCCCCTGGGATGATCTGGGAGACTTTTTTATAATGATACTTCTCAACAATCTCTTTGAGACTGTACTCCATATCCTCCTCACCCACCACCAAAAAGATGGAGTGGATCAGAGGACACGTTTCAAACTTATCAAGGGTATGAGCGAGAATGGGTTTATCGGCAAGGAGGTAAAACTGCTTCTTTTTTTCCCCCTTGAAACGATGGCCCTTCCCAGCAGAGACAATCAGCGCATTGGCCTTCATCACTTACCAACAGCCAAATGATATTCCTTCCAATCCTTCAATGAGTGGTTTCAGGTTAATATTCACTATCCAGAGGATAATAATAGTCCTTTCCCTTGATCTCTCTGGGAGAGTCTTCCTTAAGTCGGGCAAAGATCATTCTTCCTGCTGGGGTTTGAAGAACACTGGTCACAATGACATCCACATTTTTGCCCATCTGTCGCCTTCCATTGTCCACTACGATCATCGTTCCATCATCCAGGTAGGCCACCCCTTGTCCTACTTCCTTCCCTTCTTTCAAAATCTTCACATTCATTTCTTCCCCAGGAAGGACAACAGGTTTGAGTGAGTTGGCGAGCGCGTTGATATTCAAAACATCGATTCCTTGAAGTTCAGCCACTTTGTTCAGATTGGAGTCATTGGTAACAATTTTCCCGCCCACCTCCTTGGCTAATTCGATCAGTTTTGCATCAACCTCCTTGATGGAGGGGTAATCGGTATCGATGATTTTTACCTCCACGTTAACTTGCTTTTGAATATGGTGAAGCACCTCCAATCCTCTTTTCCCCCTTGTGCGTTTGATAGGGTCAGAGGAATCCGCGATGTGCTGAAGTTCGCTGAGGACGAACTGAGGAATGAGGATGGTTCCTTCGATGAATCCACTTTCTGTTACATCAGAAATTCGGCCATCGATAATCACACTTGTATCTAAGATCTTTGGGCTTTCCCCCTTGGGGGGATTTTTTGATAGGAGCTTCCAGCCATGAAGGTGAACCTCTTCTCCTTTTTTGAAACCAATCCGAAGGCCAATATAGCCACAGATCCCATAAAGGATCCCATAAAGAGGGAGGGTGAGGGGTTGATCATTGATAAGATTTGTGAAAAAGACGTTGGAGATGAGACGGGCTATTAACATTCCAATGGCTAACCCAATAATGCTCCCAAGAAGATTTTTGAAAGGAACCTTTTTCAACCCTCCCTCCAACAAAAGGGTAAGTCCTGCCAGGAAAAGTCCTCCGATGAATCCCCAAAATTTCATCTGGGGATATGGAGAAATTTCAGCCACGAAGGCATAGCCACTTATTCCGCAGATAAAAAATAAGATAAGACGAAGGACCCAAACGCCCAATCTGTTCACCTCCTTTCTCAGAATAAATTTAAAAATTTTAAAAAATTGAGGATGATTTTGGAAAGTTTAATGTCCAAAGATGGTTTTAATCTCTCTGAGAATATCCGTCTCTTTGACTTCTCGGGCGATAGCCAGCTCCTTGACCAGAAGATTTTTGGCCAGATCCATGATCTTTCTCTCACCAAAAGAGAGTTCTTTCTCTGCCTTCAGAAGGTGAAGGTCACGAAGGACTTCGGCGATTTCATAAATCGATCCGGTATTGATTTTTTCCATATATTCTCGATATCTTCGGTTCCATGTCTGAGTGTCTATGGTGACATCCCGATCCTTTAAAATTTGGATGACCTTTGACACATCGACCTTTTTGATCACCCCTCGGAGTCTCACCGTATTGACACTATCCTTAGGAATCATGATCGTCATTCCATTATCCATAATTCGAAGGATATAGAATTTCTGCTCCTTCCCTGAGATCTGTTTGGTTTCAATGGCTTCAATCACCCCTACTCCGTGTCCTGGATAAACTGCCTTATCACCGATTTGAAACATAAACAGTACCCCCTTCTTTCTGGTCACTCCATAAAAGGTTTTTGGACAGCGACCTTTTGAGATTGAAAATGGGAGGAATACCCTGTGAGCGATTTAGGTTCCCTTGGCTTTGCCAATCCTTACAATATCGTCTACATCAGGTTTCTTCCCGTTGATTAACTTCCCAATGGAAGCATCGATTCCAAAACATGAAGAGATTTGAATGGTCCCCTTTACTTCCCCCTTTCCGAAAGAGGTTTCGGGAGCGTAAACTTCCATCAGGTCCCCTACCTTTAAGCCGGATAGCCTCCCAGCATTAATAAAGACCTCCTCTCCTTCGACCTTCGCAATCCGGCAGAACCAATCCAACCCCTCTAATTCCCTGGTGAGCAAACGAGCCAGTTCCCCAATCGTGAGGTCAATCGCCCTTCCTTTAGCCTTTTCTTCAGAGAAGGTCCCCTTTTCTTTGGTGGCGATGATGGGATTATTTGAAGAGAGTGTTTTTACCGTTTTACCCCCAAAGGTTTCCACCACTCGGAGATCAATTTTCAAAATGGCTGAGGCGGTCTTCTCCTCATCTTTTGAGGATTTGGCTGTAAAGATGTAGGGTCCTGAAAGCTGCCCTAAGATCAGGGCATGGATACCAAAAACCTCGTTGAGCAGATGAAGGATTTTGGGTGTTTCAATATCTGTCAGTGGAATCCCTTTCCCTTGGAGAAATTCCTTCACCATTGGATAGTCGATAAAGAGGATTTTTAAAGAACGTCGTGAAATTTCTTTTATCAATTTTTCAGCAATCCAATCCCCTAACATCTCCTCTGAGGTGGTTGTGCGATCGTCAAAATGGACAAGCAACACTTTTTTCTTAAGATCAGGAGACTTCTGAACCGAAGAAGAGACCAAATAAACCTCTTTTTCTGTTTCTGTCAAAGAGGGTCTTCCCGTTGGGGAAGAAGGTTCGCTTTTTGCTTCCATTTTTTGATAGGATGGGATGATATAGGCTTCTCTGTTTGAAAGATATTCCTCAACTGAAATGTATAAGTATTTCGGCTGGCTTTCGGCTCCAGGGTATTTTGGATTGAGGACCTTCACGTATTCTTTTTTGTCAATAATGACAACCTCTTTATCCAACAATTCCTTCATCTTCGCCTTATGAGGGGGGGCCTTTTTGATTGGAAACCAGGATGGAGTTGAACAGGCGAAAATGAAAAGAAGAATAAAGAGGAGAATTAAAATGGAAGGGTTAACCCTTTTCCCTTTCAATTTTTTTCCCCTTTAAACTAATACACATTTATACCTTAAAAAAATAAAAAAATCAATCAATTGTTATAATTTTTAGATTTTTTGAGCCGAAGTCAGGGAATAGGTTAAAAAAATTAATCTAAACAATAAGTTATATGAATTTACCCATTTTTAAAATGGGTGCAATAAAAGGAATTTCTCCACCTTCTGAATATCTTCAGGAATATCAACACAGATGGGCTCATATTGAACTGGCACGACTTTAATCCTTACTCCATTTTCAAGAGCCCTAAGCTGTTCCAACTTCTCCAGTTTTTCCAAAGGGGTGGGTTTCATTTTAGAGAATCTTAGGAGAAAATTACGGCGGAATACATAAACCCCAATATGTTTGAAAACCTTTTTGGGGAGAAGATCTTTACCCTTAGAGGGGCTGGAAAGAAGCCTCTCTACATTCAAATCTCTTGGCAAGGGGATGGGGGAACGGGAGAAATAGAGGGCTTCATTTTGACGGTTCACCACCACTTTGACAATGTTTGGATTAAGCCAGTCCTTGACTTCTTCAATTCTGTTCATCAATGTCGACAGCAAGAGATTTTTGTCTTTCAAAAGGGGCCGAATGGCTTGGTCTATGACCCGACCTTTGATTAAAGGTTCGTCTCCCTGGACATTAACAATGATTTCTGCCCTGAGGTTTCGAGCGACCTCTGCCACTCTATCCGTTCCAGTGGGATGATCCGGAGAGGTCAGGAGGGCTTTCCCACCGAAAGACCTAACAACCTCCATAATTCTTTGGTCATCGGTGGCTATTAATACCTCATCAATCAATTTGGATTGACAAACCCCCTCATAGACGTATTGGATCATCGGCTTACCCAGAATGGGAGCAAGGGGTTTCCCTTCAAACCTGCTCGAACCATATCGAGCAGGAATCACCGCAGAAATTTTAACGTTCTTTCTCATTGGAACTCTAATTTCATTAAATCAGATTGGGGCCTGAGTGTCAACCCTTAGGGAAGAGACCTCTGAAAAAGTTCTTTTTTTGAACCTTTTCAAAAAAGTGATATATTTTATTACAATGTTCTTATGGAGAGGGAAATTACATTGGATCATTGGGGTAGGCTTTGGGTTGATCTTCACTTTCCTTCTCTTCATTCGAATTGGTTTCTGGGAGAAGAGGGGAGAGGAGTCAAAGAGGGACTCCTTTTTTAAACCCACTACCCATTCGGATCGAGAGACATGGATGAGCATCTTTCAGAAGGATGAAAAGATTGGTTATGCCCGCAGACAGTTCTATAAGACAGAAGGAGGGTACCGAATCATTGAAGAGGTCTTTATGGAGATTAAGGCCATGGGGTTAACTCAGGAGATAGGGGTTAAGACAGAGGGCTATCTTCACCCGAATCTTACCCTTTCCTCTTTTGATTTCGAAATGACCTCAAGCCTCTTCCGCTTCAAGTCTCGGGGAATTCTTCAAGGCAATGTGCTTACAATTTTTTCAGGCATCCCAGGTTATGAGCAGAGGATCGATCTTATTCTCAATCAAGAAATCCATCTTCCTGTTAGTCTCCTCGAGGCTTGGTCTAATGAGAATTTAAGGGAAGGTGAAACCCGAATCTATGAGGTTTTTGATCCTACCTCCTTAACCCATAGGCCGGTTAAGGTGACCCTGTTAGGGGAGGAATCGATCTCCCTACAAGGCACTCCGAAAAGGGCTAAAAAGGTAAAGGTCGATTTTATGGGCTTTTCACAGTTTGCTTGGATCGGGAAGGAAGGAGATGTTTTAAGAGAAGAAGGAATCTTGGGATTTAGACTTGAAAAAGTAACGAAGGAGGAGGCCTTGGGTAAGCGAGCAAAGCCATCTCTTGAAGACCTTACTGAGATAGTTTCGATTCCTGCCAATCAAATCCTCTTTGATCCATTTTCTCTGAAGGGGCTCAGGCTAAGATTGGAGGGCATTGATGAGGGCTCGTTTTTCTTAAACGGGGACAGACAATCCTTTAGCGGAAAGGTATTAACAGTCAGGAAAGAACCCATCCCCCAAACTCCTCTAAGAAGATTAGAAGGCGAAACCTCCCCTAAATTAGAGGAGTATCTTAAGCCGACTCCTTTCATTCAGTCTAATCATCAGGAAATTAGGGAAATAGTGAAGGGGATCGTCTCCCCCAAAGATTCAGAAACAGTTAAGGCTCATAAACTTGTGGAATGGGTTTATAAAAATATTAAGAAGAGACCTGTCCTTTCCGTTCCCAATGCCCTCCACACCCTCCGCAACCGGATGGGAGATTGTAATGATCATGCGGTGCTATTGGCCGCCCTGGCCCGAGCAGTGGGAATCCCTGCCGAGATTGAGGCAGGCCTGGTCTATCATCAAGGAAGATTTTACTATCATGCTTGGAATGTTCTTTATCTCGGGCATTGGGTGACTGCGGACGGAGCAATGGGGCAGTTTCCTGCGGATGTCACCCATATCCGTTTGGTGAGGGGAATGGAGCGTCAGATTGACCTTTTGAGGGTGATCCGAAAAGCCCAATTGGAGATCCTTACGGTTTTTAAAAATGATTGAACTGAAGAATCTGACCAAGCGATTTGGGAAAACCATCGCAGTCCACCGACTCAATCTTTCAATCCCCCAAGGAGAGATATTTGGATTCGTTGGACCCAATGGAGCGGGGAAAACCACAACTCTCAGAATGATGAGTGGGGTTTTAGCCCCTACAGAAGGCTCTGTCATGATCGATGGGATCAATATGGCAGAGGACCCTGAAAATGCGAAGAGAAGAATCGGTTATATCCCGGACCGCCCCTTCCTTTATGAGAAATTGACAGGAAGGGAATTTCTTAGATTTACTGCAGACCTCTATGGCTTGGAGGAAGCCTTTTTTAACCAAAAATCCAAAGAGCTTTTAAGACAATTTTCCCTTGACCCGTGGGCGGATGATCTCATTGAATCTTATTCCCATGGGATGAGGCAGAGATTGATCATCTCTGCAGCGCTTCTTCACGAACCCAAGGTGATCATTATGGACGAGCCTATGGTAGGGCTCGATCCTGCAGGGAGTCGAATGGTTAAAAACCTTTTCCGTAATCTTGCTAAAAATGGGACAACCCTTTTCATGTCCACTCATACTCTCAGCATTGCCGAAGATGTTTGTGACCGCATTGGAGTCCTTCATAAAGGTATTCTCATTGCAACAGGGACGATCGATGAATTGAGACAGAGGGTTCAACTTCAGGAAGGGGATCTTGAGAAGGTATTTCTCATCCTGACAGAGGAGACTGTGGTTTGAACGATATTCTAACCCTTTTAAAGCCACGTCTATGGAGTTTCAAGAATAGATGCCTTTCTGAAAAATTTAAAGGGCGAAAGGTTCGGTTCACTCTCTTTGGAACGATCGGCCTTGGTTTTTGGGCCGGTGCCTTTTACATCCTTAAGCGGGTCTTTCTCTATCTTAAGAGTTTGGAAGGGTTTGGGGATATCCTTGCCTATAAACTTCTCTCTATGGCCTTGATCACCTTCTTTTCCCTCCTGATCTTCAGTAGTATCCTCACGTCTCTTTCAAAACTTTATCTCAGCAAAGACCTCTCTCTGGTTCACTCCATGCCAGTCTCGAGGGAGAAGATTTTCTTAGCCCGATGGTTGGAATCTACCCTCGACAGTTCATGGATGGTGCTCCTCTTCGGCCTTCCTCTCTTTCTCTCCTTCGGCATGGTCTATCGGGGAGGGTTCTCCTATTATCTGACTGCAGGTCTTAATCTTCTCCCACTTTGTCTAATCGCATCAAGTCTCAGCGCTCTTTTGGTTCTTTTAGGAGCGTTGATTCTCCCAGCAGGTCGCCTCCGAAGCCTCTTCTTTTTTTTAAGCCTCTTTTTATTCCTCCTCCTTCTCCTTTCCTTTCGTTTAACAAGGCCAGAGCAATTTGTAAACCCTGAATCTTTCTTCTCCCTCCTGGTCTATCTCAAAAATATGGAAACCTCACAATCCCCGATTCTTCCAACCACCTGGTTTACCGATGCCCTAAAAACTGCTCTTTCAGGATCCATCCAAGGGGCTCTCTTTCACTCAGCCCTTTCCTGGAGCGGTGCCATGACCCTGGTCTTTTTCGTGACCGGGATAGCAGGCCAAATTTACTTCAGGGGGTTAACAAAAGCAGAGACCATGGAGGGAAAGATTTCTCCTTTCCTTGGATTAAAAAGATGGGAGGAGAAAAGACTTCTTCGATTTTTACCTGGCCCTAAAAGGGCCTTTATGTCAAAGGAGATAAAGACCTTTTTCCGGGATAAGAGCCAATGGTCTCAACTCTTTTTAGTAGGGGCTTTAATTGTGATTTACCTTTACAATTTTTCCGTTCTTCCCTTAGATAAGGGACCGATGGGGGTCGAATACCTCCAAAACCTCCTCTCCTTTTTAAATATGGGGCTTTCGGCCTTTGTCCTGTCCGCAGTCTCAGCAAGGTTTGCCTTTCCAGCCGTCAGCCTCGAAGGCGAGGCCTTCTGGATTGTCAAATCTTCACCCATCTCGATTCGAACCTTTCTTTGGATAAAATTTTTCGTCTACTTTCTACCCCTTCTCTTTCTTTCCGAGGTCTTGGTCGTGGTCACGAATCTATTACTCCATGTTACCCCCTTGATGATGGTCCTCTCTACGTTGACCATCTTTTTTATGGTTCCGGGGATAGTCTCCATGGGGGTAGGACTTGGAGCCCTCTATCCCGACTTTCATTCTGAGACTCCGACTCAATCCGTGACAAGCCTTGGGGGATTGATTTATATGACTCTCTGTATTGGTTTTATTGGGTTGGTGATTGTGCTTGAGGCAGGTCCTGTTTATTACCTCTTTATGGCAGGGATAAGGCAACATACTCTTTCTCTTATCCATTGGCTATGGACCGGGGTGTCTTTTGCCTTTATCCTTTTTCTATGTTTCCTAACAGTTTGGATGCCCCTACGACTGGGAGAGAAAAAGATCCTTCAAGGTGAAGGGGGCATTTAGCCTTTCAACCCATATTTTTCCGCCAACTCTTTGAATCCAGGGAGAGCCCTTTCGATTGTCGTTTTTTCAACTGGGTAGGCGATTCGGAAAAAGCCAGGTTTTCCAAAACCCCTTCCAGGAACGGTCAATATCCTTTTCCTCTGGAGTTCTTTTACAAAGGCGACATCATCCTCAATCGGTGACTTTGGAAAGAGATAGAAGGCACCTTGTGGTTTTACAACTTGGTAACCAAAGGAGGTTAAGGCATTGTAGAAGAGATTTCGCTTTTCCTCGTAGATCCCCACGTTAACAGAGTTTCTCTGAAGGGGTGCAACCAGCCTCTGCATCAGGGCAGGGGCATTGACAAAACCAAGTGTGCGATTCGCAAAGACAAGGGCTGACATCATCTCCTCAAGGTCCTCACAGAGGGGACTCACAGCCACATAACCAATCCTCTCTCCTGGAAGGGAGAGGTCTTTGGAATGGGATGTGACCCGAATGGTATGGGGATAGTACTGGAAGGCAATGGGGAGTTCAATATCATCATAGACAATCCTTCGGTAAGCCTCATCGGTGATGAGGAAGAGGGTTTTCCCCAACTGCTGATTCTTCTTTATTAATAATTCTCCCAGTTGGTTCAGCGATTCCCTATCATAAACCACTCCGGTGGGATTATTGGGTGAATTGATGAGGATGGCTTTGGTCTTTTCTCCAATGGCCTTCTCGATTTCGGAAAGATTGAGAGAGAAATCCTCGTTGGTCTCCACCAATCTAATCTTTCCCCCACAGTTATCAATATAAAATTTAAACTCCATAAAGTATGGGGAGGGAACAATCACCTCATCCCCTTCATCGAGGATCGCTTTTAAAACCACATTGAGCCCACCTGCTGCTCCAACGGTCATCACTACATGTCTTTCATTGAAGGCAAGTCCAGATTCCTCTGTAAGGTATTCTGCGATCACCTTTCGCGTCTCGATATAACCATTGTTGGGCATATATCGATGCATTCCCGCGATGGGTTGATCAGCAAGATTCTTAAGAGCCATTTTTAAAGATGCAGGTGGTTCGATATCAGGGTTTCCAAGAGAAAAGTCAAAAACATTTTCTGCCCCATACTTCCTCTTTAACTCTTCCCCTTCCTCAAACATCCGCCTGACCCAAGAAGCACCTTCCAAGGCATCCTTCACTTTTTTTGAAATAGGCATATCCTTTTAACCCCCTTCTAAATTTTTATGAAATTTAAAATAAAAAAGCCATAGGGTGGCCCCTATGGCTGAAAATAAAAAAGCCATGGGGCCCAACTTCAGTCACCCATGGCTTCCCCATACCTATATGGGGATTGTCCTATGGGTGACTCCTATTAAAATAAAAGTAATAAAAATTAGAAAAGATTCTCATTTTTTGACCTTTCGAAATATTAATTAAACATATTTATTTTACCTTGTCAAGAGGGAATTCTTTTTTGTGGTTTTCCCCGCTTTCTCCTTTCCAGTTTTTATAAGGCGAATCTATTCGGCTATTTATTTCATTTTTTAGCCGTTTGGGTGTTGTTAATGGAGAATTTTATTCCTTAAATTTATCAGGTTTTGGGCATAAAGAATGAAAATACCCTAAAGTCCCCCCTTCCATCTCTTCTTTAGTTTTTAGGGTCCATCTCCTTAAGGTTCTCTATCTCTTAAAATCGCTCATGTAATCCAAACTAATTGTTAACAACCCTTAATACCTTCTAACTTCCAAAAATTTTAAAAAAGGTGTATATTTCAACTTAATTGGATGAGAATCAAAACCATTGACCATCTTGTTGTATTTCACTCAGAATCAAATCGATTGATAAATGATATTGAAAGACTTAATCCCAAGTGTCTTTTCCTCTTTATCACGCCGCTGAGAAGGTGAGGGGTAATTGAGAAAAAGGATGCGACCAAGTTCCTGATAAGGATGGGAGGTTAAAGCATGCGAGAGAAGGTTCCAACACGGAAGGAAGCCTTAGAACTTCTTCATCGATATAATGAAACCG
>CAZFDM010000137.1:0-5275 GCA_964517975.1 uncultured Syntrophaceae bacterium
AAAATCCAATCCTCTTATCTCTTATCCCAATTTATCTCTTAATCTCCCTACCTATAAACCTATTTTTAAATCATCAAAATTTTTGATTACGGATTATGGAAAAGATAAAAAGTACTTCCCTCCGGGAAATCTCTTTGGTAAAATAAGTGAATATGGATGTGATGAAGGTAAGAAATGAATTACGGCGAATGAGGAGAGGAGACCTCATAAAGTTGGCTTCGGGTCAGAGGATCGTAAAATGCCTCATTGGGGGTCGGGTATGCAGTTTTTACTTTAAATACAAAAATTTCAATTTCTGCGTTTCTGAAATATTTGGAGAAGGCTGTATTTATGAAAAATCAAAGGGAAAGGGTTCGCTTCTAAGAAGTGAAAGGGGGGAGGAATTTAAAGTTTATTATAGAGATGAGATCACCCATTCCATAACCTTTCTTGGAAGAATCATTGAGAGGAGAATGGAAGAAAGGAGAGATAACCTTGGAGACCTATTAATCAAAGCCATTCAAGACTTTTCAAACCTTGTTTCTGATCCTTCCTCAATATTTCTCTTAGGCCCGTCATTGGAGTAATCAGTATTGCCCACCTTCCATCTTTATGTTATTAAAAAAATATTTAATTTTCTGAGTGCTCGGTGAAAGGAGATAGGAAATGGCACTAATCACACCGGAACAGTATGAGAGGAGTTTAAAGAAAAGGAGAAACCTAAAAATATTCATGAACGGGAAGAAAGTAAACGATATTTTTGATAACCCTAATACTCAAACGGTGATAGAGGCAAACAAGGCAAGCTATAAATGGGCTTTGGATCCTAAATATCAAGAGATCATGACAGCCATTTCTCCGCTTACTCATGACCGAGTGAATCGTTATGTCTATGTCTGTCAAAGTAAAGAGGACTTGGTAGCTAAAGCACTCGCCGGAACCTTTACGGCCGAAAGATTGGGGACCTGTATCTATCGTTGTCCAGGCCTGGATGCTTTTCATGCCCTTGCCAGCACTACCTGGGAGATGGATAAAAACTTGGGAACAGACTATCATAGTCGATTGATCCAATATCTCAAAATGGTTCAGGAGCAGGATCTTGCTGTAGCAGGGGCACTTACTGAGCCAAGAGGAGATCGAAAGAAAAGGGCTCTGGATTGGCCTGATCCTTATCTTTCAGTGAAGATGGTGGAGAAAAGATCAAACGGGATTGTAGTAAGAGGGGCGAAGATCAACATCAGCGGGGCCTATGCGAGTAATGAAATCGTTGTTCTTCCCCAATCTGCAAAGAAAAAAGATGAGGCTGATTATGCCTTGTCCTTTGCCCTTCCCAGTGATACGGAAGGAATTACATACATTTGTCAATACTCTCCGTACTCGGCAGAAAGAGAGATGGCTGATGACCCCTATGAACTGGGGAATCCAGTCTTTGGTCAAAGAGAAACCTCGATGGTCATCTTTGACAATGTCTTTGTCCCTTGGGAGAGGGTATTTCATTGCGGGGAGACCGATTATTCGATTAAGCTGGTTGAGCGCTTTGCGAAAACTCACCGAATGACTTGTGGAGGAACTTGCAAGGTTGGTTTCATGAATTTGATGATCGGAGCCTGTAAACTGATTCAGGAGTATAAAGGATTGGAAAAAGCTCAGCATATCCATGATGAATTAATGGAAATGGTAGTTCTCCGTGAGACGGGGAGGGCTTGTGGGCTGGCCTCTGCCAACCTTGGAAAGGAGGAACCCGAAGGGTCAGGGGTGTTTCTCCCAGATGAGTTGATGGGAAATGTCTCAAAACTAAATATCTGTAATGCCTTCTGGCGTGTGATGGCATTAGCCGGCGATATTGGTGGAGGTCTGATCGCTACCCTTCCCTCTCTGAAAGAGCTGAAAAATCCTGAGACAAGGGAATACGTCGAAGAGTTCTTAGGATTTGGCTCAAAAGCATCTGCAGAAGAGATCATGAGGGTGACAAAGCTTCTTCAGAACTGGACTGCAGGTCAACATGGAGTGGGCACTTGGCATGGGGCAGGGCCAGTAATGGCCCAAAAGATCATGATTCAGCGGGTTGTCGATTATGAATATGAAAAGAATCTGGTAAGAGAGGCTTTGGGGATTAAGGAGAGAAAAGGATAGAAAGAGAAGATCAATATCGATCTCAAAAAAATTAGAAAGGAGGATGAACTATGGCAGTGATAGTGGATCAAGAGAAGTGTACAGGATGTGGTACTTGTGAGGAGGCTTGTCCTGTGGAGGCCATTAAGGTAGAAAATGAAAAGGCCGTCGTGAATGCAGAGGAATGCGTCGATTGTGGAACCTGTATTGAAGAGTGTCCTGAAAAAGCGATCAGTGAAGAATAATCCCTGAAGCGGAGGGGTTGAATATGGAAAAACCAAAGATTTCAGAGTTGGCTGAAAAGGCCTATAATTTAGGGAAAGAATATGAAAGGACCTACAGAGGCTGTGCACAGTGTGTGATCGCTGGCCTCCAAGATGCATTAGATATCAGAAATGATCTCCTATTTAAATCTGCCACCAGTTTGGCAGGAGGTATAGGGCTGATGGGAGATGGTGGATGTGGAGCCTATACGGGCGCTATTCTGGTATTAGGGTCATTGGTGGGTAGGGAGAGGACCAATTTCTCTGATCCCGAGGGCATTCGGCATAAAACCTATCAACTCACCAGAAAGTTTCGAGAGAAATTTATCCAAGAATTTGGTTCGGTCATCTGTTTCTATATACAGAATAAGATCTTGGGTCGATATTATTATCTTCCTGACCCACAAGAGTACGAGAAATTTCACAAAGCCGGAGCCCACGATATCTATTGTCCTGAGGTGGTTGGGAAGGCAGCCAAATGGATGACTGAGATTATTTTGGAAGAAGGATTAATTTCAAAGTAGGTGATTTTTTTATCAGGAAGAGGAATTTATCCCAGATAGTTAGGATTTTTGATAATCAAGGAGGTAAATTTTATGCTTTCTAAGATCCCGTTCAATCTCGATAAAATAAAAAAAGAAGACATTGACAAAGAAATTTTAAGAGTGGGCCTGATTGCCGAATTAGATGCCATCAACCTTTATGAACAAATGGCGGCCCTAACCCAAAATGAGAGGATTAAGAGAATATTTTTAGATATTGCTAAAGAAGAAAAGACCCATGTGGGGGAATTCCAAGCTCTTCTCTTGATGGAGGATAAAGAACAGAAAAAAGAATTGGAAGAGGGCAAAAAAGAAGTTGAGGAGATGATAGGAAAATGACCAGGTTCCGGAGGGTCATTTTTTTTCCAAGATCTTTTCTCAAGAGAGAGTTGCCTCCTTTTAAATAACGATTTAAAATTATATTTAAAAGGAGTATGGGATGGGAAAGATTTCTGCTCATTTATCGGATGGAGATTTAGATTTCCTGATTGAGACCGTCCACCCTGAAGTCGTCGATAAAATTAAGCTCAAACAAATCATACGTGAGGATGAGGGGTTCAGAAACTCGTTTATCACTGACGAAAAGGTGTTCAGGAGGATCATCCATGACGAGGAGATTTTTTTAAAAATTTCACCAATACTATTTTTCGAAATCCTTCTAAGAAGGGTAGCTATTGAACTAAAGGGGGTAAGTTATACTCTTGAAAAAACGAGTACCATGAAGATCCCTGTCTTTGATGCGAAAGAGGTGGTAGATCTATTAAATCGGGAATCCCTTCTCGACTACCTTGCTCATATGCTTTCGTCATTTACAAAAATAGAAAATTATATTGTCTGGATTAAGACCATAAAAGGAAATTGGGAAAAGATTCAATTCAATGATTTGGATATTTTTAGCCTTATGGAATTATGCGAAGTAATAGAAGATGAACATCGGCTTGCTTTTTATAAGAAGATTGCAGACATCTGTCTTTTTATCTTAGGGATATTCCCTGACTATGCGGAGCGGGAATATCGTTATCCCTTATCAGGGCAGATTAGGCCTAACTTTAGAGGGAAACTAAGGATCAGCCCAGATGAATATGAAAAAGAGGGCCGAAGGTTTTATAAATTGGCTGCTGAGCATAAGTCAGCCAAAGATCTCAATTTATCGGAGGTGTTCTGGGCCCTCCATGAAAATTTCCAACAGGCCAAGAAACCCTTAAATTTTATTGCGGACTTCTATCTCCGGTCTAAGAGACATAAATTGTTTGTTTAGACATCTTTAAGGCCTAATCAAACGATCGGCCTCAAGCAAGGATTGGGCAATATCATACATATTGGAAATGATCCCGATTCTCAGTTTTTCTTTAAGGCCGTAAAAATCCAAACACGTCCCGCAAGAAAGGATCTCAACACCTTTATCGACTAAGGCCTTCAGTGAGTCGAGAACCTCAGAACCTTCGGTGGTTAATCGAATCCCAGAATTAACAAAGATCAACTTTGAGGGAACGGGTTTCAAATCCAATAGAGTTTTCAAAAAAGACCTCATGAGGATAACACCCAATGCTTCATCTCCCATCCCCATCACATTTGAATTAATATAGACAACTACCTTCTCAACTTTTTGAGCTGATTCGGTTATCTCGTAAGTGTTTTTTTTCTTGATGTAGAGGAGGAAGTCATTTCCTCTCTTCTCAACCTGGACGGTTGCCCCCTGACTTTTAGCGAACCGCTCCACATTGTCCCGAGCGGCTATATTATCGACGACAACTATTAACTCTTCCTGCCCTTCTTCCAATGCCTTTTTTGTTGTGAGCACAGGTTGCGGACACGCCAATCCCCTACAATCAATCTCTTTCATGGATTCTCTCCTTTCATTAAATTAGCCGAGTTTCATAATACGAATGAAATTAATTAAGGATGAAGGTGAAGCTCAGGGCAAATGGCATCTTCTAAGTCCAAAAGGAATTGGTCAAGATTTAAACGATATTTCGTGGCCACCTCTCCAATTGTTTCAAAAAGAGATTGGCAACAGATACAGACACCAGCTTGTTCGTCGTATTTTTTGAAAACAGACTCGGTATTTCGATAACGGTCGATGACCTCCAGAACAGTCATATCCATAGTAATGCGACGATCTTTCATTGAATCAACTCTCTTCGTTCTTTGAGTATATCCTCAAGTGCTTTGGGGATGTGTGGGATAATTTCGCTTACCTGAGTTCCAGGAGAAGGATGGGCATAAGATCCAGCAAGTCTATTAACCCGTGCAGACAAAATCGCCGCTTGAGGCAATTCTATGTCTGAGGAAATAAGTGCCGCTATGATCCCGGTCAGTGTATCTCCGGTCCCTCCGATGGCCTCCATCGCCTCTTCCATAGGATGATCGATAATGGCC
>CAZFDM010000138.1:0-13246 GCA_964517975.1 uncultured Syntrophaceae bacterium
GGCTCCGCCAAAAACCTACTTTTTAATTAGGTTTTTAAAACCTTCTAATTTGTCATTCCTGCGGAGGCAGGAATCCAGGTTTTTCAAAATATTTCTGGATTCCCGTTTTCACGGGAATGACATTTTCATGCAGGTTTCAGGATAATTTTTGTTTTAAATTCTTGCAGATAAATATCTGAGAGTTTATCTCTCACATTTTCAGAAATGTAAAATAAACAACCCCCCTCCCCGCCGTGGGAGGGGATGAAGGGAAGGGGGAGCAAACGGTCTTTATTCTGTCACCCCCACCCTTACCCTCCCCCATCGAAAGGGGGAGGGGATAGAGTGAACGCGAGTTTTTGGGGCATATCAGGGAGTGGGGAAAAAAAGTTGTTTTTGTTATCAAAAAGAAGGGAGAAGAAAAATAAGAATGCTTGACTATATTGGGCTCACGGTAGGAACTCTTCTCATACTCTTGGGTTTTATAGGGAGTGTGCTCCCAATCCTCCCAGGTCCACCCCTGAGTTTTATTGGACTCTTTCTCTATGCCCTTCTTCGAAATTTTTCACCTCCCCTGACGCCTTCGCTCATTATTATTTTGTCGGGGATCACCATAGCCGTCACAGGGATTGATTATTTCCTCCCTTTAATGAGCGCTAAGAGATATGGAACCTCTAAATGGGGAATCTACGGCTCTTTAGGAGGGATGATCTTGGGGGCCTTTTTCTCCCCTTTTGGGATGATTCTTGGGGCTTTGATCGGTGCGGTATTGGTGGAGGGGTTGGTCTCAAGAAAAAAGGGGCAGGCGTTAAAAGCAGGTTGGGGAATCATGGTTGGATCTCTTCTCGGGATGGTCTTAAAATTAGGGTCGTCAGGGCTAATGGGTTACTATTTTATTCGGGCTGTTATCTAATTGACCCATTTTAATAGTATTTTTATAATTAACCACCAACTATTTGAATTGGTTATGGAATTTAAAAGAATTTGAAGAAGATCTCTTGCTTACAGTTCTTGGAGTTTTCGGTAGAGGGTCTTTCGATCGAGGCCAAGGATTTCAGCTGCCTTGGACTTATTCCCTCCTGTATTAAGGAGAACCCTCTTGATATACTCTTTTTCTAATTGATTTAGGGTAAACTTCTTCTCCATTGCTTTCGCAAAGAGGTTCTCTTCTTCCCTCTGGAGGAGTGCAGAAGGCAGATCCTCTGGAAGAATCTCTTCATGCTGGCTTAGGGTGATGGCCCGTTGGATGACATTTTCCAGTTCTCTTACATTTCCAGGCCATGAATGATTTAATAACAACTTCAGGGCTTCTTCAGAAACTCCAGATATCCTCTTTTTAAACTCCTGGCTGAATTTATTGATAAAATTTTGAATTAGAAGGGGAACATCCTCTTTTCGTTCACGAAGAGGAGGCATCTCAATATCGATGACTTTTAATCGGTAATAAAGATCTTCCCGGAATTTCCCTTGCTGGATCAAAGATTCGATATCTCGATTGGATGTGGAAATGATTCTCACATCCACAGAATAGGCACTGGTATCTCCCAAGGGACGAACCTCGCGAGTCTCGATGACTCTTAGCAATTTGGCTTGAAGGGAAAGGGGCATTTCTGTAATCTCATCTAAGAAGAGTGTCCCTTCATGGGCTTCAAAAATAAGCCCTTTTTTATCTGATTTGGCATCGGTAAAGGCACCTTTCTTATATCCGAACAACTCGCTCTCCAGAAGGGTCTCCGGAATTGCTGCACAATTAATGGGGACAAAGGAACCTTCCTTTCGCACCCCGTTATAATGAATAGCCTTTGCAACCAACTCCTTACCTGTTCCACTTTCCCCAGTAATAAGGACGTTGCTTGAACTGTCGCTAATTCTTTCAATGAGGTCATAAATCTTTTGCATCGAAGGGCTTTTTCCAATGAGTTGGTGGAAATCGTATCGGGATTCAATCTCCTTTCTTAATCGAAAAACCTCTTTTTTTAAAAGACGGGTCTCAAGGGCCTTATTGACAGTCAAGAGAAGTTCATCCATCTGAAAGGGTTTGGTGATGTAATCATAAGCACCCATTTTCATCGCTTTAATCGCAGATTCAATCGTCCCAAAGGCTGTGATGATAATCACTGGTGTCAGGGGAGCTACTCTATTAGCCTCCTCAAGGAGATCAAGACCTTTTAACCCCTTCATTTTTAAATCGGTAATAATAAGATCAAATTCCTCTCTTTTCAGTAACTTGGAGGCTTCGAGACTATCACTCATCGGGATGACATAGAATCCTTCTCCTGCAAGCAAATCCGAAAGAAGTCCACACATCTCCATATCATCATCAATTACCAAAATTCTGTGTCTTGCTTCTCTCATCTTTTATCCTCACCCTTTCCCTCTTCATAAGCGGGAAGATAGACTTTGAAGATAGACCCTTTCCCTTTTTCACTCTCCACATTAATCCAACCTTCATGGTCTTGAATGATCCCCTGCGCCACCATCAAACCTAAACCACTTCCAGAAGTCTTGGTGGTGAAGAAAGGAGTAAAAATATTTTCTATGACTTCCCTCTCCATTCCAACGCCTGAATCCCTTACACCGATCTCAATGTATTGTTGGTTACCATCTCTAAGTCCCTCTTTTGAAATTTGTTTCAAGGAGGCAGAGAGATGAAGTATTCCCTCTTGGGTCATTGCCTGAAGTGCATTTAGTATCAAGTTTAGGAAAACTTGCTGGAGTTGATCTCGATCGCCAATCACAGGAGGAAGGTTTTCCTCAAAGGCCTTAACTACCCTTACCTTTTGCCTTTGAATCTGATGGCTAAGAAACCTAAGGCTCTCCTCCAAAATATCAATGAGGTTTACAGGCTGTTGCTCGGCCTTCTTTTTTCTTACATAACCAAGGAGCTGTTGAATAATCTTTGTGATTTTCTCTGTTTGTAGGTTAATAATATCCAAATTCTTTTGAACCTCGCTATCTCCAATCCTTCTTTTACTCAGTTCGATCCTCCCTGTAATAATATTTAGAGGGGTTCCAATCTCATGAGCCAACCCAGAGGCCAATTGCCCAATGGTAGCTAATTTTTCAGACTGCCGAAGTGTCCTTTCTAATTCCAGTCTGGCTTCGGCCCCCTGAATAATTTGTTGTTGAGCCTTCTTCAAATCAATGGCCATCTGATTAAATGCATCTGCCAGTTGGGAAAGTTCGTCTCCTCTTTTTAAATTAATTTGGGTGTTGAGATTGCCCTTGGCCAGTTCTTTGATCGCCTCCATCAATTGGGAAACGGGCTGAGTAAACCACTTCCTTGTACCTAATAGAATAAACGTCACGGTTCCCCCAATGAGGATAAATATGGTAAGAAAAATATCACGCTCTGCCTTCTTAATCTCCCTTTCTACAAAAGAAGCATTTTGAAGGATGGAGACCCCTCCAATGTTTCGACCCTTCCGATCTTTTAGGGGAAAGGAATATGAATAAACAGAAGTCTTTTTATAAACCCCAAATTCACCTTTTGGAAGATCATCCTCTATGGCCTTTTGAATGAATCCCAAGTAAGGATCTATTTCCCCTTCCAATGAACGAGATTTAAAGATGATTCCTTTAGGGTGGTGGTAGACGATAACGCCCAGGGTCTTTTCTTCCTCTTCTACTGCATCAATCAGTTCTTGAACAAACTCCATCTCCCTGGGAAGGGATATTTTTTCAAGTGATACCCGTAGGGTTTGACCGATGCTTCGAACCTCTGCCTTCATTTTTCGGGTCAGGATGTCACGACGCGACATGACATGGAAATATCCATACCCTGAGAGAACAATCGTGATGATCAGAATGAGGTAAACGGTTAACTTAGTACCAAGCTTCATCGATCCATTCCCATTTCTGCCAAAGGGGTCTTTACTCCACAACCTCAACTTTAATGAGGTTGGTGGTGCCCGGGATACTGATGGGTACCCCTGCAATGATGACAATCCTATCCCCTTCTGAAGCAATCCCTAACTCTTTTGGAATCCTTTTGGACCTCTCTAACATATCATCCGTGTCCTTCCAATCTGGAACAAGAAGAGGATAGACTCCCCAGTAAAGACTAAGCCTTCTAACCGTTGAAAGGTGACGGCTCAAAGCAAGAATCGGCTGTCTCGGTCTAAGCCTTGAAACCCAACGTGCTGTACTTCCTGATTCGGTAGGAGTCACAATGGCAACCGCCCCTACCCCCCTGGCCAAAAGGGAGGCAACATGGCTGATGGCCTGGGGTAGATCTGTCTCTACCCCTGTCTCCCTTTTTAAAAATTGATCATGAGGAAACTCCTCCTCCGCTGTCTGAGCAATCTTTGCCATCATTTGAAGGGCTTCAACAGGAAATCTCCCCCTTGCTGTCTCCTCTGAAAGCATCACTGCATCGGTTCCATCATAAATGGCATTGACCACATCCGTCACCTCAGCCCTTGTGGGCTGGGTGTGATCCACCATGGACCTTAACATCTGGGTGGCTGTAACCACAGGTTTTCCAGAGGCATTGGCCTTTCGGATTAACATTTTCTGGATATTAGAAATCCTTTCGATCGGTGTCTCAACCCCAAGATCTCCCCTTGCAATCATGATCCCATTGGAAATAGAAATAATTTCATCGATATTCTCTAAGGCCTCTCTCCTTTCAATCTTGGCAATCACGGGAATATCGGCTGAATACTCCTTTAAGACCTTCTTTACCCTTTCGATATCAGAGGCCTCTCTAACATAGGAAAGACCAATGAAGTCCACTCCCTTCTTAATCCCGAAAAGGAGATCCTCGTGATCTTTCTCGGTAAAGGCTGAAGCTCGAATCCTCCCTCCAGGAAAATTCATTCCATTATGAGAGGTCAACACTCCTCCAACCATCACCTGGCATTGGACCTCTTCCTTACTACTATTGAGAACTTGTAATTCGATGGTCCCATCCGAAAGAAGGATTCTATCCCCAGGGTTTACTTCACTGGGGAGAGAGGGATAAGTGATCGATACCCCTCCTTCGTCACCCATGATCTCACGATTGGTCAGAACAAATCTGCTTCCCCTTTTCAGTTCAACCCCTCCTGGTTTTACCTTTCCCACCCTTATTTTGGGCCCTGATAAATCCTGAAAAATGGCCAAAGGTTCTTTTAATCGTTCGGCAATCTGCCTAAGGGATTCGATCTTTCGCTGATGTTGCTCATGAGTTCCGTAGGAAAAATTGAGCCTGGCCACATTCATCCCATATCGAACCAGGGCTTCCAGAATCTCTGGGGATTCGCTTGCCGGACCAATGGTACAGATAATCTTCGTCTTTCGTCTCTCTTTATTAGTCATCGAATTTCCCTCATCTTATCTGGAGGGTTGTTTATTTTAAAGAAATCTTTAATGGAGTTTACTTCATCATATTGAACCACTCTTGAATCCCAAGGCGAATCATCATCATCGCAAAGGCTGCCAACAGGAGTGAGGAGACCTTTGCAACCCCTTTGGCTCCTCCCTCTTTCAAAATCCGCATGATCCAATGAGATTGACTGAAGACGAACCAGACGAGAAGCAGGTTAAGGATGAGGCAGAGGATGGTCGGGATAGAGCCATAGGTATCAACAATCACAAGAAGTAGGGTGAGGACAGCAGGACCGACAATTAGCGGAATCCCGATGGGGACAACCCCAATGGTTTCTTTTGGAAAGGTACGGGTTCTTTCAGGAAAGATTAATTCCACAATGGCTATGATGAAGAGCAGAATTCCACCTGCAATCTTAAAATCTGAAACCGATATTCCCAGAAGTGAAAAGACAAACTTCCCCGCCACCAGGAAACCAACGCTCACCAAAAAGGCAGTGAGGGTGGATTGGCGAAGTACCCTCCTTCGCTCAGGCTGTGTCATCTCTGAGGTGAAGGAGACGAAGAGGGGTAGGATCCCCAACACATCAAAGGCCACAAAAAGAGGAATAAAGGGTAAAAGCACCTTAACCGACATCAAAGGGTTTAGAAAGTGATTCATCCAATCCATAGGAATAGAATACAAGAATCACAAAGGATAAACAAGTCTTGCTTGGAAAATTAACCGGTGATCCCCTCCTGCTGTGGGAGGACAAACCTCCTCCTTTTAACCAAGAGGTGACAGAGTCATAAAGAACCCTGGTGATGAATGTTGAGATCGATTCTTCTCCTTATCTTAAAAGATCCATTGCATGTGAAAGAGCTCCCAAAAGGGCGGCCCTCTCATTTAGGATCACCTTGACAGGGATTTCCTCCATCATCTTCGAATAACGACCTTTATCCTTGAAAGCCTCCATAAACCCTCCCTCCTTTAGCTTCCAAAGGATTCTTGGTGCGATGCCTCCTCCAATATAGATTCCTCCAATGGCCATCGCCTTAAGGGCAAGGTTTCCAGCCTCTGAACCATAAATGGAAGAAAAGAGATCTAAAGCCAGTACGCATCGCTTACTCTTCTTATCACGGGCAGACTGAGAGATGACAGAGGCAGGGTCCTCCCTCTTCATCTTTTCGATAAGCCAGGGTGAATCCTCCTCTGTTTTCTTCAGATCCCTTAAGAATTGATAGATGCGAAATAATCCTTCTCCTGTTAAGATACGCTCATAACTCACATGATCGAAACTTTTTAAAAGATATTCTAATAACTCCATTTCTAAAGGGTTCTTTGGACCAAACTCCACATGGCCGCCTTCAGATGGCGAAGGAAGATACTGTTTTCCGTCCCAGAAAAGGATCGCCTCACCAAGGCCTGTGCCTGCAGATATGATGGCCGCATTTCCTTGCCTCCTCTTACCTTTATTCAGGATTACAAAGTCATTCCTTTTTAACATCCTGAGTCCATAGGCATTGGCAACCAGGTCATTAATCACCGATAATTTTTTTAACCTCAGTTTCCTTTTTAGATGGTTTATATCGATGACCCATGGAAGATTGGTCAGTCTTACCTGATTGCCTGTGATCGGAGCGGCCACTCCAAAACAGGCAACATCAATCTTTCGATCCTTCTCAAGACATTGAGAAAGAATCTCTTCCAATCCATTGTAGATTCTACTTGGAAAGATTTTCTCAAAAAGGGTTCGATAGTGAAGCTCCTTTGTCACCAGATAGATACCGATTCGGGTTTTTGTTCCTCCAATATCCCCTGCCAGGATGGTTTTAGACACAATACGTCCTCCTCTAAGAATCTTTTTATGAATTGAGGGTTAAGGTTCCTCCACCTGGATAACATATCAAACCCATCTAATTTTGCAAGCGCAAAACTCCTCTTAAAAGCCTTTGTAGACAAGCAGGCCTGAAAATTGTTAAAATAAGATATCTAAAATTATAAACCATGGTAAAGGAGTCATCGATGCGATATCCCCAGTATAGGCCAAGGAGATTGCGGAAAACCGAGTTGTTTCGTAGTTTGATTCGAGAAACCCATCTTTCAACCCAAAACCTAATCTTACCTCTCTTCGTCCGGCCAGGGAAAAGGATTAAGAATCCCATCTCATCCATGCCAGGCCACTTTCAACTCTCCATCGACCTTCTGGTCAAAGAGGTGGCAGAGGCTAAATCCTTAGGCATTCCGGGTGTGATTCTTTTTGGTATCCCGGAGAAGAAGGACGAGGTTGGATCAGAAGCCTATGCAGAGGATGGGATCATTCAGAGGGCCATCAAAACGCTTAAGGAGAGGGTGGATGGCATCCTCATCATCACGGATGTCTGCCTCTGTGAATATACCAGTCATGGACATTGTGGATTGGTAAGGGATGGGAAGATTCTTAATGACGAAACCCTTGACCTTTTAGCCCACCAGGCGCTCTCTCATGTTCAGGCAGGAGCAGACATGGTTGCCCCTTCGGATATGATGGATGGAAGGGTGGGTGCCATTCGGAAAATCCTTGACGAAAATGGTTATGAGGATATCCCCATTTTGGCCTACTCTGCAAAATATGCCTCCAGTTTTTATGGACCCTTCCGGGTGGCTGCAGAATCGAAGCCCCAATTTGGAGACCGTAAATCCTATCAGATGGACCCTGCCAATGCGAATGAGGCACTCAGAGAGGTTCGGCTTGATATCGAGGAAGGAGCGGATATCATCATGGTCAAACCTGCCCTTCCCTATTTAGACATCATTTATCGTGTGAAGCAGACCTTTAACATCCCTGTGGCTGCATACAATGTGAGCGGTGAATTTGCTTTGATCAAGGCCGCCTCAACGTTGGGGTGGGTAGATGGAGAGCAGGTGATGTTGGAGTCCCTGACCTCAATCAAAAGGGCAGGGGCGGACCTGATACTCACTTACTTTGCGAAAGAGGTAGCCAAAAAATTAGTTTAAAGTTATAAGTGATGAAGGGTGAGTTAAAAATAAAAAACCAAGAATTAAAAACCCCAAACTCTGAACGCCAACCTGATCGGCATCCATTGAGGATGATCGCATGGGAGTTGACACGGAGTTGCAATCTCTCTTGTAGCCACTGTCGGGCCTCTTCAGAGATGGGCCCTTACCCCAATGAGTTAACCCGAGAGGAGGTCCTAAGAGTGATGGACGAGATTTCCTCGTTTAGTAAACCCATCATCATTATGACTGGAGGAGAACCTTTGTTACGGCCTGATATCTTTGAACTCGCCAGGTATGGAACAGAGAGAGGACTCCGTATGGTGATGGCCACAAATGGCACGTTGATTACAGAAACGGTAGCCAAAAGGATTAAAGAATCTGGAATTCAGAGAATCAGCATCAGTCTGGATGGGGCTGATGCCAAGACCCACAATGCTTTTCGAAAAACGGAGGGCTCCTTTGAGGGCTCGATTCGAGGAATTGAAATGGCAAAGAGGGAAGGCCTCGAATTCCAGATCAATACGACCATCACCCAGGCCAACCTCCATCTTTTGAGTGATATTCTCCGGCTTGCCGTCGATCTGGGTGCGGTGGCCCATCACATCTTTCTCCTTGTTCCAACCGGAAGGGGAAGAGAGCTTAAAGATCAGGCGATCACCGCTCAGGATTATGAACGAACCCTCCACTGGTTTTATGAGCAGAGGGAAAAGGTACCCCTCCAGCTTAAGGCAACCTGTGCTCCTCACTACTATCGCATCCTTCGGCAGCAGGCCAAGAAAGAGGGGAAGAAGATTACCTTTCAAACCCATGGTCTTGATGCCACGACCCGTGGGTGCCTTGGAGGGATATCCTTCTGCTTCATCTCCCATCAGGGACAGGTTCAACCCTGTGGTTATCTTGAATTGGACTGTGGAAATGTGAGAGAAAAACCTTTTCAGGAGATCTGGGAGCATTCCGATATCTTTAACAATCTTCGAAACGCAGATGGTTACAAGGGAAAATGTGGAAGATGTGAGTTTAGAAAAGTCTGTGGTGGGTGTCGGGCAAGGGCTTACGAACACTCCGGAGATTACATGGAAGAGGAGCCTTATTGTATCTATGAGCCGGTTTAAAAAACTCTTTCGTTTTCGAATCAGCCTGACCTTCAAATTCATCTTGGCCATGTTCTTTCTGGTTTTGGTGAGCTCAGCGGCATTTGGTTATTTTTTTGTGGCAAGGGAGATCACCCTCCTCCATGAGAATCTTGAGGCCCATGGAAAATCATTGGCCAATATCTTTGGGCTTTTCATCCAGCACCCGTCAGACTTAGAGGATCGAGCCACTCTCCAACGAATAGCCGAAAGGGTCATCCAAGATGAGGGGGTCGTCCAATGCATTCTTATGAATGCCTCAGGAGAAGAACTGGCAAGTGCAAGGAAACCAGGGGCTCTCTCGACATCAAATTTCTTAGAACACACCCATCACATCTCACAACCTCTTCGATCCAAAGAAGGTAATCTCATAGGAATGATTCAAATCGGACTCTCTCTTCAAAAACTGGAGGGCAGGGTCTACGGGATGAAACGAGATATCCTGTTGGTGACCATGAGCATTATCGGGGTAGGAATCCTATTCACCATCATTCTGACCCGAATTCTACTTCTCCCCATCGAAAAACTGTCGATGGCTACGGAGAGAGTAGCCAGGGGGGAATTGGCTCACAGTGTTGATATACGTTCAAGGGATGAAATCGGAGATCTGGCCAGGGCCTTTAACCAGATGACCCTCCAATTGAAGGAATCGAGGCAGGACCTTGAGAAAAAGGTCGAGGAGAGAACACGCCAATTGGAGCAGTATGTTGATGAATTGAACCGAGCCAGGGTCTCCACCCTGGAGATGCTTGAAGACCTTCAAAATGCGAAGAGGGAATTGGAGATGGTCAATCGTGAACTAAAAGAGATGGACGAGACCAAAATGAAATTCATAGGGATTGCCTCCCATGAACTCAAGACCCCTCTCACTGCTATAAAATCTAACATTGACTTCGTCCTTTCTGAAAAGGAGGGAAGAATCCCCGAACATTTAAAACCCTATCTCATTACCATCCAAAGGAACACGAACCGAATTCAGATGAGAATGGATCATATGCTGGATTTTTCCCGAATCAAATCGGGCCGCCTCCTTCTCTCCCAAGAGCAGATCTTTCTCTCTGAGGTGATTGGCAGTTATATCAACGAAGTCAAACCTATAGAAAAAAAGATCGCTGTGGAGGTTGACATCCCCGATTCCCTTTTTGTCTATGCGGATCGAAATGGTCTCCATGATATCTTTGTCAACCTCCTTTCCAATGCCTTCAAATTTACCTCTGATGGAGGTCAGGTGAAGATCAGGGCAAGCCGAAAAGATGAATTTGTCCTCCTTGAAATTCAGGATACGGGCATGGGCATTCCAGACGGTGAGCAGGAGAAGATCTTTGAAGAATTCTATCAGGTTGAAACGGGAAAACATGGAGGGACAGGATTGGGGCTTGCCATCACAAAACGACTGATCGAAGAACAAGGAGGAAAGATATGGGTAGCCTCTCAATGGGGGAAGGGGGCTACCTTCTATTTCACGCTCCCTGCCTTGATGGAGAAGGGAAATGAAAAACCCTCTGAATCCTGATGAAAAAAAGGGGAAGGTCTTAATTGTTGATGATGCCCCTGATACCTTGGAGATTCTTAAAAAACTTCTTCAATTTGAAGGCTATGAGGTCATCCTTGCTTCCACCGGTGAGGAGGGAGTGTTGAAGGCAGAAACCGAGATGCCTGAGGTGGTTCTGATGGACATCAACCTTCCAGGCATAGACGGAAACGAAGCCCTAAGAAGGATTCGAAAAACCAATCCCCTCCAATCGGTCGTGATCCTAACTGCCTTTGCCACCGTTGACAATGCCATCCAGGCCCTAAAGGAAGGAGCGACAGACTTTATCAAGAAACCATTCGAAAATGAGCACCTGATCCATATCGTCAACCAATGTCTGGAGAAATACCACACCTTAAAAGAGAAGGAAAAACTGGAAGAGGAGGTCAAACGTCTCTCCATCACCGATGACCTTACTGGCCTATTTAACCATCGCCACTTCTTTAAGACCTTGGAGGCAGAACTGGCTCGGAGAAAGCGACAGAATACCTCCCTATCACTCCTGATGTTCGATGTGGACAATTTCAAAAGATATAATGATTTGTTTGGCCATCTGGAGGGGGATAAGGTACTAAGAAGGATCGGGGAAGTGGTCAGACACTCTATCCGGGCCAATGTGGACTCAGGATATCGCTATGGGGGAGATGAATTTGCTGTCCTCCTGATAGGGGCCACCATTGAGCAGGGGCTTGCGATCGCCGAGCGAATTCGGACCTCCATTGAACAGGCTGGATTTCAAAAAATTACGGTGAGCATCGGTCTTTCAGAATATCGAGAACAATTCGACTTAGAGGGATTTGTCAAATCTGCAGACGATGCCTTATATGTGGCCAAACACTCCGGGGGGAATAGAGTTTATACAAATATCGTCTAACCCCCAACCCAACGACTTTTATTTTTATAGAACAGCCTGAATGTGATTTTATGTCAAACCGAGCAAAACTCTTTTTAATCGACGGTTCCTCCTATATCTTTCGTGCCTTCTATGCGATTGGACATCTCTCCAATTCAAAGGGGCTTCCCACCAATGCCATTTACGGGTTCACCCAGATGCTTCTTAAGGTCCTTAAGGACCATCGACCCGACTACCTCGCGGTGGCCTTTGATTCGAAGGCCCCCACCTTTCGGAGTGAAGTTTACAAAGAGTATAAGGCCAACCGGCCAGCCATGCCTGAAGGGTTGGTTCCCCAACTCCCCTATATTAGGAAAATTATTGAAGGGTATCGAATCGCAACATTAGAGCGAGATGGATTTGAGGCTGACGACCTTATTGGAACAGTAGCCAAAGGAGTGGAGTCCGAAGTGGATGTGGTGATCATCACAGGAGATAAGGATATCCTCCAACTTGTGAATGAACATATTCAAGTCTTTGATACCATGAAGGAGAAGCGGTATGGGGTCCAGGAGGTGATCGAACGGTTTGGCGTAAGACCTGAACAGGTCGTGGAGGTGATGGGGTTGGCTGGAGATGCGATCGATAACATTCCAGGGGTCCCAGGCATTGGTGAAAAGACCGCCATCGAATTGATCAAAAGGTTTGACACCATTGAAAACCTCCTTACCCATCTTGACCAACTCGAGAGGAAGAAATTGAAAGAAAGATTAGAAACCCATGGCGAACTGGCCCGTCTCAGCCAGAGGTTGGCAACCATCGATACGAAGGCTCCAATCCATTATCAACTGAAAGATTTCTCCCTTCACCCTCCTGATGTAAAAACCCTAAGGGAGATCTTTAGGGAACTTGAGTTCAATAAACTTCTTAAGGACCTTCCCCAGGAAATAGAGGCATCCAGCCCGAATGAGACCAAGGACTACCGACTGGTTACGAATCAGGATCAACTGTTCTCCCTTTTGGAGGACCTAAAGAGGACGAAGGTATTTTCAATCGATTTGGAAACCACTTCCCCTTATCCGATGTGGGCTGATCTGGTCGGAATCAGCCTCTCCCACAACCCTCTTCAGGCCTTCTACATTCCTCTATCCCACCGGGCCAAAGACCTCGAACAACTCCCCCTTTCCTGGGTCTTGGAACAGATCAAACCTCTTCTTGAAGACGAAAGGCTGAAAAAGGTTGGGCAGAACATCAAATACGAATGGATCGTCCTAAAAAAATATGGTGTCCATCTGAAAGGAATCTGTTTTGATACGATGATTGCTTCTTACCTCCTCCACCCCACCAAACACAACCACAATCTCAATGAGATTGCCCGACAATACCTAAATCGTTCTTTGACAGAATATAAAAACCTTGTAGGAAGAGGACAAAAGGCCCTCTCCTTCAACCAGGTTGATCTCCAAAGGGCAAAGGACTATAGT
>CAZFDM010000139.1:0-30038 GCA_964517975.1 uncultured Syntrophaceae bacterium
ACCCCCCTGGCCCTCCCATTCTCCACAATCACCTTGTCCACCTCTGACTCCACACAAAACTCCCCCCCCATCGCACTAAACGCCCTCTGAAGCGCATGCGTGATCGTATGCGTCCCCCCAACCACAATCGACGCAGACTCAAACGAAAGCGTCAACCCAATCACATGAACAAATACATAAAGACCAATCACATCCCCTGGGAAGCAACCGGTTGAAGTTTCAATCGCCCTCATGAATAGGCATTGGAGTTCAGGGCTTTCGAATAGGTCCATGGCAATCTGGGTGCCAGTCATGAACTGATAGACTGGATCAATCCCATCCACAGGATCATCACAAAGCCTCTCCAACGCATTCTTCACACCCCAAGGCGTAGGTGGACTATACCGATACTCCCGAAACGCCGCCCTCCACTTCCTCTGATACTTCCCCAATAACTCCAAATACGTCTCCGCATCCACCTTCGAAAACCGAGCAATCTCATGATACGTCCGCTTCACATTCTCCTCAGAATACTGCTCCTTGCCCGTCTCCGGATCCACCCGAAACGCCGAATACCCCACATAACACGTCCCATCCGGATATACCATCCCCTCATTCTGATCAGGAAAAATATAACTAAGCCCATACTCCCTCAAATTAAAATCCGTATATGCAGGATGAGCCCAAAACCGCGTAAAATGTGCACACGTGTTCTGCAAAAAACCTGGCAACGGAAGCTCCTCCCCACACGCCCCTCCCCCCAACTCATGCTGACGCTCAAAAATCACCGTCCTTAAACCCGCCTGCTGTAAATAACAAGCAATGATCGTCCCATGATGTCCTCCACCCACTACAATCGCATCATAACTCGCATCTGCCATATACCCTCCCTATCTTTTTTTCTTTAACATCAACAAAATCGCATAATAAAGAATCGAAGGCTTCATCAGAAGCCTTAAAAAATTCCTCAAATCCACCCCCTCCAGAGTCGCTGTAATCACCCAATGAATAGGCTCCGAAGACTCAATCCTAAGCTTTAGGGTCTCCCCAGCCTCAGGATCCCTAAAAATCTTCGTAAACGAAGCCACCATCGTCGTCTGCCCCAACCCCGTCGAATTCACCTTCATCTCCAAACCTCCTATCATCCCCTATAATAAACCCTCTGCCTTGGCCCTGGCCACAATCTCAGGCTCCCTCCACCACTTCCTAAGCCCCAAATCCTGCGCAATCCGATTGGCCGCATTATAACCCGCCCCATAAGTCACCAAACCCCCAGGAAATGTCGAAGCCCCACACACATAAAGATTCTTAATCGGCGTCGCATACTGAGAACAAAGCTCATTCGGCCTCAAATACCCCATCTGCAAAGGATAATATCCCCCCTGCTTAATCGACCCCTCCACCATATCCGAAAACTTATTCTCAATATCCAAAGGCGTCGCAATATAAGTCCAAAGAATATTGTCCTCCGTCATATTCGGCGCATAACCCCTCAACCTCTCCAATAACTCCCCCGCATGCCCCTGACGAATCTGATACCACCTCTCAGCACCCCCATCCTTCAACCGATAAGGAGCATGCTCCGAAATCAAACCCGTATGCCTCCCCGAAGGTGCCTCCGATGGATCAAAAAGGGTCGGAAAACAACAGTTAAACCCAGAGGTCTTAATCTCCCCATTCTTTAAGGCCTTAAAATGCCCAATCAAATCCTCCTCCGTCTCAAACCCCACCACATAAATAAAGGCCCTGTTCAAATCCGGATTCGATGAAGCCCCCTTAAACTGAGGCGCATTAAAAAGCGCTAAATGAACATCAAAAAGAGACCACCTCTCCCACTTCCAATCCTTCACCCGTATGGCAAGCTCCTTGGGAAGATTCCCCTCCCCCACATACTTCAAAAAGGTCTGATAAGGATCAATACTCGAAGCCACAAACTTGGTGGCCTCATAAACCGTCCCATCCTCCAACTCCACCCCCTTGGCCACCCCACCCTCCACAATAATCCTCTTGATCACCTGACTCCCCAATAACCTACCCCCATGCCTGTAAAAAAACTTATACATCAAATGAGCCATATGATGAGAACCCCCCACACAAAGACGATAATTCGAAGCCCGATTCACCATCAATGGAACCAAATACCCCAACCCCTCCAAATCATAATCCAACCCCCACATACACGTGGCATAAAGCATCAAAGCCCTCACCTGATTGTTCTCAAATACCCCATGAATAATATCAATCGGCTTCTTCTCAGAAAGCGCACTAATCTCCTGCCCCAACGGCTTCGAATGAAGCTTAACCACCTGCTCAATCGCAGGCTTGGGCATATCATAAGTCGCAGGAGCCAAAAACAGATCCACATACTCCTTATACCGCCGATAAGTATCCCGATACGCCTCCGCATCCCTCTTCGAAAACTGCGCAAACGACCCACACGTCCTCTCCACATCCGAATAAATACATAAACTCCGACCATCCCCAAACACCATCGCCATCACTAACTCAGGATGAATATAACGAAGATCATAAGTCCTATCCAACTCAAGATCATTAAACACCGGAGCATAATCCACCATCGGATGATAAATCGCATGCGTGTTGTGAATAAACCCAGGGATCGTCACCATCTCCGAACAAAGCCCACCCCCCATCTCATACCGCTTCTCCAATATCAATACCTTTAAACCCGCCTTCGCTAAATAACAACCCAACGTCAACCCATTCGGACCACCACCTATAATAATACCATCATACTCCTTCATTTCTCTTCCTCCTTATTGCCTCAAATTCTTGCAATTTCCCGGGTCTGTTTACCCTCTACAAATGCCATTAACGACTTTTCAATTGAATGAGCCTTTCTGACCCTCCTTTTTTAAATTATGATTGAGGGTTCCAAGGGTATGAGTTGAGTTTCTCAAATTGACCAAGGCCTATTCACTTTTGAAGTTTATAGGAAACCCACTCCCTTAGGACAATAATGAAGGTACTCGGTGGGAAGTCTATAGATGCCTTTCCCTACCTTTTATAGGAATAGATAATGGTTAAGACTTTTGCCTTTTTCCCTCCTAAACTTCTCCCTGTATGACGAACCCTCGAATCAAAATAGATACTATCCCCTTTCTTTAGAATATATTTCTTGCCATCATACTTAAATTCATGTTTCCCTTCTAAGACATACATGAACTCTTCACCTTCGTGCTGGAAATAAACCTCCTTATCCAGGGCGGGCTTAATAATAAAGGGTTCCATGTTTTTCCCAGGTTTATTATAGGCAATCGCCTCATATTCATAACCATAAAGAGTCCCTTTTGTTACAACCTTTTTCCCCTTCCCTCTCCTGACGATCGCAATCCTGGTATCCTTAATCCTCTCCGAATTTTCTTGTAAAAAGAAGTTTAACTCCACACCCAAAGTGTTCGCTATTTTATTCAAGGTTGAAAGTGGGGGAGCCCTATGAGACCTTTCTATCTTTGATAGATAACCTCTTGTTAGACCCGTTAAACTGGCCAGTTCTTCAAGTGAAAGCCCTTTCTTAACTCGAAGGTCTTTTATATTTCTGGCAATTGCCCCTTCGTCCATAAAAATATCCTCTGTTTCCAGATTAGAAACTTTTTTTGTAAAAATTTATCCGAATTGGAAACATCTGTCAAGAAAAATTTTCTTGACAAACCTCTTTTAAGTCGATATAAACAACGAAGGGCAAACCTTACTTACATCCGAATCCATCAAATGAAGCAGAATCTCAGAAGGGGTAGTATTTCACCTCTATTTAGAGTTCCCTAAGAATAGAAAGGAGAAATTTATGCCAAGAATTACGATTAGGGATTGGCCTCCTTATTCGCCAACAGACCAACAGAGGCGGGAAAATGCGGTCATCGCAGCAAGACTGATGATGAATGCTGCGATGACCGCCCCAAGCATCGGTGGGATCCCTATGATCGAGGGAGAGATCGTCTATGGCGAAGAAGAACAGGAGGAGATTGCGCGAAAGATGGAAGAACTGGCCTATGAAACTGAATCCCAACGACATGTCTTTCTCTATGAGGCGGTGATGGCGCGAAGGGTAGATACCCTCTTGTTTTTAGGAAACACCCGTGCTTATTCTGACCCTTGGGATGGAGAATGCGGTCTATGTGCGGGGAGGCCAGATTGCAGTTTTGTTTATGAACAGAGGAAACAATCCACCGGATTGATTGATACTTCTGACCGGAGGTCTGAGACAATTATTAAAGGCCCCCTTTGTGCTGCCTATGCCCATCAACTTGGCTATAATGTCGGCAGTGCCCTTATGGTGGCTACCCACCTCTACATAGATGCACGTCCATTTATCACGATGGGTATGGCTGCCCAAAAACTTGGCTATTGCAGGAATTCTGGGTTGGTTGTTGGAATTGGGATTGCTGCAAGGTCGAAGTTCGAAGCCTCTGACCCCGGTCTCGATTACCACCTGATCAATCTGGAAAGGGGAATCGATGCCATTCGTGGGAATGTCAGTCAATTGGGCTTGAGGCCTGTTACAGGAACAGACTATAAGTTGGGTGACCCTTCAGAAAAGCAATAGGAGAAATCATCATGGCTAAATACGACGGAAATCGATATGCTCAAGAAGGCTTATTACAAATAGCTCAACACTGTGCTCAGTCAGCACTCCATGCGCCAAGATTGACCGGCAAAACGGAAATTAAAATGGAGATTCTTACTGAGAAAGACCTTGAAGATTATTTTAGCCTTCAAGCGGAAGCCAATAAGAGGGGTGCTATCTTCTCTGGAGAAACCTATAAACTGGCCTATGATCTGGGTCAGCCTCCGGTTCTTCTCCTCATTGGCGCAGATGTGACCCCTGATGTCAAGGCCCCTTGCAGATTGGCTTGCCCAGTTGGCATTGACGTTCCTCGCTACATTCGGCTAATCGGAGACGGAAAATATGACCAGGCGGTAGCGGTCATTCGTGAAAAGGTCCCCCTCGCCTCAACTTGTGCGCGCATCTGCCATGCGCCCTGTGAAACCAAGTGCAGGCGCGGCACCCTTAGGGATCTCCCTATCTCAATCCTGGCACTCAAGCGTTTTGCCATGGACTCAGCACCGGATATGAAACCAACAATTTCTGTAGAAAAATCCACAGGAAAGCGAGTGGCTATCATCGGTTCAGGTCCTGCAGGATTGACTGCAGCCTATTACCTTAGGAAGGTGTGCGGACATGGGGTTACTATCTTTGAAGCCCATTCCGAGCCTGGAGGGATGCTAAGATTAGGGATCCCAAAATATCGTTTGCCTCGAGAAGTATTAGATAAGGAAATCAATATGATAAAAGAACTCGGGGTAGAGATAAAGGTTGGAACAAAGATAGAATCCCTTGATGAGATTTTTAAGAAGGGCTTCGATGCCGTGTTTGTTGCTATTGGAGCCCATCGCCCGGAGAAATTGGGAATTGAGGGTGAGGACCTACCTGAGGTGCTTGATGGCTTTTCATTTCTTAAGAAAGTAAACACTGGTAAGGAGTTAAAGGTTGGACAAAGGGTAATGGTTATTGGGGGAGGCAATGTTGCTGTGGATGCTGCCCGTGTTGCCCTCCGCTGTGGGGCAAAAGATGTATCTATCTTTTATAGACGTTCTATGGCTGAAATGCCTGCCCACCGCAGTAACATCGAACAGGCCAAGCGGGAAGGAGTGAAAATAGAGTATTTAGTAACTCCCATTGCAATCCGAAAAGTGGAAGGACTTGAGGTAAAATCTGTTCGGATGAAGCTTGGTCCTCCTGACCCAACAGGTAGATCCACCCCGGAGCCGATCAAGGGAAGCGAGTTTACTTTATTGGTTGATACGGTGATTGTTGCCATTGGTGAGTCAATTGACATACCTTCTAACTTTGGACTCTCCGTGTCAAGCAACGGAACACTTAAAGTTGATGAAATCACCTTATCCACCGAAAAGAAAGGGGTTTTTGCAGGAGGTGATGCAGTCACAGGCCCTGCCTCATTTATTGAAGCAGTTGCTTCAGGAAGAAAGGCAGCCTCCTGGATAGACCAATACTTAGGGGGATTGGGAATCATTGATGAGGTTTTGGCTCCTGAGGAAAAGATACCGGATGTTTCTCCTGCTCAAGAAGCACTTAAAACCGTTAAAGAACCCCCTCAAAAAGCCCTTATGCCTCTTTTACCCGTTGAACAGGCAATCTCCTCTTTTTCCGAGGTTGAGCTTGGCCTCAGTGAAAAGGATTCCTTGCTTGAATCCACCCGTTGCCTTAGATGCAATGAAATTGGATTCGATTGCGGGGCCTGTGGGTTTAAGACCTGCCGTGAGGCAGTGATCAACTATCAAAATAGGTTAAACGAAACGGGTGGTGAGCCATGGGGCTGGTTGATGAAAGGGCCAAGTTGTATCTGGCGACTGGTTGAGTATGGAATCATGGTGGACTGGGCAGCTGCGGCCGCTCATCGCTACAATGTGGAGAGTCGAGTGGCCATGATTCCTGGAACTGCTTTCCTTCGTATGGGGCATATGCCTGATTGCAATATGATTGTCGTTCTCCCCTTGGGACCCTGTAAGGAGCGATGGTATTTCGAACCCAGTTCAGGAAGAGAAGAGTTTAGACCCTTCGCAGGAGCGAGAAGAGCTCAAATTCTTTCTTATTCACCCTTATGGATTCGCTTTACCGGACCAGGTCGAGACTTTGGTCGCAGGGGGATGAAAACCAAGGATGATTGGTGGAACCCACCTTATGAGCGTCTTGAAATCGTAAAGGATGACGAGTGGGGAAACGCCATTCTTGATCGGGATTATGCCATCTTTGCTTCCGCCGATAAGATAAGGGAGAAGAATAAGGTTAAGAGATTGAACCTGCCTAAGATCAAGGAGATCTTAGACGCCAAAAAGAAGTAATCTGCAAACCATGAACAATCAAGCTTTACCAACATTGGGAAGGAGGAAGGAACGATGGAAGAAAAAAAACAGGAAAGAGTTAAATTGTGGGATGAGTTGCCAGGATATGATCTCATAGAGGAGATAGACTTTCCCCTTTTCCCTTCTTGGTTTCTTGCAGGAACTCACAGCATACCACCTTGGACCCCTCTATTTGGATACCATTTTATTCGATTTTGCAGTCATGGGACCAAATTTGCCACAAATCAACTGAGTATCCCTACATGCAAGGGATGGGAACAGAGATACAGGGATGGTGGGCTTTATAATGCCTTCATCATTGTTAGGGATGAAAAAGAGATTGCTGAACGGACGGCCAAATTTCGAGAAGCATTACGCTTCTGGCTTGAAAACTTTGATAAGGAATGGGAAGGTTACAAAAAGGAATTGTTAGGAATCTATTCAAAACTAAGGGAACTCGATATTCATAATGCCTCTAACCATCACCTTCACCATCACAACTACGAGATGATGTTGGCGAGCAAGAGGATGTGGGAGATTCACCATATTGGAATGTATGTCACTTTTAGTGCGTGGGTATTACTCGAAGAAATATGTAGGGAAAGATTTGGAATAAGAGACCAAGACCCTGAATTTCAGGATATGGTGAGAGGATTTGATAACAAACTTTATGAGATGGAAAAACGGCTATGGGAATTAGGACAAATAGCCATAGAGATGAAATTAGACTCAATATTTAAAGACTACGAGACCGAGAAAATCAAGGAAAAGTTACATGAGTCAGAGAAGGGCAGAGATTGGTATAAAAGATTCACTCAATATCTTGAGACGGATGAAGTAGGTGGGTGGAGGATGAGGAGGGCGCATGATCTTAATGAGCCTTACTGGTTGGAAGATCCTGAGACACCCCTTGGGGTTGTGAAGAACTATATACTCAAAGGAACCGAATACAATCTGGACAAGATACGTAAAAACCTTATAAAAAGAAGAGAATCTGCAATTACATCCTTCCTACAGAAGGTTTCTGAGTCAGAAAGACCATTTTTTGAAACATTGATACGTTTAGCTGGAAAGGCCAGTTCTTACAGCGAAGAGCACGACCTTTATTGTGAACTGATGCTCCATGCCCATTTGAGGCGTGGATATCTTGCCATTGGTAAGAGATTGGCCGAGAAGGGGACGATAGACAGGCCGGATGATGTATTTATGTTAAATCCAGATGAGATTGATCGGGTAGCGATGGTTCCCGAAGCCCATGATCTTAGGTATATCACCCGTAGACGCCGTGCGGCGTGGGAAGAATGGCAAAATAGGCCAAACCCTCCACTTATTACCAACCGTTCCAGTTTCGAAGAGGCTGTAGTAAAGGACATGCTACCTTCCAAAGATGCGATTGCAATGAAAGTGGTTGTAGGAGAAATGCCCTCACCAAAGCCTCAGATCAAGGCTGATATATTTGGGATATGTGGTAGCGCTGGTGAGTCAGTAGGGAAGGCAAGGATTATAAATAAATATCTGGACCTCAAAGATGTTCAACCTGGTGAAATTATAGTTTGTCCTGCAGTAAATCCAACATGGACAGTGGTATTTGGATATATCAATGGGGTAATCTGCGAAAGCGGTGGGACACTCTCCCATGCCGCTATAATTTCCCGTGAATATGGGATACCCGCAATTATAAATGCATTTCATGCCACAGAAAAAATCAAAACTGGACAGCGTGTAAGGATTGATGCTACTCATGGGGCTATCAATATACTGGAATAGAATTTTGTGGTGACAAGCCTGAAAGGAGGGAAACTATGTTTAAAAGGGAAGTAGTAGGACTAAAGGAAGCACAATTAGCCCTGAATACTATTTTGGAAGCGGCCTCTAAAAATCCTGACCAACCCATATCTGTTGCTATCGTGGATGACCATGGCGAACTAATCTTTGCTGCAAGGATGGACAGGGCTATACCTATGTATAATTACATGGCCCTAAAAAAGGCAAAAACAAGTGCAATGCTTGGTATAGATACTCGTATGTGGGGAGAATTTTTGCAAAAAAGGGGTTACACAACCCATGACTTTTTCCCTGAGGCCACTGGTGTACCTGGAGGTGTAGCGATTATAAAGCCTGGTGAAATAACAAGTAATAAAAGACCTGGAGAAGTAGAGGCTTTTGGTGGGATCGGGGTTAGCGGTCGAAGTGGTAATGAGGATGAAGAATTTGCTAAGATCGGGCTAATTGCCTTGCAAAAGGCTGTTTGGGGTTAAAGATTACCTCTTGGCGATATCAAAACATTACTCATTTAGGAGAAATTGTGCAATGCCATATCAAATGTGCCGTCCTATTCAAAAGTATTTAAGTCTCTTCATCTCTGAAGAAGAAATGGCTATGCTGGAAAACATTGTTAAATTTGTTGAAAAAGAGGTCTTTCCGAAGAGACTGGATTTAGAGGGTGGATGGCACAGGGATGAAACACTCGCTATTAAGACGTTGGATGATCTTTACGCCAAGTTAGTAAGCTTTGGATATCAAAAAATTGGAATCCCTAAGGAATATGGGGGACTTGAAATTTCAACTCCTCTCAGAATGGCATTGAATGAGGAATTGTCCAGGGGGGATGTGGGATTTGCATTCCATGCGGCAAAACCCCATTCTGTGGTTGGACCATTTATTGCTACAGGGAACCTTAAAAAGGCGCAGGAATATAGTGAAAAGTTGATTTCGGATGACTGTTGGACCGCTGCCCTTGCGATTTCGGAGCCTCAGGGCGGAGTGAATATTGAAGACCCTGCACTCCAAGGAAGAACGATTAGAACCAAGGCCGTGCGAAAGGGTGATGAATGGATTCTAAATGGGCACAAGATCTGGGTTGGACCCGCAGGTCCCTATCAAATCTTCCAGAGGGAGAAATTAAAGGGGCATTTAGGCTATAGCGTTATTGCTACAACCGATCCCTCGGCAGGTGAAAAAGGAATAGCAGTATTTCATGTGCCTGCGGATTCCCCTGGCCTTACTTTTTCAAATCCCGTTGAAAAAATGGGGATGTGTTTTACAGACCGAAACTGTGAGGTATGGTTTGAAAATGTAAGAGTGCCTGAGGAGTTGAGGACAGGCGGTGCGGAGGTGATGCGTTCTCGAATTACGACCGGTAGGCTTTCCCTTGCTGCAAGGTGTGTGGGAGTAGCTCAGGCTGCATTTGAAATAGCAATCGAATTTATGAAAGAGAGAGAGATAGCAGGAAAACCTGTCCGCGAGCACTCCCTCTTTGCTGCTAAGTTAGGTGAAATTGCAGCAGAAATTGAAGCCTGCAGAGCAAATTATCTTTATGTGGCAAAAATGTTAGATGACCCTGAAAGGTATGGCACCAAATGGTCTGATCGAATGGTTGGCTATGCTTCCGCAGCGAGGCTTATGGCAGGGAAAATGGTTCTTAAAGCCCTTAGTGAGATCATTGAATTGATGGGGGCATATGGCTATTGTTTCGAATATCAGATTGAAAAGTATTACAGGGACGTAAAAATCGTCGTTCAAGGATTGGGTGGTCCTCAAAGGGATGCCTTAGATTCTATCAGGCGCTACTACCTATTTGATTGGTAGTGAACCTAAATTATCTTGGCGGTATTTCATTTAAATGACCTCATGATTCAAAAAACTGATGTCCTTATTGTAGGAGCTGGAATCGCAGGGACTTCCATAGCACGTGAGCTCTCAAAATATGATGTGAAGGTTACCCTTGTTGAAAAAGAACCAGATGTGGGATGGGGGCAAAGTAAGGCAAGTTTTGGTATCTGCCATCCAGGGGCACGCTGGCCTAATGGTACCCTTGCTCAAAGGATGATATACGAAAGTCACCAAGTATGGGATCAGATAATCGATGAACTTGGAATTGAATTTCTCAGAATCGGAGAATTGGCCTTAGCGTTCAACCAAGAGGAAGTTCAACACATTCAGGCATTAAAGAGTCAGGGTGAAAAAAATGGGGTTCAAGGGCTTGAAATTTTGTCCACGCAAGAAACCCTCCAACTGGAACCCTGTATCAATCCAAAAATTCAAGCTGCCCTTTATATGCCTAAAGCGGGCATCTTTAGTCCATTTGGGTTAGTGTTAGCATTTTATGAAAATGCTAAGGCAAATGGAGTCGATATATATTTTGAGACCAAAGTAACAGAAATATGTCCCGGCCAAATGGGGTTTATTGTCAAAACAAATAGAGGAGACATTCATACAAAATATATGGTGAATGCTGCAGGTCTTTTCTCACAGGTCATTGCTCAAATGATAGGGGATAACAGTTTTAGCATCTCTTATGATACGAAAAGCACTTGTATAATCCTTGATAAATATTTAGGGGAAAAGGTTAAACATATTATTACAGGGATAGCCGACATAAAAATATACCACCGTTTTAAGACGGTAATGCCCACTTTTCATCAAAATCTTTTAATCTATACCCCTATTCCGGAACCCTCAAAAAGCATAGAGGACAGAAGTGTAGAAAAACGGGCTTTTGATTTGACTTTACAGGATGCCAAGCTTCTTGTCCCAGACATAGATTTCAAGCCTCATATTATTACTGCCTTCTCAGGAATAACGGCTCGAAATAACCGTGGTGATTTCATAATCGAGATGTCAAACAACCATCCAGGGTTTATCAATGTAGCACTCCCCCCTCCTGGAGTAACCTGTGCGCCTGCTGTAGGTAAGAAGGTTGTTGAAATTCTTAAAAATGCTGGTCTCCCTTTAATTGAAAAATCTAAGTTCAATCCTAACCGCAAGGCGATAAAAAGAATAATCCATTCCTCTATGGGTGAAATTCAAGAACTTGTGAACCAAGATAATCGATATGGTCATGTAGTTTGCCGATGTGAGACGGTGACAGAGGGGGAGATAGTGGAGGCGATCCGTAGGGGTGCTTCCACTTTAGATGGGGTTAAGTTTAGGACCAGGGCCGGGATGGGGCGTTGCCAGGGGGGATTCTGTACTCCACGTGTGGTTAAGATATTAGCGCGAGAGAGAGGGTTATCAGAAGGGGAGATAACGAAGAAGGGTAGTGGGTCTCGGTTATTGCTTTATAGATCGAAAGAGTTACTTGAGGTAAAAAATTGAAACTTAAGGATATCGATGTGGCGGTGATTGGTGCGGGTCCTGCAGGAATGGCGGCCGCAGTCAGGGCGAAGGAGGAAGGAGCAGAGCAAGTTCTTATCCTTGAACGTCAGGAGCAGATGGGTGGACTTTTACACCAGTGTGTTCATAATGGTTTTGGTTTATTTTATTTTGGACAGGACCTAACTGGTCCTCAATATGCTCATCGTTTTGCGGAGAAGGTTAGGGATTTAAAAATTAGGGTATTGTTAAGGACAATGGTAACGCAACTCTCTTCAGATCGACAGATTACCGCTTTGAGCAAGAGTGAGGGTGTAATCAATTTTAAGCCTAAGTCGATTGTACTTGCGATGGGATGTCGGGAACGTAGTAGAGGCCAGTTGGGGATTCCTGGTAGTCGGCCTGCTGGTATTTTTACTGCTGGGACAGCCCAGAGGTTTGTCAATGTGGAGGGGTGGATTCCTGGAAGGAGGATAGTGATCTTAGGTTCTGGTGATATAGGGATGATCATGGCCCGTCGTCTGGTGCTTGAAGGGGCAGAAGTAATGGCAGTGGTGGAGATACTTCCTTATATTGGGGGTTTAACAAGGAATGAGGTTCAGTGCTTGCATGATTTTGGTATCCCTCTCTTTTTGGAACATACAGTAACTGAGATTCATGGGGGGCAGCGTTTGGAGGCGGTGACCATTGAAAAGGTCGGTAGGGATAGGGAGCCGATTAGTGGGACCAAGCGTGTGATTGAGTGTGACACATTACTTTTGTCGGTGGGGTTGATTCCTGAGAATGAACTTTCAAGAATGGCAGGAGTGGTGATTGATCCCTTGACTGGAGGGCCTGTAGTAGATCAATGGAGGGAAACCAGTGTTCCAGGGATTTTTGCGGGTGGCAATGTTGTTCACGTTCATGATTTGGTGGATGAGGTTTCTCGGGAGGCTGAGATAGCGGGGGGTTCGGCTGTAAGGTTTGCGAGAGGAGGGGGAGTGGAGGAGGAGAGGAAAATCCTTAAGCCCGGCAGGAACATTCGTTATGTAGTCCCTCAGAGTATAACTACCCGGCATGACGTAACTTTATATGCGAGGGTGAGAGAGATGGAGGAGGATGTGAGGGTAAGGGTAGGAGATATCTTTTCAAAGTATTTTAGGGTGGTTAAGCCTGGAGAGATGCTCAAGATTGATCTTATGCATAGTCAATTGGGGTTGTTGAAGGGGGATTTTGTTCAGCTATCGATTGAGGATATCAAGGGGAGGCGAAATGGTTGAAGAAAATATTATTTGTATTGGTTGCCCTCTTGGTTGCCGAACTAGGCTCAGGATTGACCCCTATGGAAACGTGGTGAAGGTAACGGGTTATAAATGTAAGGAAGGCCGGCAATATGTTTTGGAGGAATATCGCAATCCGGTAAGGGTTTTTACCACCACCGTACTTACTCAAGATAGTATTCGTCCCTTGTTGCCGATTAGGACAGATAGGCCTCTGTTTAAAACCCAACTCAAGGAGGCCTCAAAAGTGGTTGCAAGGATAAGAATCCAACCACCTGTCAAAGAGGGACAGATCATTTTAAAAAATTTAATGAATACCGGCGTAAATGTAATTGCTACCGATGATCTTTTAAGTTAAACCAACCACCGCTTAAACTTGCCTAAAGAGGTCCAGGTAAGTTGGGATATGAGATAAGGAGGAGTGGATGAAAAGAGATGAGTTTACCATTGGTCCAAAAGAGAAACTGATGGAGGCAATACAATCGGGTAAGACCCAAGAGGCGCTTCAGTATGTCAATGAGCTATATGAAATGTTTCGTGGCATGCATGATGGATTTGTGAACACAATCAGTTTACTCCATGGAAAATTGGCTGAGGCGAAGGGAGAGGAGTGGTTGGAAAATTTTACCAGAGAAAGACTAATCCGATGGCGATCTACATTTGAAAACTGGAAGACCCTGCCGACGGAAGAACGTGTAAAGGCAATCTGTGACATCCATAAACCCATGTATAGTGAATTCCATGTAGAAGAAGATGAGGAAAAGTTTGTTGTGGTCATAACCGCTTGTAATAATGGTGGCAGGCTGATGAGGGAGGGTATTGCCAAAAAGCAGAACGCCCTCACGAAAAAGCCCTATCCATGGTGTTTTAACAAGGTAGGAGTTCCCTACTACTGTATCCATGCGGCGATCTGGGATGAAATGTTTAAAGAATTGGAATTAAACATCGCTGTCGAGTGGGGGAGACAATACGACGACCAAGGTAAACCGATAGACGACCCCTGTAGGTACATCATTTATAAAATCCGATAGGAATATTGATGAGAAACACATTAAATGATGCTCAACGTATAGAAGCGTTATGGAATCGCCAGAAACCAGATCGGGTTCCTCTCATGCTCATGGCCATGGGATTTTCGGGATTAAATGTGGGCTACACGATTGGTGATATGTATACAGACATGCAAAAGAGGATCGATTCTAAGCGCTGGACCTCTGAGCAGTATGGATGGTATCCCTCACAGACAGTCAGTTTTTCTGGAACCTCTTTCCCTGCAGAAGAGTTTGGGGGTCAAATCAAACCCCCAAGTAGTGAATTTTCCCAAGCCCCAATGGTCATCCGCCATGCTGTGGAGAAAGAAGAGGATATCTACAAACTGAAAATTCCTGATCCCCTTGAAAAGGCGGGGGCAATCCCTAAGATGTTAGAGGGGATTGCCTATGCCATGAAGTTTGACGGATTAATCATTGGCCCAAATTGTTTTGGACCGATGGATACCGCTGGGGCGGTTATAGGAATAGAGAGGACTTGTAAGTGGATGATGAAGAAGCCAGAGCTGATCCACCATGCCTTTCGAATCTTCACAGACTTTAAAGTGAACCTGGCAAAACTCTATGCAGACCTTTTTGGCACGGATCGGTTGATCCCCCAAGTGGGAGGACCTTCCCATTCCAATCAGATCATTTCTCCCAACCATTTTGAGCAGTTCTGCTTTCCCTACATCAAAGAACTCCATGAAAAAGTCAGGGAGATGGGATACAAACATTTCTTCTTTCATTGCTGTGGTGAACAGAATGCCAATTTTCCTCTTTGGGCGAAATGTGAGATGGGGGATCCAGGGATCATTAGCGTTGGACATGAAATTGACCTCCAAAGGGTAGCAGAATATTTTCCCAAGGATATTGCCTTTGGAAATCTCGAACCCGCAATCATCCAAGTCGGACCTCCAGAGAGGATCTACGAAGCCTCCAAGGAAATTATCCTGAAAGGGAAAAAGATCTTAGGTGGGTTTATCTTTTCAGCGGGATGTGAACTTCCGCCCAAGGCACCACCCTACCACGTTTGGATGATGACTAAAGCAATCAACGATTTTGGTTGGTATGATCATTGATGAAAAAGATAGCCATCCTTGCCACCTTAGATACAAAGGGTGAAGAAACAGAATTTTTAAGGCAACTCATCATAAGACGGGGCCATAAGCCCATCATTGTCGATATTGGTTCGGGTAGTAGGCCTACTGTTATTGCGGACATATCGGCTGAAGAAGTGGCCACTGCGGCAGGATCAGACATTGAGGAATTAAGGGCTTCTAAGGATAGGCTTAACATATCGAAGATTATGATAAAAGGAGGTATTGCGAAACTAAAAGAACTACTCAACGAGAAAGAGGTCGATGGGGTTTTGGCGATCGGGGGGATAAGTGGGATGATCCTAACATCAAGCATTATGAATGAACTCCCTTTCAGTCTCCCTAAGTTGATTGTTTCAACTGCTGCCTCGATGCCTGGTTCAAACAGAATCTTTGGTCCAACCGGTATCACCCTAATGCATTCCCTGTTTGATGTGGCAGGCCTGAACCATTTTTTGAAAGCGCAGTTGGATAGGGCCGTGGGGGCCATTTGTGGAATGGTTGAAGGAGAAATCCCATATCTTCCCCTTTCCCCGGAGAAGCCAATGATTGCTATTACCACCTATGGATATACAGAAAATTGCGCTCGCCAATTGGTCAATGGCCTGAAGGATAACTATGAACCTGTAAGGTTTCATGCAGTGGGTGTGCCAGAGATCGCCATGGAGAAGTTGATCGATGAAGGATATTTCAAAGGCCTCATTGATTTGGTCCCCTCAAGCATTAGCAATGCGCTTTATGGAGGCACTCGTGTCTCTTGGCCTGAAAGAATGGAGATGGCAGGGCAGAAAGGCATCCCCCAAGTCATTGCACCTGGAGGTATTAATACGTTTACCTGGACAGGAATTCGCGTGTCCGAGGTGACGGCGGACCTCAAAAACCGAAGACACTATTTTATGGATCCTCAAAGAGTAACGATATGGTTAAATGAGGATGAATTAATAAGGGCCGCCTCCATTTATGCCGAAAAGCTAAACAAGGCCAAAGGCCCAACAAAGTTTCTTGTCCCCTTAGGAGGGTGGTTGTCCATTGAAAGGGTAGGAACGCCTTTTTTCGATCCTCAGGCAAACAAGGCCTTTGTTGAGGAACTTAGAAAAAACCTAAAGCCTGAAATTGAAGTGAAGGAAGTGGAGGCTAACATCGATGATCCCCCTTTCGCTCGTGCGGTGATTCAGTCATTTGAAAAAATGATGGAGAAAAATAACGGAGGTCCCTAACATGAACTATTGGAATCCATATCTTGAGACCCTTCCTAAGGAAGAATTGGAAAGGATCGAGATCTCCTACTTTAAAAATATCCTTTCCTATGCAAAGCAAAGCTCCAAACTCTATCAAGATAAATTAAAAGATATCGAACCCACAGACATCAAATCACTGGATGATATTAAGAATATCCCACTCACAGAAAAGGAGGAGATGAGGAGGTATCAAGAAATGGAGCCTTTTCCCTATGGGGGTCTCCTTGGAAGAAAGATAGAGGAAGTGACGACATTCCGTCAGACCAGTGGAACCACTGGAAAACCGATCTACGTTCCTGAAACCTATGAGAGCTGGCAATGGAGGATTGAGGCGTGGTGTCACATCCTTTATATGGCAGGTTTCAGACCCCATCACAGAGTATTCCTTCCCTTTGTTTACAATGTCTATGTGGCCTTCTGGGAGGGACACTATGCCTCGGAAAAGGTTGGTTGTGAACTCATTCCAGGAGGGGGCCTTGATACAAGGGGAAGGATTCATAAGATCCTTGAGGTCAAGGCCAATGCAATGATGAATACACCCACCTATGGGCTTCACATTGCAGAGGAAGCAAAATCAATGGGGATCGATCCTTCCTCTCTTGGGATTGAAAGAATGCTCTGTGCAGGGGAGCCAATGCCTCAATCAACTCGGAAAAGACTGGAGGAACTCTTTGGCTGTCATGTCTTTGACCATATTGGAGGAACAGAACCATGCGCATGGGCTGGAATGTGTGAGGTGAAAGAGGGAATGCATCTTATCGAGCCATTCTTTCTTGTTGAGATACTGGATCGCGAAACACTTAGCAGGGAAGTAGAAGAAGACGAGATTGGAGTGGCAGTCGTCACCCCCCTTGGTCGCAGGTCTTTTCCCCTGATACGTTTCAATACCAAAGACCTTGTCATTAAGGGTAAAACCTCCTGCCCCTGTGGCAGAACATCCAGAAAGATTAAAGAGGTCGTGGGAAGGACTGATGATCTAAGAAAGATCCGTGGAGTCCTCTTCTCTCCAAAGACGGTTGAGGAAGTGCTTCGAAAGGACTTTCAGGATATCGAGGAGTTTGAGATCATTGTAGAGCGGAGGGGCCTAATGGATGTCGTAACCCTTAGGGCTGAACCGAACTCAAAACTTACAGTAACCGACATTGAACAGACAAAAACTCGACTCCAGGAAGCCCTAAAGGTTGCAACCAATCTGACATTCAATATCATCATGGAACCGCCTGGCTCGCTTCCACGTTATATGCTCAAGGCGAAGAGATTTAAAGACTTAAGAGAAGGGGGAAAGAATGATTGACCAGATTAGACAGGAGATTAGTAGGATTGAGGAAAGTGCCACGAGGCTTCAGGCCCTTGCCAGGGATAATCCTGCAATCCTAAAGAATGCAGAGATCATCCTAACCTTTGTCTACATCCTTAAATTTATTACCCCTGAAAAGGTTAAGGAGGAATGATGATGGAAGAAGTAAAGAAAATTCGAACAGCCTGCCGGAGTTGCCATGGAGGCTGTGGGGTCATTGCTCATGTTAAAAATGGAAAAGTGATTAAAGTTGAAGGGGACCCTGATTCACCTATCAGTCATGGAACCCTTTGTAGTAAAGGGTTGGCCATCACCCAATTGGCCTACCATCCTGATCGGATCCTCTATCCCATGAAGAGGGGAGGAGCAAAGGGAGAAGGCAAATGGGAAAGAATTACATGGGACGAGGCCCTCGATACCATTTCAGAGCGGTTCAAGAGGGTGATAGAGGAATTTGGTCCAGAGTCGATTGTGGTCGGCCAGGGAACTGGAAGGGATTATGAAAGCCATCTCTATCGATTTGCCAATCTTCTCGGAACCCCCAATGTCTTGACTGCGGGCCACATGTGCTATGTCTCAAGGGTTGGCTCCACACTGATCACCTGCGGGACCCTCCCCATTGCAGATTATGAGGGCGGACCTAAATGTATTGTCATCTGGGCATGTAACCCTTTATGGACTAATCCCGATGAATATAAAGGGGAGAATTTTTGGAGGGCTTATAAAAAAGGGGCAAAACTGATCTGCATCGATCCTCGAAAGGGGTTTATTGCCAATAAGGCCGACCTCTGGCTACAGATCCGTCCAGGGACAGATGCAGCCATGGCTCTGGGTTTTCACCACGTCATCATTGAGGAAGAACTCTATGATAAGGAGTTTGTAGAAAATTATATCCATGGTTGGGAGCCTTTCAAGGAGAGGGTAATGAAGGAATATCCTCTTGAAAAAGTCCAAGAGATCACCTGGGTGGATAAAGACCTTATCCGTAAGGCTGCAAGGATGTATGCGACTACCAAACCCGCCTGTATTCACTGGGGTGTACCCACAGAACAGACCATCAATTGTGTCAACTACACCAGGGCCACCACAGGATTGATGGCCATCACAGGGAATCTGGATGCACCAGGTGGAAATGCACTCTTTGTTAATCCTCCCACTCGTACAGTCTCTGAATTTGCAAGGCATAAGGATCTCCCGCCTGAACAACAGGCGAAGAGATTAGGAGGCGATCAGTTCAAACTTGGTGCCAGGGTGGCACTGATCAATCCGAAGAAGGCATGGGACGCCATCCTCACGGGCAAGCCCTACCCTCTTAAAGCAGGGATTCTATGTGGGAGCAACCCTGTTATTACCCGAGCCAACGCGAAAGAGGCCTATGAAGCTCTAAAGAAATTGGAGTTTTTAGTGGTGGTTGATCTCTTTCTTACTCCAACTGCAGAACTGGCAGATATCTTTCTTCCCTCAGCCACCTGGCTTGAACAGAATCATGTGGCGGACAATTGGAAACGACATGGTTATGTCTTGGCCCGGCAAAAGTGCGTCCAGATTGGTGAGTGCTGGCAGGACCACAAGACCTTTTTAGAACTTGGAAAGCGAATGGGTCAGCCTTGGTGGCCCACCGTAGAAGATGCACTCAATTACCTGCTTGAACCCTCCGGTCTTACCTGGGAGCAGTTTAAAGAGAAAGGGTATCTTCGGGGTGAGATGGTCTACTATAAATATAGAGAGAGAGGATTCTCAACTCCAACCAAGAAGGTAGAACTCTATTCCACCATCCTTGAGAAATGGGGATATGATCCTTTGCCCAAATATGTGGAGGTTCCTGAGAGTCCATATTCCACTCCCCACCTACTTAAAGACTACCCTTACATCCTGAATGCAGGACTTCGAACACCAACCTTCTTCCATTCAGCCAATCGTCAAATCCCATGGCTGAGGGAGATCAGGCCCGATCCCATTTGTGAGATCCACCCTGAAACAGCAAAAAAACATAACATTAAAGAGGGGCAATGGGTTTATATCTCATCTCTAAGGGGACGGATCAAACAGCGGGCAAAACTTAACCCAAATATCGATCCGAGAGTGATCATTTGCGAGCATGGTTGGTGGTTTCCCGAGATAAAAGATCCAGGCCATGGTTGGAATATCTCTAATGTTAATATCCTGACTGACAATGCTTATGAGACGCTGGACCCAGCCATGGGCTCTACAAATTTAAGGGTATGTCTATGTAATATTGCTCCCTGTGAAGAGTAGATGAGGAGGAAGAAAATGGCAAAACTATCTTTGATGTTTAATGAGACCGAATGCATGGGATGCCATGCTTGTGAAGTGGCCTGTAAACAAGAGCACAACCTGGGTGTTGGTCCAAGGGTGATTAGAGTCCTTGAACGTGCCCCCTTCTTTATCCCCCTCTTCTGCCATCACTGTGATCATGCACCCTGTGCACTGGCCTGCCCTGAAGATGCGATCACGATCAATCCCAAGACAAAGGTTGTTCTTCTCAACCAGGATAAATGTAATGGTTGTGATGCAGTGATCGGAAAATCTGGAGTAGAGAAACAACAGACCTCTCCCTGCAAGGTTGGGTGCCCTGCACACATCGATGTCCAGGGATTTTTAAACCTATCAGCCAAAGGAAAGTTTCAGGAGGCCCTTCAACTGATCAAACTCTCAAACCCTTTCCCATCCATCTGCGGAAGGGTCTGCCACCATCCCTGTGAGTTGAATTGCAACCGCGACCAGATTGATGAACCTGTAGCGGTGAGATCGATTGAGCGTTTTTTGGCTGATCTGGACCTAAGGGAAGACCAGCGGTATATCCCTAAGATGAAAGCCAAGAAAAAGGAGAAGGTGGCTATCATTGGATCAGGCCCTGCTGGCCTCACCTGTGCCTATTACCTTGCTCAGGAAGGTTACCGAGTAACAATCTTTGAAAAGGCCCGGGTATTGGGCGGAATGCTTACCCTTGCCATCCCGTCTTATCGCCTTCCCAAGAAGATTGTTGAGGCGGAGATTAATCTTCTTCGAGAAATGGGCGTCACTATGAAAACCAATGTGGAGGTAGGGAAGGATAAAACGATTGCCCAATTAAGGAAAGATGGATTTAGTGCCTTTTTTATTGCCATTGGTGCGCAGGAGTCTACCCGCCTTGGGATTGAAGGTGAGGATTTGGATGGGGTTTACAATGGATTGGATTATCTTCGAGCCCTTAATCTTGGAAAACCAATTAAACTTGGGAAAAAGGTGGCGGTGATTGGGGGTGGCAATGCAGCCATGGATGTAGTGAGATCTGCTCGCAGGCTCGGGGCTGAGAAGGCGTTTATTATTTATCGCCGAGGTTTAGAAGAGATGCCTTCCAGGCCTGAGGAGATCAAAGAGTGTAAGGAGGAGAAGATTCCTATTCATACTCTGACACAACCCATACGATTTATTGGTAGAAACGGCCGAATTCAAGCAATCGAATGCCTTAAGATGCGTTTGACAGAGCCTGATGAGAGTGGTCGTCGAAAACCTGAGCCCATACCCGATTCTGAATTTACGATGAAAGTGGATGCCGTGGTCACTGCCCTTGGACAGGAATCCGACTGGTGCTGTCTAACCCCTGAGTGCACCTGTAGTCTGACTGAATGGGGAACCCTAAGGGTCGATCCCTTAACCCTCCAGAGCGATGATCCTGATATCTTTGCAGGAGGAGATGCTGTGAGAGGACCTCAGAGCGTTATCGAAGCCATTGCGGACGGAAGGGAGGGAGCTGTTTCTATTGATAGATATCTCCGTGGACAAAACCTTCGCTTAGGAAGGGATAGAGTACTTACTCCAATCAAAGAACCTCAGAAGGAGAAGTATGACCCCGCCCCTCGTGTCCAAATCCCATCCTCAGACCCCAAAAGGCGGGTGAAGAACTTTAGCGAGGTTCAAAAGGGGTTGCCAAAGAAAGTGGCCATTCAGGAGGCCAGAAGGTGTATCTCTTGCGGAAGCTGTTGTGTGCAGGCATGTCCCTATGATGTCATGCAATTTAACCATGAGATTACCAAAGCAGTCAAATGTGATCTCTGTATTGAGAAACAGGCAAGAAATGAGGTCCCTGCCTGCTTCGCCATCTGCCCAACTCGATGCATTTACTGGGGAAATCCAAAAAAGTTCCCCAAAGAGGTTTACATAGGAGGTTAGGGGTAGTTATGGATAGGGTTCAAAGGGCATAGGTTCATGGGTTCTTTAATAACCCCTACCCCACTCACTTGGAAGGATTCTAAGACAGGCCTTGAATGGCAGTATGAATCTCCAGGTAAAATGACCTGGTATGAGGCTCAAAAATATGCCAAATCGCTTTCCCTGGATGGAAAGAAGGATTGGCGAATCCCTACCTTGGCGGAATTGGAATCGCTGATTGACCGAACAAAGACACGTTCAGATGGAAGGGCTCCCATGCGCGAGGAGGTTCCCTTTCGAGACGAATTATCCTATTGGTCATCCACCACCTTTGAACGTAACACGAAGAGTGCCTGGATCGTGATGTTCGATGGGGCCTATGTGCTCAGTTACTACAAAACTAACCTATACCATGTCCGTTGCGTTCGGGGGAGGATGGGAAAGGGGGTGGTTCAGATGAAAATTTAAAATTGGTTGAGGCGATCGAAGCGATTGATCTCAAGACAAAATCATTTGGAAAAACATCCCTCTAATCTAATAGTTTGACAAAAGAAAGGAGGAGTGAAGATGGAAGAAAAGATGCCTGAGAAAATAAATATATGGGATTCTGTGCCAGGTTTCGATTTTAATAAAGAGGTGGATTTAGCGGATATAAATTCTTGGTTTTTTGATGGAACACACAGCGTCCCACTGTTAACTCCGATGTATAGTTGGTTTTGGAATAGGCACTGCAGTTATGGGTCTCAATATGCTGCAGAAATCCTCAGCATGCCAAGGTATAAAGGCTTTGCGATGAGAGATGTAGAAGGCTCTAATTACGTCGGCATGCGTATTATCAAGGATGAGGAGGAGATTAAGAAGAGAACAGAGGGGTTCAAGAAAGCCCTTGTTCCCTGGATAGAGAATTTTGATGGGGTGTGGGAATCGCAAATAAAAGAACTGACAACCCTTTACGAGAAACTTAAGGCTTTGGATTTGGAAAAGGCCTCCAATATTGATCTGATGCATCATCTCTGGGATATGATCAGTGTAAATCGAAGGATGTGGGAGATCCACTTCCAGGGGATGGCTGTTTCCTATGCAGCATTTCTATTGCTTGAAGACATGGTGAAACCTTACGGGTTAACCTGTGAGAGCCCTGAATTCCAAAATATGTTTAGGGGATTTGACAATAGGGTATTTCAGGTAGATAAGAAACTATGGATTTTGGGCAGGGAGGCCATTGATAGAGGATTGGATGGAATCATCCTCAACACTCCAGTCGAACAGGTCATCAAGAAACTTGAAGAGAGTAAGGGGGGAAAGGAATGGCTCAAAAATCTGCATGATGTCCTCGAGGTCGATGGGTGGAGGATGGTTCGAATGATGGATTTCAACGAGCCCTACTGGCTTGAGGAACCGACCACAGTGATTCCGCCTATCAGAGCCTTTATTAAGAAAGGTGGAACCTATGACCTGGATGATGTAAGGGGACAACTGGTGAAAGAAAGAGAAAAGGCCATAGCCAATTTACTGAAGAAAGTGCCATCGGAGGAGAAATCCTGGTTTGAGGCCCTGATCAAGTTGGGAGGCAAGACAGGCTCCTATAGCGAGGAACACGACCTTTATTGTGAGTTGTACTGCCATGCTGTGATGCGCCGAGGTTTTCTTGGCATTGGGAGATATTTAGCTAAGGCAGGAACCATTGATAAACCAGATGATATCTTTTTCCTCAATCCTGACGAAGTTGAGAGGGTGATTATGGGTCCTGAGTTTCATAAACTTCAGTATATTGCCAATCGGCGCCGGGCCAGGTGGAAATACTTAAACGACAATTGGTTCCAAGTGAAAGATAGGACCCACCCCCCAGCCTTTACCACTCGAGCAAGTATTGAAGAAGCAGTGGGAATGGATCTTTTGCCATCAGGGGATCCGATTATTATTAAGATCGTTGTTGGAGAATTACCCAGGGTGAGACCAGAACTGAAGGCTGATCTTTATGGGGTTTGCGGTGCCCCAGGGGTGGCTGAGGGGATTGCAAGAGTGATCATGACCTACAGTGAGCTGGATCAGGTTCAAAAGGGCGAAATCCTGGTCTGTCCTGGAACGAATCCTGCCTGGACGCCTGTCTTTGGATTGGTGAAGGCAGTGGTTTCTGACAGGGGTGGAACCCTTAGTCATACAGCGATTGTGGGTCGAGAGTATGGACTTCCGACCTTGGTCAATACCTTTACAGGGACTTCCACCATCAAAACAGGACAGAGGGTGAGAGTGGATGCAACCGAAGGAGCGCTTTATATCTTGGATAAATAAAGACCTCTCTTCCCCTAAGGATCAACCCTGTTTAGCCCTTCAGCCTGAAGCGGGTTGTCGCTTTGCCCTAAAAGCAAGGATCAGTATGGAAGCCTGTGGAATGGAAGTTTTTAAGTTGGTCTCCCATTATGGATGGTCCATTTATCCTTGCGGAGAGAGGGTAGATCCTGAGAAACTGGCCTTTACCCGCTTGGTGGGGTTAGCCTTAATCTGTTGATATTCTCTGTAGGCGAAACTTCATTAAAGAAGGAAGGAAGGATGTAATCTTTTATCCAATTTAAATCCGAGATAGATTAACTCGGAAAACACAGAAAGGAGGTAACCCTATGGAAGACTTAGGACCAAAAGCAAAATGGACGATCACTCAACCTTGGAGGGGAATATTTGGGTTTATTGTAACAGTCTGTTATGTGATGGTCATCACCTCCATCTTCGAAGTCCAATATTTTCTAAGTTTTTACACACTTTTGATCATGGCCATGGTACCCATTTTGGTAATAGTAAGTTTAGGCTGGAGAGCGAAATACCCCCCTACTGATGGAATCCCTCAACCCTGGAAGGGAATGTTTCTTACGGGTTTCGTTATCCTCTTGGGTACACTGGTGGCCATGGCAGTAAAGTCATTTCTCAGTGGAGGTGCGGCTCAACCCTTTACGAACATCTACCTGATCTCCACGGTGTTAACAACCTTCTTTCTTGTGGTCGCATTTGGAATGTGGCCTTTTGAAAAACTCTCCTTCAGTACAAAGGGTTGGCTTACCATGATACTTACTTTTGTTTTAATGTGGTTTTTGCTGAAACTATATAATTTTAGTCTCCTCTCCTTCCCTGCAGGTGTTATCCCCTCACCTGTAAAACCCGTTCCATTTTATGCGCCAGGAGGACCGTTTCAGCAATTTGCCGATATTGCACCACAGGGACCCTTCCGCTGGGAGTGTGCCATCACTTTCTATTTTTGGATGCTTCTAATTCTCTTCGCGTTCATAAATCTTGGCATGTGGCCATTTATCAAATTCCCAAAATTGCTGAAGCAACCCTTACTGGGCATTGTCATAACTATCGCTTGCTTCATCCTCGGCTGGATTGCTTACTGGATTGGAGTAGGCTTGTTAAAGGTTGAACCTCTAAATTTTTTGTTGGTAGGAATCTGTTGGGCATTTGGAGTGCTGTTGATTATGACCATGCTTCAAATGTGGCCAGGCCGTGCCCTCAAGCAACCTGCATGGGGTTTCGTCAACATTCTGTTGGCCATCGTATTTGGAATTGTGGCCTACTATCCCTATAAGGCATTTGCGCTTTGGAATTTCGGTAAGGAGGCCATGGCCTACCCCAATGGCATTTTCATCCTGGCCAATATGATGCTGGGCATTACCTTTCCAGCCTGGGTAGCCTATGCAGACTTTTTTGATTTCTGGCCACTGCCTCCAACCCCTCCTCCACCGGATTCTAAATAGGCCCTAAAGGGGAGGCGCCCTACCAGGGGTGCCTCCCTTCAGATTGAGTGGGATGAGGTGGTAATAACCTTTTTAAAATGATTCTAAAACTTATTGGAAAGGAGTAATCAATATGGCTGATCGAAGTTACGATGCTATTGTTGTCGGTGGAGGTCATCATGGACTGATCATAGCCTGTTACCTTCAAAAGGCTAAGATGAAGACAGCCATCTTTGAGCGGGCCTCAAAATTAGGTGGGGCAGCAACGAGTGAAGTAGGACCTTTACCAGGGTTTCTCCTCAATGACTGCGCCCAGTGGACCCGCTTCTATGGCCACCCTGCTTACAGTGATTTCAACCTCCGAGAGAAAGGATTGGAATATATCTTCCCAGAAGAAAATGAGGCCATGATTTTTGACAACGATACCTGTCTGGTCGGTTACTCTGCGCTCAAGGTGGTCGATCCTATCACTGGAAGGACAGAGGTTTCGCATGAGAACCTGCAAAAAACCCTCAATGGAATTAGACGGTTTTCTCAGAGGGATGCAGATACTGCTGAGGAATTGTTCCGTAGATATGTGAAAAAATGGAAATCCGCCATGGGAAAATATCGCTTTTCTCCTCCCACGCCATGGGGTGAGAAGAACGAATTAGAAAGACTCTGTGATGATCCAAAGGATGGCATTGACCCCATCTACCAGTTTATGACCACCCAGCAGTTGGCCTACGATCTCTTTGAGAGTGAAGAGTTACGGACATTATTCATCAGGGCAGCCATGACCTCCTTTGGAGGAGCCCCCCACGATGTAATTGGGCTTCATGGATTCATCCACGCCATTGGCTTAGTCCTCTCCTGGGAACCTGCAGCCATTGCTAAAGGTGGAAGTCAGTCCATAACCAATGCCATGCAGAAGGCATTTACAGAGATGGGGGGAGAATTCTTTGTGAATAGTGAAGTGGTCAAACTCCTTATTGAGAATGGAAAGGCCAAGGGGATTCGTCTTAGAAATGGCACAGAGATTGAGGCCAAGGGTTTGGTCGTAAGCAACCTGAGCGCCCTTCAATCCATTCAACTTATTGGGGAAGAACATCTCGATTCCAAGATAGTGAGAAGGGTAAAAAACATCCGCTACGACAGGCACAATGTGATATGGGCTGTGGTAGCTGTCCACGAACTGCCTCGATATAAGGCAGCCTCCTTTAACCCAGATTGCGGCCCCCAACCCCGACTCTATATGGGACCAAGAAATGCAGATTACATGGCAAACCAATACCTTTCAGAGATATTCGTCAAAGGGATCGCCAACAGGCTCTTTATGTTCGTAGGGCCAGATAGCATCTGGGACAGTTCAAGGGCTCCTGAAGGCAAACATATCATCGGAGTTGAGGAATTTTCTGCGCCAAAAAGATTCTTTTCAGCCAGCCGATGGCAAGAGTTGAGAAATGAGTTTGAGAACGCCATTATTAGAGAATGGCAGATCTATGCCCCCAATATGACGAGGGATAATGTGATTGCCTGTCGCGTGGTCACCCCTTATGATATTGAACTGCGCCATCCAAACATGCATGAAGGCTCGATTGCCTGTGGGGATATGATTATCTCCCAGATGGACCGATTCCGCCCCACTCCAGAATTATCCAACTATAAAACCCCTATCAAAAACTTTTACCTCTGTTCCTCTGCCTGCCATAATGGAGTGGGAACGGGAAGAGGATGTTCCTACAACTGTTATCAGGTAATAAGTAAAGACTTTGCTATAAAAAGTTGATAGGGAGGGAAAGATGAGTTCCAAAAAATTAATATTCTGGTTTGAGGAATTAGGAAAAGAGCATAATGATTTAGTGGGTAAGAAGTGTGCAAACTTGGGAGTCATGTGCCAGATGGGACTGCCCATCCCTCCAGGCTTTGCTATCTCCATTGAGATGTATAAAAGATTCGTCGAGGAAACAGGAGCAATAAAAGAAATGTCTCGCTATATCTCAAGCCTTGGTGAGCTCAAGGGCCAAGGGATAAAACTATTCGAGGAAGCAAGTCAGACGATCCAGAAGATCATTGAAGAAAAGGAAATACCATCAGCCCTGAAGGAGTCAATAAAAATACATTACAACGAACTCTGTCAGAAGGTAGGGATTGATGAGGTAGCGGTTTCAGTAAGGTCAGCAGGAGTGGAGAGCAGGCCCGGGATGTTTGAAACTTATCTTAATGTTCGAGGGATTGATGAGGTACTGGAGAAGGTCAAGAAGGTTTGGGCAAGCGCCTACACTCCTCGGGCCATTGCGTTTCGGGTAAATAAAGACCTCCCCGTGATGGGGGATGAGTTAGGAGTTGCGGTGCCCAAGATGGTCAATGCCTGCTCCTCTGGGATTGGATTCACTGTAAATCCCGTTACAGGGGATGACTCAAAGATTGTCATTGAGTGCAATTGGGGGTTAGGAGAGGGAGTGGTCAGCGGGGTTGAGAGTGTAGATCGATTCGTGGTGGATAAAGAAAGTTTGGAAATCATAGAACGATTCATTGGAAGGAAGGAAAAACAAGTGTCGAGTAAAGACAGAGGAGTCATTTGGGAAGAAGTCCCTTTAGATAAGCAGTCCATTCCTTGTCTGAGGGATGTGGAAGTGGTAGAGGTTGCCAAACTGGCCAAAACTCTTGAACAACGGTTAGGTTGTCCACAGGATATGGAGTGGGCCATTGACTTGGACCTCCCATTTCCTAAAAATATATTCCTTCTTCAAACCCGCCCTGCAAAAGTGGCGGTTAAAAAACCAATGTCTCCGACCGATCGGATTATCGATCTGATCGCAAAAAAATATTCTGGGGTATAAACAAACTTAGACAAACGAGGCGATTCAGGGATTTGGTTTAAGGCGGAGGCATTGTGGCTTTCGGGCTTGACAAATTTGAGAGAAAAGGTAAATATTAACTCTGGATCGATTTTTCAATTCAGACATAAACAGTAAAAATATACTACCCAACATCCATGAACATCAAAAAAATAGTAAGAACATTAGAGCAGGGTATAAGACATGCAGAAGAGATACTCATATTCATCGGGATCGGTATGCTTACGGCACTTATGTTTCTTGGGTCTGCCGACGTAATAGGAAGATATGTATTTAATCGTCCAATAAGTGGAGCAATGGAGTGGAGCCAAATATTGATGGCAGGATTAACACTTTTGGGCTTGGGCTATGCCCAAGCAAAGGGGGCACATATACGGGTGGATTTTTTTGTGATTAGATATTCGCCTCGAATTAAGTTAGTAGTTGAAATTGCCATTCTCATTTTAACTTTAGTCTTTTTTGCTTTTATTCTCTGGCAATCTGCAATGATCGCTTTCCAAGACTTGAGAGAAAATAGAATTGTTGAAACTATTTGCTTCCCTTTATTTCCTGTTAAACTTTTAGTACCACTTGGGAGTTTGGTCGTTTGCCTGGAGTGTATCACTCAGTTAGTCCACCTTTTACATGGTTTGTTTAAAAGAACAAGATAATTGACTATGTCACCACTTGTCGTTGGCTTATTGGCTGTAATTATTTTCCTTTTACTAATCTCCCAGTCAGTACCTATCGGTATTTCTTTTGGTATAGTGGGCTGTCTTGGTCTTTTTTGGTTTAGAGGGTTTGAGGCAGGTCTAAGTTCATTAGGCAGTATGCCATTTACATGGGCATCTGCACAGATGCTCATACCTATCCCTCTATTTATTCTTATGGGTTATTTTGCTTACGTCTCTGCAATCAGCCAAGATCTATACCAGACTAGTGAAAAGTGGTTTGGGAAACTACCAGGTGGTATTGCCATGGGGACAACAGTGGCTTGTTCTGCCTTTGCTGCCTGCTGTGGCGCTGTTCCTGCAGCAGCCGCCACGATGGCCACAATAGCCTTTCCAGAAATGAAGAAACTCAAATATGACCGCCGATTAGCTACTGGCTGTATCTCTTCTGGGGCAACCATTTCAATTCTCATCCCGCCCAGCATTCCTTTTATTTTGTATGGGGTTCTAACTGAAACCTCTGTAGCTGATTTGTTCATAGCAGGTATTATCCCAGGATTACTTCTAACCGGTCTTTTCTTGATAGCTATCTATATCATGTGCAAATGGAATCCACACATTGGTCCTCCTGGTTCATCCTTCACATTAAAGGAAAAACTTATCTCTATAAAAGGGATATGGGGGATGTTGTCCCTTTTCCTCCTGGTAATAGGAGGTTTGTATATTGGAATATTTACGCCTAACGAAGCTGGAGCGATAGGCTCTTTCGGTGCTTTCATTATCTCTCTTATTAC
>CAZFDM010000140.1:0-7552 GCA_964517975.1 uncultured Syntrophaceae bacterium
GAGTTGGAATGTTAGGATGAAAAAAACCATGGCCTTTAAAAAAGGAGGGCGGTTAGTGGGATTTTTTGAAAAATTAAAAAGGGGACTTTCCAAAACTCACCAGGGGTTTGTTGAGAAGATCGACCGTCTCTTTCTTGGAAAGAAAACAATCGATTCAGACCTCTTAGAAGAGTTTGAAGCGATCCTCTTCGAAGCAGATCTTGGAGTAAAGACCACAAATCAATTGATTGAGAATGTTCAACAAAGCCTGAAAAGGGGTGAACTTCAGGACCCGGAAAAGATAAAAGACTTTATAAAAGGAGAGATTTTCACCATTCTGAAAAGAGGTGAAAAACCACTTAGCATCGATTTCTCAAAGACAAGGCCTTTTGTTGTGATGGTCGTAGGGGTGAATGGAGGGGGTAAAACGACAACCATTGGGAAGATTGCTTATCAATATTCCTCACAGGGGAAGAAGGTTCTCATCGGGGCAGCGGATACCTTTAGGGCGGCTGCTATCGAGCAGATAGAGATTTGGGCAAGGCGAGCCAAGGCAGACCTGATTAAACAATCCAAGGGGTCGGACCCATCGGCCGTTGCCTTTGATTCAATCCATGCCGCTAAGGCAAGGGATGTAGACCTTGTCTTTATTGATACAGCAGGCAGGCTCCACACGAAAGTGAATCTTATGGAGGAGCTCAAAAAGATAAAAAGGATTGTAGGGAGAGAGCACCCAGGGGCTCCCCATGAGGTTCTTCTCGTCCTCGATGCAACCACCGGCCAGAATGCGATCTCTCAGGCCAAGCTCTTTCATGAAGCCATTGGGGTGACCGGAATTGCCTTAACCAAACTGGACGGCACAGCCAAAGGAGGAATCATTGTTGGAATTACCGAGGGACTCAAAATCCCAATCCGTTATATCGGTTTTGGGGAGGGGGTGGATGACTTGAGGGAGTTCAATGCCACTGAGTTCGTTCAGGCTTTATTTTAAAGGAATCTCCTGTTTCTTTCTAAAATGAAAACCAAATCTAAAACCAGAATTCTATATACTGTCTTTTCCTTCTTTCTCTTTTCAGGAATCGTTGGGTTTTTCTCCCCCCAGGCCGTTACAGGAGTTGAGTCCCTCTCCCTTTTGGAAAAGGAAGTGATTCAGGAAATCAACCGGTCTCGGACAAACCCCAAGGGATGTGCTTCTATTCTTGATCAATGGAAGTCCTACTTTGATGGAACACTTCTCAAATTCCCAGGTGAAATTCCAATCAAAACAATAGAGGGATGGAATGCGGTGGACGAAGCGATCCGCTTTCTTCGTTCCATCCACCCAATGCCACCTCTGACCCTCTCCAAAGGTATGTCTTTAGGGGCAAGAGACCACCTAAAGGATTTAATCTCATCAGGAAGGATGGGCCATAGGGGGAGTGACGGAAGCCAGCCTTGGGATCGAGTCAGTCGCTATGGCACCTGGAAGAAACCCATTGGTGAAAATATATCTTTTGGGCTTAATAAAGCTCAACCTATTGTATTGGGGCTCATTATTGATGACGGGGTTTCTGGTCGGGGTCATAGGAAAAATATCTTTAACCCTCTCTTTCGCGCCATAGGGGTGGCTTGCGGAGAACAGGCCAATTACAAAACGATCTGTGTGATCACGTTTGCTGGAAGTTATATAGAGAAATAGTGAATTAGGGATTTGATAATATTTTGTCTCTATTTTATGGAAGGACTATCTTCTCGAGGGCCTTGATACGGGCTTCCAGGGTGCTTAGCCTCTTTTCAAGATCGGAATAAGAAATTTTGATCATTGAACCCAACTCTTCTTTCACCCCTTCAAAACCTTCTTTAATCTTTCGGTCAAATTCGGCCAACCCCTCTTCGGTCTTCCTCACCTGTTCGCTGAGCGTCTCCATTCTCTCTCTTAATCGGTTGGATTCCACCTTCGCTTCTTCTCTCGATACGGCCATGCTGGAAAAACTTTCTTCCTTCATCCTTTCAATGGTTGAACCTATCTCTTCTCTCAACCTGTTAAGGGCAGAATCAATCTCACGTTTTACAGACTCAATCCTTAACCCCATCTCCTCCTTCAATCGATTAGAATTTGCTTTTGCCTCTTCAATGATCGTTTGAAAAAAGGGGGCAAATTGTAGGCCTATTTGATTCAGTGAGGCCTGAAAGTCTTTCTCGAATTTTTTAAATTCCTCTTGAAAGTCTTTCTTTATGGGGTCGATATCAATCTTAATCTCTTTTCTAAATCTCTCGATCTCCCCTTTTATCTCCTCCAGTCCTTTGAGAATAAGATTCTTATTTTCCTCGGTTAATTTCCGAAAGTTTGCCTTGGACTCTTGTCTCATCTTTTCGACATCATCTTTTGAGGCAAGACTGACCAGTCTTTTTTCTAAAAAATCCTTTATTTCTTGATTCATTAGAATCCCCTCCTCTTAGAATAAGGACTTAAATATCACATAACCCATTGGATATCAATCTTTTTCCTTAACCTCTTCTTTTTTTCGACTTCACATCCCCTTCGAGTGGCCTTGGGGTTTAGGGTTTAAAAAAATTATCTACTTGACAAAAAAAATGTTTGTGTTATATTTCACAAAAAATTAAAGCCATTATCTTTCTAAATTCCAATTAAATCTTAAAAGAATAGAAAGGGGGGAGGAAATAAAAAGAGTATTTTAAAATTTTTAAAGAAAGGAAGGTGAATAATTTTTTATGAAGATTACGCGAAGAAGGTTTTTAAAGATTTCAGGAGCAACTGCAGCAGGTACTCTCCTGGGGGGATTAGGATTTGATCTTTCACCGATAGAGTCCTATGCCCAGGAACTTCGAATCAAGGGAGCTAAAGAAACCACTTCGATCTGCTGTTACTGTTCGGTTGGCTGCGGACTAATCATCCATACGGATGCTAAAGGAAAGGTAATTAATGCCGAAGGGGACCCTGATCATCCCATCAATGAAGGAGCCCTTTGTGCAAAAGGGGCAGCAAGTTATCAGATTGCAAACAACCCCAATCGCCTCCAGAAGGTTCGTTATCGCGCTCCCTACAGCACCGCCTGGAAAGAAGTAAGTTGGGAGTGGGCTCTTGAAAAGATTGCAGCCAACATCAAAAAGAGCCGGGATGCAAGTTTTATGGAAAAGAATTCCCAAGGCCAGGTAGTCAATCGTACCAATGGGATTGCATCGGTTGGAAGTGCTGCTTTGGACAATGAAGAGTGCTGGCTCTATCAGAAATTCCTCAGGGCATTGGGAATTGTCTATATTGAACATCAGGCCCGTATCTGACACAGCGCTACAGTAGCGGCTCTGGCAGAGTCGTATGGACGTGGCGCAATGACCAACCATTATATCGATTTCAGAAATGCGGATGTCATCTTGAACATGGGTGGAAATGTAGCGGAGAATCATCCTGTCTCCTTTAAATGGATACAGGCAGCTATGGATAAGGGAGCTATATTCATCCATGTGGACCCAAGATTTACTCGGACCTCTACAAAGGCCGATATCTTTGTCCGACTCCGTTCGGGAACAGATATCGCCTTCTTAGGAGGGATGATCAAATACATCCTTGACAATAATCTTTATGACGAATTCTATGTCAAGAACTATACGAATGCCCCATTTATCGTAAATCCAAAGTTTAGTTTTAACGATGGCCTTTTTTCAGGCTATGATCCCACCAAGAGGGCTTATGATAAGTCGACTTGGACATTAGAAAAGGATGAAAAGGGAATACCAAAAAGGGATATGACCCTTCAGGATCCACAATGTGTTTTCCAACTCCTGAAGAAACATTATTCTCGGTATACGCTTCAGAAGGTTTCCGAAATTACTGGGACTCCCATGGCTGATTTGGAAAAAGTTTATAAAACTTATGCTTCAACAGGAACTCCGGATAAGGCGGGAACTGTACTCTATGCCATGGGATGGACTCAGCATACTGTCGGTGTCCAGAACATAAGGGCTATGGCTATTATCCAAGACCTTCTTGGGAATATGGGAATTGCAGGTGGAGGAATCAATGCTTTGCGAGGGGAATCGAATGTTCAGGGATCCACTGACCAAGGTTTACTCTTCCATATTCTACCAGGCTATTTACCTGTGCCAAGGGCTCAATGGCCAACTCTTGCCGATTATAATAAAACGACCCCTCAAACAAAAGACCCAAGAAGTGTCAACTGGTGGAGAAATAGACCTAAATATATCGTCAGCTTCCTGAAATCGATGTTTGGGGATAAGGCAACCAAAGAGAATGATTTTGGATATTCCTGGTTGCCCAAACTTGATCCAGGTCAGGATGCTTCCTGGCTCAATCTCTTTGATGAGATGTATAAAGGAACCTTTACCGGTTTCTTTGCCTGGGGAATGAATCCAGCCTGCTCCAGTGCTAACGCAGGAAAGGTCCGCCAGGCCTTGGCGAAACTTGACTGGATGGTCAATGTCAATGTCTTTGATAGTGAGACAGGCGAATTCTGGAAGGGTCCTGGAATGGATCCAAAAAAGATCAAGACTGAGGTCTTTCAGCTTCCATGCGCTGCCTTCATGGAGAAAGAAGGAAGTATTTCCAATAGTGGGCGCTGGATGCAGTGGCGCTATAAAGCAGCCAATCCTCCTGGAGAGGCAAGACCCGATGGCGATATCATGTATGAGCTATTCAAGAAGGTTCGGGCTCTCTATGAGAAAGAAAAAGGAGTCTTACCTGATCCTATTTTGAACTTAAAGTGGGATTATGAGACCGGTGGCCATTTTGATATCCATAAAGTAGCCAAAGAGATCAATGGCTATGACCTTACAACAGGAAAGTTAGTCCCCAATTTTGTGGCACTAAAAGATGATGGGACCACTTCTTGTGGGAATTGGCTCTATTCTGCCAGTTACACCGAGGCTGGAAATATGGCTGCTCGACGAAAAAAGACCGACCCAACGGGGTTAGGGCTCTACCCAGAATGGTCGTGGTGCTGGCCACTTAATCGGAGAATCATCTATAACCGTGCTTCTGTTGATCTGGAGGGGAATCCCAGAGATCCTAAACGACCCCTTCTCAAATGGGATCCTGTAGGAAAGAAATGGATTGGAGATGTTCCTGATAATGCTGTCCCGCCAATGGGGACAGATGGAGCCTATCCTTTTATTATGAAACCCGATGGAGTTGCTTCTATCTTCGGACCAGGACTTGCGGATGGACCTTTCCCAGAACATTATGAGCCTCTTGAATGCCCAATTGAAAAGAATCTAATGTCAAGTCAGAGGATCAATCCAGTTGTCAAGATTTTTGAGGGAGGTCCTGATACGTTTGCAACCTGCGATCCAAAATACCCCTTCGTTTGTACAACCTACAGGGTTACAGAACACTGGCAAACTGGAGTTTTGACCCGATGGCTCCCATGGTTGATTGAGGCTGAACCGCAGGTATTCTGCGAGTTGAGTATAGAGCTTGCAAAATTAAGGGGAATTAAAAATGGTGATCGGGTGATTGTGGAAACATCACGGGGAAAATTAGAGGCCATTGCCATTGTCACCTCCCGATTAAAACCCTTCAATATTGCTGGCCAAACGGTGCATATGATAGGACTCCCGTGGCATTTTGGTTGGCTTCATCCAAAGGATGGGGGTGAAAGTGCAAACCTTTTAACCCCAACTGTTGGAGATCCTAATACCATGATCCCTGAGTCCAAGGCATTTATGGCCAATGTAAGAAAATTGGCTGTCTCGCCAGCCAAAAAGACTGCTAAGAGTTAAAGGAGGTGACAAACGATGGCAGATAAATCCTTTTTTATTGATACAACAAAATGTACTGCTTGCAGGGGATGTCAGATCGCCTGTAAGCAATGGAATAGACTCCCTGGAACGAAAACCTTCCAGAGAGGAAATCATCAGAATCCTGCGGATCTTTCTGCATCCACCTTTAAATTGGTGAGGTTCAGTGAAGTGGAGGTTCCTGGGGGAGAACCGAAATGGTATTTCTTTCCCGATCAGTGCAGGCACTGCTTAACTCCTCCCTGCAAAGAGGTGGCAGATGAAAAGGTAAAGGGTGCGATCATTCACGATGAGAAGACAGGAGCGGTGGTCTTTAATCCAAAGGTAAAAATTAAACCCGAGGATTTTAAGGAAATTCGTAGTGCCTGTCCCTATGATATTCCAAGAATCTCCAGTGCAGGGACTTTGGCTAAATGCACCATGTGTTTTGACCGAATTAAAGAAGGGCTCCTTCCAGCCTGTGTGAAAACCTGTCCAACCGGAGCGATGAGCTTTGGAGATAGAAAGGAAATCTTGGAAAAGGCCAATAGGAGGCTTGAAGAGGTTAAGGGGAAATATAAGGATGCGATGTTAGCCAATCCTGAGGATGTCCGGGTAATTTATCTCTTGGTGGACGACCCAAAGAGGTACTACAAATATGCAGTGGCTGAGGCGACAATCGGAATCACAAGAAAACTTGCCCTCAGGCGAATCCTTAAGCCTTTGAGAGATTTCCAATGGATCGGCTAAAAGGGTGAGAAATTGCTATAACGGGCTTGTTTCAGAAGTCTTTTCTGAAACAAGCCCGTTTTTTTAAAATTACATTCGAGAAAAACCAGTTGGAAAACTTAAAAAAAAGAATTCAACAGGTCAAAAAAAAGAGACCAGGCTATAAAGAAATTCTTGATTTTTACCTGAAAGTAAGAAAAGCCCAAGAAAAAATAAAACCATCCTTAAAACTTGAAACACCCCAGTTAAAAAAAGAATGGAAAGCGCTTCTCTCCAAGGAAGGATTCCCTTTGCTTGAGAAGAAAGACTTTCCTATTGACCAGGACTCATCCCTCTCTCTTTTCCATTCCCTTTGTGAGATTGCAAAAGGAGCAAATCCTACTTTAGCCAAAAAGGTAGGAAAAATCGAGAAGATCATCCTTCAAAAGGGATTGGATTTAAAGAAAGTCCTTCTTGGGGAATTGGGAGTGGAAAAGGTTGCTGATCAATTCGGATTGGATAAAAAAGTCTTCCTATTTCTAATCCATAACTCCATAAAACCTTCCATTGAAGCAATCGTAGAACAAATTCATAAGGAGTCCGACCCTGAAACCTGGCTGAAAGGTTACTGCCCTCTCTGCGGGTCTCTTCCCTATCTGGCCCTGCTGAAGGGGGAAGGAGGTAAACGCTACCTTCTTTGCTCCTATTGTGGATACGAGTGGAGGGTTGACCGATTATTCTGCCCCTTCTGTGGAAATAACGATCAGGGTTCTCTCCAATATTTCACTGCAGAGGGAGAAGAGCATTATCGGGTTGATATCTGTGATCAATGCAGACAGTATATCAAAACGATTGACCTAAGAGAAATGGAACTCATGGATCCAGGCCTCGAAGACCTTGCCACCTTACACCTCGACCTCATTGCTTCCCGAAAAGAGTATAAACGTCCTGTCCCTAATCCCTGGGCTCCATAATTATCTCTTCACCAAGACCTAGCCAAAAATATTTGAAATTTAACAGACTTGTCATCCTGAACTCGTTTCAGGATCTCACCTTTTGGACAAAACAAGATGCTGAACCAAGTTCAGCATGACACCATTTTTTCTCAAGTGTTAGAGATAAATTCTCAGAC
>CAZFDM010000141.1:0-4356 GCA_964517975.1 uncultured Syntrophaceae bacterium
AGGGAGGCCCTGGAGTTGGCCATTGCAAATTACAGGGGGCAAAAAGTAGCCAAGGAAGATTTTGAGGTTATCTGTAAATGTTTTGGGGTTACAGACCGTGAGATTGCTAAGGCGGTCCGTGAGAATGATCTCAAGACCGTAGAACAGGTGACTTACTACACGAAGGCAGGAGGAGGGTGTGCAAAGTGCCATCCAAAGATTGAAGCAATCATTGAAAAGGTGAGAAAAGAGATGGAGAGGGAAGCTCCTCCTGTTAAACCCGAAAAGAAGAAGTTGACCAACATCCAGAAGATTAAACTCATTGAGGAAACATTGGGGAGGGAGATCATCCCTGCGCTGAAGGCGGATGGAGGGGATTTAGATTTAATAGACATTGAGGGGAGTAAGGTCTTTGTTGCCCTGAGAGGGAAGTGTTCCTTCTGTCCAAGTTCTGAAGTGACTCTCAAACAGTATGTCGAAGCCAAATTGAGAGAGTTTGTGAGCGATGATATTGTTGTGGAGGAGGTTAGGCCGTGAAAACCGTCTATGTTGATAATAATGCAACGACAAAAGTAGCTCCCGAGGTGGTTGAGGCCATGATGCCTTACTTTTCTGAACTTTATGGGAATCCCTCAAGCATGCATTTCTTCGGAGGTCAGGTGCAAAGAAAGGTCAATGAAGCCCGTGAACAGGTAGCTGACTTTTTAGGGGCAGACCCCTCTGAGATTGTCTTTACCAGTTGTGGCACGGAGAGTGATAATGCAGCCATCTTTGGGACTCTCGATTCCTATCCTGAGAAACGCCATTTCATCACCACACGAGTCGAACACCCTGCAGTTGGGAATGTCTGTACTTATTTAACAAGAAAGGGGTACCGGGTGACCGAACTTTCGGTGGATCGAGAAGGCAGACTGGATCTGGATGAATTGAAGGAGTCCATTACAGAAGATACGGCTCTTGTCTCCATCATGTATGCTAATAATGAGACAGGGGTGATCTTTCCGATTGAGGAGATTGGTCAGATTGTGAAGGCCGAGGGAATCCCTTTTCACACCGATGCGGTGCAGGCAGCAGGCAAAATCCCTCTCAATATGAAGAATTCTACTGTAGATATGCTCTCCATATCGGGGCACAAACTGCATGCGCCTAAAGGAATTGGTGTTCTTTATATTCGAAAAGGGACAAGATTTTCTCCCTTCATCATCGGTGGTCATCAGGAGAAGGGAAGAAGAGGTGGGACAGAGAACGTCCCTTATATTATCGGATTGGGGAAGGCCTGCGAATTGGCAAAGAAGAACCTCGACCAGGAGAGGACACGAGTAAAGGCATTAAGAGACTACCTTGAAAAAGAAATCTTAGAAAGGATTCCAAATACTTTGCTAAACGGAGATCGAAACAACCGCCTTCCAAACACCCTGAACGTGAGTTTTGAATATGTGGAAGGAGAATCCATCCTTTTGCTCCTATCGGATCTTGGCATCTGTGCCTCTTCGGGTTCAGCCTGCACCTCTGGCTCACTGGAGCCCTCCCATGTTCTCAGGGCAATGGGTGTTCCTTTTACCGCAGCCCATGGTTCTATCCGTTTTAGCCTTTCGATCTATAATACGAAAGAAGAGATGGATTATATCATTGAACATCTTCCTCCAATTATTCAGAAACTCAGAGATATTTCACCTTTTTGGAAGGATTATTTAAAATCCCAGAAAAAAGGATAAAAAAAAAGACCCCAGTTTTTGCTGGGGCCTTTTTTCTTTGGGTTTAATGACCTTTTCTTTTAGCCTACCAAGACAACTTTGGTTGCCTGAGGGCCTTTAGGACCCTGGGAGACCTCGAACTCTACCTCGTCGCCTTCATAAAGGGTCTTGAACCCATCCCTTTGAATGGCGGAGAAGTGGACGAAGACATCATTTCCATTGTCTCTGGAAATAAAACCATAGCCCTTTTTCTCATTAAACCATTTCACACGACCTTTGGCCACTACAACTCACCTCCTTTCCAAATTTAGATTTTTTGTGGTAAGTTGTAATAGCCTTTGGTCAAAAAAGAAGGTCATAAAAGTTCTAAGAAGCACTTTTATGACCCCTTGTCGATCCAAACAGATACTTCTTACAACCTACAAACTTAGTATGCCATTTTAATTCTAAGATGTCAAATAATTTTTTAGAGACCTCTGAAAAAGAGTTTAATGGTTATAGAATCACGGGTGAAGTTGGGTGAAAAAGCCTTCCTGCGCGTATCGGGCGGCCGGGTACCGAAGAAGGATTGTAGGGTAAGGGTTTATCCCTTACATAAATTAAAGATATGGAGTAGGGTAAGGGCTTGTCCCTTACCGATATTCGGTAAGCCACGAGGGCTTACCCTACGAAAAATATATTGAATCATTCAATTTGTAGAGTAAGGGCTTTCCCCTTCCCTAAAAGGGGTAACCCATAAAAGGTTGCCATTCAAATTTTTTGAGAAGGATTTGATTTTTTTATCTCTTACCTACCCAGGTAAAAGGACTTTTTCAAAGCTTTCTTTTAGGACCTGTAGTTTTGCACCTTTTTAGTTGAAAAATAAGAAGCTCTTACCCTATTATTTGGATGAAAAGATTCCGGTCAATTCAATCCCAAATAAAGGAGGTAAGAGCTTGTATGAATTCATTACAACTTCCTGATTCATTTGTCAACCTGGCAAAGGAGCTTTTTGTGGTCTTCAGTTTTTACAGTCAGCCCTACTTTTTGATTATCATTAGAGGACTTCTTCTCTCCCCTCAGAGAAAGACCATCACCTCTTGTATCCGACTGGGTGGGGTGAAAAATCATTTCTCCTCTGTCCATCGATTCTTAAGCCAATACCGTTGGGAACCTAAGGTGTTGGCCCTTTCCCTAACCAATCTTATTATCCAAAAGTTGGGAATCGATCAACTCATCCTCGTCGTCGATGATACTTTAGTAGCCAAATGGGGGAAGAAGATCTTTGGTCGGTGTCTCCACTTCGATCACTCTGCCAAAGAAAATGACCCGAAGTACCTCTTCGGCCATAACTGGGTTGTGATCGGACTTCTTTACTACACGAAGCTCTTCTCCAAATGGCTCTGTTTCCCTCTGTGGGCTTCTCTCTATATTACCAAGGATAAATGTCCCGAGGGGAGGCCTTTTCAGACCAAGATCGAGATAGCCCTCCATATGCTTCAAACCCTCCGAAGTGCTTTAAATCTAAGCCTTACCGTTCTCACTGATGCTATGTATATCAAAGCTCTTTTGATCAAATGGGCCATTTCGAACCAGGTCACTCTGATCGGTCGGATCCGCAAGGATGCCGTTCTCTATGAACCCGCTCCAGAGAGAAAGAGAACACGTCGTGGCAGACCCAGAAAGTATGGCCATCGAATTAAAAATCTTCTAGAGCTTCCTTTCAAGAAGCTCACCGTGCGACTCTATGATAAAGACGTAGAACTTCGTTATCATTCGATGATGGCTTATTTTAAATCTGCTCAGGCATTGGTTCAAATCCTTGTCGTCCTCTACCCAGATAGAACTGAGCCCGCCCCTTTCCTCTGTACCGACATTCATAAAACTCCCGAAGAGATTCTTAAACTGATCGCTGCTCGGTTTAAGATAGAAGTGACCTTCCAATACCTCAAGGACCAGGGTGGCTTAACCCACTGGCAGTGTCGAAAAGAGAAATCGGTTACCCGGTCAGCCACCTTAAATACCTGTGCCCTTAGCCTCTTGATCCTCTGGAGTCTTTTAGAATCCAGCGTTGTTCAACCGGGGCTTTGGGATTACTGGCCCTGGTATAGGCAAAAAGAGAGTATTTCCATACCTGATATGCTCCGCCAACTTAAGGCTAAGAGCATTGAACGAACTATTTTTACCACTTTAAGCCCTGAAGGAGATAAAGTTAAAAAAATTCACGCCCTCGTTAATACCCTAAAATTGGCTGCTTGAATAATCTATAGCTGCCAAAAAGGTGCAAAAGTAGAGTTTTAGGACTTTACTCTTATTTTTTGAATAACACGGTGAACCGGGAAAACCTGAAAAAGGAGGAGAACGACAACTATACCCATGCAAGTAAGCGAGATAGGTCGAATAAAGAATATATTAATCTGAAACCTGCGTGAAAATGTCGTTCCCGTGAAAACGCCTGCCTGCGGTAGGCAGGCCTGCCTGCCGCAGGCAGGGGAATCCAGAAATATTTTGAAAAACCTGGATTCCTGCCTCCACAGGAATGACAAATGAGAAGGTTTAAAAAACCTAGCCAAAAATATTTGAAATTTAACAGACTTGTCATCCTGAACTCGTTTCAGGATCTCACCTTTTGGACAAAACCAGATGCTGAACCAAGTTCAGCATGACACCATTTGTTCTCAAGTGTTAGAGATAAATTCTCAGA
>CAZFDM010000142.1:0-23440 GCA_964517975.1 uncultured Syntrophaceae bacterium
GTATTCCTCTGTTACTGAGGAGGCTATTGAGATTCTTAATAATTTTAATATTGGAGATAAAAAGGACTTAACTCCTAAGGGCCTCTCTGAAGGAGATTTGAAGATTCTTGACATTGCGATTGCTTTTGCCTTGAAATCGAAGCTCTTGTTATTGGACGAACCCACCAGCGGTGTCGCCACCTCTGACAAATTTAAGGTGATGGATTCAATTATTTCGGCCATTAAAAAGGAAGGTATATCCACGTTGATTATTGAGCATGATATGGATATCGTTTCAGGATATTCGGATCGGGTTATCGTAATGCACGAAGGGAAAATCATGGCCGAAGGCAGGCCTGGAGAGGTCATGGAAAATAAAGAGGTCAAAGCCACCGTTTTTGGGATTGTGAGTTAAGAGAGATGCTACTTAAAATTGAACATTTAGACGTTTTCATTGGCTCAACCCAAATCTTAAGAGATATTTCATTAGGGGTAAAAGAAGGTGAGATCGTTTGTTTACTGGGGAGAAATGGAGCAGGTAAGAGTTCTATAATTAAAAGTACTGTTGGCCTCTATCCTTCTCAATCTGGGAAAATCTTTTTCAAAGGAAAAGATATTACCTTACTCACGCCAAGAGAAAAAGTCCTTTCCGGGATTGGATATTCCCCCGAAGATACGAGAATATTTACAGAGTTGACGGTTGAAGAAAATATTAACCTTTCAACTTGGGTCGTAGGTAAAAAAGAAAAGTTTGATTCTGAGAGGATATTTAACATCTTTCCTGCTATTCAGAAATTCTTAGATAGAAAAGGCATTTATCTTAGTGGTGGAGAAAAGAAGATGGTTTCCATTGCCCGAGCCCTGGCGCTTGATCCCTTATTGTTGCTTTTAGACGAGGCCTTTGAAGGGTTGGCACCGCTTGTGGTGAATCACTTTATGGAGGCATTGAGTCAGATTAAAAAAATGGGAGTAGCCATCCTATTGGGGGAATCTAATGTCCGAATTGTTTCACAAATCACAGAGAGAACCTATATTGTCGAAAGGGGCGAGATTATATTTGAGGGTCACCCTCGTGAAATTCTCGAAAACGAAAGACTGTTAAAGTTGGTGGGAAAATAGCCTAAACGTTGTAGATTTCTGGGTTCAAGATTGAATAAGTAAATAACTTTAAAATTTTTCAAACCATCTAAAAACTATTCTAGGAGAACCCTATGGTAGAAAGAATCATTCTGTTCAGGACCACCAAGCGAATTCTTTTTGGAACCGGGGCCGTTGGTAGAATAGGATCAGAAGTTCAACTTCTAAAAGCGAAAAAGGTATTAATTATTACAGACCCTGGAGTAATTCAATCTGGCCTCCTTGAAGATGTTAAGACATCCCTTCAATCCATTAGTATCCCTTTTGTTATCTTTGATGGCGTGGAACCTGATCCAAGGATTGAAGTAGTTGAAAAAAGTTTTCAACTGGCAAAAAAAGAAGGAATTGACCTCATTATTGGTTTTGGAGGAGGAAGTTGCCTGGATATTGCCAAAGTGACTTCGATTCTGATGACCAATCCTGGGGAGATTGATCAATTTTTTGGAATTGATCTTGTCCCAAATCTTGGTATACCAGTGATTTTAGTTCCCACTACCGCAGGAACAGGAAGCGAAGTAACCCCCATCGCTATTTTATCCGATCCTAAAGAGAAATTAAAAAAAGGAATCGTGAGCCCTACCCTCTTTCCAGAGGTCGCGATTGTTGACCCAAAACTTACTCTCGGCCTCCCTCCTTCTGTAACTGCCTTGACAGGGATGGATGCTTTAACTCATGCGATTGAAGCCTACTATTCTGTCAATGCGACTGCATTGACTGACCTACTCGCATTAAGGGCTATGGAACTTATCTCAAAAAATATAAGGATGGCTTTCGCTCATGGCGAAAATATTGTTGCACGTTCGAATATGATGGAGGGAAGTCTCCTCGCAGGTATCGCCTTTGCCAATGCTGGAGTGGGTGCTGTCCATGCCTTTGCTTATCCTCTCGGAGGAGAATTCCATCTTGCCCATGGGCTTACCAATACACTGATGCTTCCTTATGTGATGCGGTATAATATCTTAGGATGTCCTTCAAAGTTCGCTCAGATGGCAAAGGCCTTTGGGGAGAAGGTTGAAGGCCTTTCTGAACTGGATGGGGCTGAGGTAGCGGTAAGGTTCGTGGAGCGTCTTTCAGATGACCTTAGAGTTCCAAGAAGGCTCAGAGATGTTGGTATCCCTGAAGAGGCTATTCCCAGATTAGCAGAGGCGGCCATGAAAGTAACCCGGCTTTTAGCCAATAATCCAAGAAAGGTAACACTCGAAGATGCCGTTGCCATTTACAAATCCGCATATTAATGATTGAACCCAGAAAGGGAAATCGAATGAAAGGATTTTTTAATAAAATCTTAAAAATAAACCTCAACAAAAAAACCTTTAAAGAAGAATCCATCCCTGATTCGGTTTATGAAACCTATTTAGGGGGCAAGGGACTTGGTACTTACCTCCTTATGAAGGAAAACCCTCCTGGGATTGATCCATTCTCACCAGATAACAGACTTATCTTCTGTACGGGTCCTATTACCAATACTCGGATTTATGGATCATGCCGTCATGGAGTCTTTACCAAATCTCCCCTTACTGGAATCTACTCAGAATCCTATTCCGGGGGAAAAGTGGCAGAACCAATGAGCAGGACAGGTTACGATGCCTTTATTTTTGAAGACACATCGATTGAACCAATTTGGGTTGAAATCTCTGATCAAACTGTTCAATTTCATGATGCAAAAGACCTCTGGGGAAAAGATACCTACAGCACAGAGGATGAGGTTTTAAAAAGAGTCAACCAGAAAGGGGCAGGTGCTCTGGTCATCGGTCCTGCTGGAGAAAATCTTGTCCGATATGCTGTCATCGAAAATGATTACTGGAGATCTCTTGGTAGAACAGGTGTGGGTGCGGTGATGGGATCTAAGAAACTAAAGGCCATTGTTTTTTACGGTGAAAAGAAAAAAGAGATAGCCCATCCAGATCGGGTTGAACAGTTTGCAAAAGAAACCTTAGAACGAGGAAAAGATAATCCTGGAGTTCAAAACTACAAACGATTTGGAACTCCAATGCTGGTGGCAATGAATAACGCAGTAGGTGGCTTTCCATCAAAATATTGGCACCTTGGTACCTTTGAGGGATGGGAAAAAATCAGTGCAGAAGCCCTTCTCGAACGCTGTCAGGTAAGACTCAGCGCCTGTTCTCGCTGTTTTATTGCCTGCGGGAACTTGAGTGAGGTGAAAGAGGGGAGACATAAAGGCCTCAAAATTGAAGGGCCTGAGTATGAGACCATCTATGCAATGGGTGGTCTATGCATGGTTCATGAAATTGAGGAAATCGCTTATCTTAATGATATCTGTGATCGTTTGGGTCTGGATACCATCTCTGCTGGAAGTCTCTGCGCCTTTGCCATGGAGGCATCGGAGATGGGACGAATTAAAGAAAAAATAACTTGGGGAGACGTGGATAAGATCGCTCAGCTTCTTCAAGATATTTCTTCCAAAAAAGGAATTGGGGCCATTCTGGCAGAAGGGATCCGGTATGCAGCCAAACATTGGGATATGGAGGAGGTTGCTATCCACGTGAAGGGCCTTGATCCTGCTGGTTATGAACCAAGGGTTCTTAAGGGAATGGGCCTTGCTAATGCCACCTCAGATCGAGGGGCTTGTCATCTGAGGGCCACCTTCTACAAAGCCGAACTTGCAGGAATGATTCCCATGGACCAGATGGAGGGGAAGGCAAAACTCTTCCTCGAATTTGAAGATCGTTTCAACATCCACGATTCCCTCATTCTTTGCCGTTTTTATAGAGACCTATACTGGGACTGGAGTTACCTCTCAACAATCGTTGAAGTGACTACAGGTCTAAAACTTGATGAACAAGGACTTAGGAAAATCTCCTCCACCATTCAGAATGAAACACGAAAGTTCAACCTCCGTGAAGGCCTCAATCCTAAGGAGGATACCCTTCCTAAAAGATTTTTTGATGAACCCCTGGGTAAAGAGGGGAAGACAATCCGAAGAGAAGACCTCCAGAGAATGCTTCAAGATTACTATGCCTTAAGAGGGTGGAGCCCCGATGGGATTCCTCTATAAGTTTTTGATTAGAAATTTTAACCTCATCCCTCATGGAAATCTCAGCCCCTAAAGAATGGTTTGACCTCGTAGATATTCTTAAAGAAGAAAAAGGGATTGCCATTATTCTTGGTGCTACAGATACAGGAAAAAGCACCCTCGCAAAATTTTTAATCTTTAACCTCTGCAAGCAAGGATTGAAAGTCTCTCTCGTGGATGCAGACATTGGTCAATCCTTTCTGGGCCCACCTACCACGATTGGCCTTTCTGTTTTTAAATCAGACCCAGATTGGGAAATCGTATTATCACCCCCAGAGATCTTCTTTGTTGGCTCTACAACGCCAGAGGGACACTTCCCAATTTTCTTAAAAGGGGTCAAGAGAATGGTCGAGAAAGCATCCTCTTTGGATACAGATCTTATCCTCATTGATACCACGGGTTTTGTATTCGGAGAGGGAGGCAAGGAGCTAAAGAGAAAAAAAATAGATCTCATCTCTCCACAATTTATCCTTGCCTTACAAAGATCTAATGAAATAGAGCCCATCTTAACAATTTATAATGGAAATCCAACCATAAGAATTTTCCGCCTTCCACTATCTGATCAGGTTAAAGCAAGGTCAATGGATGAACGGAGGGTATATCGAGCAAATAAATTTCAGAACTATTTTAAGAACGCCTCCCTTCAAGAATTATCCATGGAAAATATTCAAATAGAAGGAGAAGTCCTTGACCCCAATGGTGAACCTATCCCCCTGGATTGGGCGTTAAGGATCAATGGGCTTCTGATCGGGCTTAAGAATCTGAATGACGAGACCTTGGGATTGGGGATCATCAGAAACTTTTCTGAGGAGAAAAAAACAATTAGAATTCTCACCCCACTCACCGATACTAAAGGAGTTAAAACCATTCAACTCAGTTCTCAAAAAGTGATCCCCTCCGAGGAATAAGAAGATTTTTGAAAATCTTTTATTATGAATGAAGAGGTTTTTATGGAAGAAGGAAAATCCATTCATGAACTAAAGATTGGAGATTTGGCTCAACTCTCACGAACCATTACAGAAAAGGACGTTCAGGAATTCGCCAGGGTAACAGGAGACACCAACCCCCTCCATCTCGATGAGGACTATGCCCAAACGACCATATTTAAAGGAAGGATTGCCCATGGTCTTCTTTCGATGGGACTCTTTTCAACTATCTTGGGGAATATTCTTCCAGGACATGGGACCATCTACCTCTCCCATGAAATAAAATTCCTTGCACCGGTTAGAATCGGTGACACCATCACAGCGAAGGTCGAAGTGGTGGAACTCATTCCTGATAGGAATCGGGCAAAGTTTAGGACAACTTGTACCAACCAGGAAGGGACGATCGTGGTGGATGGAACTGCCTGGGCCATGCCCCCTAAAAAGGAATAGGCTACCTTTTAAGACACCAAAAAGTAGCCTGTCCCTATTTTACTTCCTCTGATCAAGAAGGCTTTTTAACTTCTGAATTCTTTCACTTCTCTTTTTGGCCACCAAAGAAAATGCCCTGGGCACATCCGCCATAAGATGTTTTGATTGCTCGGCGGCTGTTTCACAAAATCTCAACAAGGTTTCTTCTATTTTTAATGCCTCAGCAATAGCATCCGAAAGGCTTATATCTTTAGGAAACGTTTTCTTAAATTGATAATCCTCTGGATTGAGATCAAAGGCAAAACAACCCTCGATAGCATCGGTAATCACGCCATAGTAGGCCCGCTCGACCTGAGCGTAAAATTTTCCATTCTCTTTAGCAAAACCAGCAAAGAGATCCTTTTCTTTTTCGAAAAGTTGGGCCAACTCTTGATAAACTTTGGCAGATTCATTCTCCAGTTCTTTGGCTAAACTGATTGCTCCAGAACACGTACTGATTCCCATTGACATTTACCTCCTTTAAATATCCCCTCCCCCCATTGGGGAGAGGGAGGGGAATGTTAGAACCATCTCTGGATTACCACCTTACTTTCTGTGAAGAAACGAACGGCCTCTTTCCCCTGGGTATGGAGGACTCCATAAAAAGAATCTTTCATTCCACTGAAGGGGAAGAAGGCCATGGGGGCAACGATTCCAATATTGATTCCGACATTTCCGCTCTCAACATTATAGAGAAAATATCGGGCATCTCGGCCACTCTGAGTAAAGATAGCGTCTCCATTGCCAAATGGGTTTGAATTACAAATCTCGACGGCCTTTTCCAAATTCTTAGCACGCATGATGCTCATTACAGGGCCAAAGATCTCCTCCCTGCCTATCTTCATATCAGGGGAAACGTTTTCGAAGATGGTTGGATTGAGAAAGCATGTGTCAGGATAATCACCCACGATCTTTGGTTTTCTTCCATCCAGGATAAGTTTTGCCCCCTCTTTGATTCCGCTTTCAATATATCGAATGATATTTTCTTTTTTCTCCTTATCCCTTACAGGCCCCATCTGAATCGATTCGTCAAGCCCATAGCCCACTTTTATCTTTGTTGCCATATCACAGACTTGGTCCACAAAATTTCTATAAAACTTATCATCATCCCCTACGATGAGAAGATTAGCACCTGAAAGGCATCGCTGGCCTGCATTTCCAAAAAAGGAGGTCATCAGGGCGGCAATGGTTGCAGGTACATTGCAATCAGGCATTATCACCATAAAGTTCTTAGCACCACACTGGGCAATCACCCTCTTCCCTGTTTCACCACATTTCTTATAAATTACATCCCTGCCTGTTGGAGTTGATCCCACAAAAGTGATTCCTACAATATCCTTATGCTCAAGCATACCATTGACAACGGTTCTTCCCCCATTGACGACATTCCACACCCCTGGTGGGAAGCCTGCCTCTTCAGCCAATTCAGCAAGCCTTGTCTGACTGAGGGGGACTTCGCTCGAAGGTTTAATCACAATGGTGTTTCCAGTTGCCAGGGCATAAGGAGCGGACCAAAGAGGAATCATAAATGGGAAATTGAAAGGACCAATAATCCCAAAGACTCCTAAGGGAGTGGGAATGAGATATTCATCAATTCCAGTAGCTATATCTTCTGAATAGTAACCCTGCATTAAGGTGGGAATACCACAACCCACTTCAACATTTTCGATGCCACGTCTTGTCTCCCCTCTGGACTCATCAATGGTCTTACCATGTTCCATGGTTTGGATTCGGCTTACTTCTTCAAAATTTTCTTCAAGTAATTCTTTCAACCGAAAGAGATACCTTGATCGAGCCAGGGGGGTCGTCCTTCTCCATTCCGGATAGGCTGCCTTTGCCGCAGCCACAGCCGCATCGATCTCCTCCCTGGTAGAAATGGGACATTTCCCGATGACCTTTCCTGTTGCGGGGTTGATGACATCCACAATCTGACCCTTTGAATCGACCCATTCCCCATTGATATAATTTTTCACCTCTTTAATACCTTTTATCGGTTCCTCCAATACTGCCATCTCTCCTGTCCTCCTTTTTATGGTAATTTAAATTCCTAAATAGGCTTCTCTTACGTGATCGTTATTCAATAGATCCTTGCCTGTTCCTTCCATCGTAATTCTTCCGTTTTCCAAGACATAGGCCCGGCTTGCTAAATTGAGGGCCTCATTTACATTCTGTTCCACTAAAAGCACTGTTACACCTTCTTGATTAACCTTTTCAATGGCATCAAAAATCTTTCTTACAATGAGAGGCCCCAATCCAATAGAAGGCTCATCAAGAAGGAGAATTTTGGGTTTTCCCATAAGTCCTCTCGCAATGGCCAACATCTGCTGTTCCCCGCCGCTCAGGGTATGGGCCAATTGGGTCTCTCTTTCCTCAAGAACTGGAAAAAGGGAGTAAACCCATTTTAATATCTCTGACCTACTCTTTCTTACCGTTGGATAATAAGACCCCATCTGAAGGTTTTCTTTTACCGTCATAAAGGGGAAAAGTTTTCTTCCCTCTGGGACATGAACGATCTGGAACCCAAAAATTTGATGAGGAGATAAATGGTGAATGGGTTTCCCATCGAATTCAATCGTCCCTTTGCTTGGGTGAAGAATTCCTGAGATGGTCTTCAGGAGAGTGCTTTTCCCAGCCCCATTGGCTCCTACCAGTGAAACGATCTCCCGTTCTTCTACATTGAAGGAAACCTCCCAGAGCGCTTGGACCTTCCCGTAATAGACATCGATCTGGGAAACCTTAAGCATAACTCACCCCAAGGTAAGCCTGAATGACAGTGGGATCCTTAGAAATCTGTGCAGGTGGACCCTCTGCAATCTTTTCTCCATAATGCATAACCACAAGACGATCGCATATGGGCATGATGAATCTCATGACGTGTTCTACTAAAAAGATCGTAATCCCCCGGTTCTGGATCTTCCTCACGACCTCCACGAATCGTGTGACTTCAGAGGGGTTTAATCCAGCGATAGGTTCATCCAACAAAAGTAACTTCGGTTGGGTGGCTAAAGCTTTAGCCACCTCTAACAATTTTAAATAGCCCACAGGCAGTTCGCCTGCAATTTTCTCCTTAAATTGGAGAAGGTTAAGGAAATCGAGGGTCTCAAGGGCGATGGATTCTGCCTCCCTCAGGGACTGTGATTTGCTCAGGGCTGAAACTTGAATATTCTTCAAAACCGTCATCTTACCAAAGGGTTTTACTAATTGAAAGGTCCTGGCAATTCCCTTCCGGCAAATCTCATGGGCCTTCATCCGTGTAATCTCTTCTCCTTGAAAATAGATCGAGCCAGAATCAGGTCGTAAGAACCCTGAAATCAAGTTGAAAAAGGTCGTCTTCCCTGCTCCGTTGGGCCCTATTAGGCCAAGGATTTCTCCTTGTCGAAGGGTTAAATCCATTTTGGATACTGCCTTGATGCCACCAAATCTCTTATTTAAATTCCTTGTCTCTAATAAGATATCCATCTCACATTACCGTCGTCTTATCACTTTCGTAAAAATTTCTTCCTTAACCCGATTATCCCTTCAGGCATAAAACGCATCACAACGACAATCACAAGGCCGTAAATGAGAAGGTTGGCTGCAGGAGAGATCACCCTAAAAATTTCTGCAATGGGTACTAAAAGGAGGGCACCAATGACAGGCCCTACAATCGTCCCCATTCCTCCCACAATGCTCACAAAAATCATCTGCATCGAAGTATGAACCGTCATGACCACATGGGGGTTAAAATAGAGTTGGTAACTGGCGAAGAAACTTCCTCCGATGCCGGCGAAGAATGCACTGATAGCGAGGGTTAGGACTTTCAATTTGGTCACATCAATCCCAATGGCCCTGGAGGCATCTTCGTCCTCTCGCATGGCAGAAAGATAATATCCCATTCTTGAAACCGAAATGGCATACATCACCAAAATGGTTCCAACCACTATTCCTAAGATGATGTAATACTCTACCACCCTGGGGGCGATTTCAAAATGGATGGAAAGTCCATCATCCCCTCCGGTGAAGGTATCCCAGTTCTGGGCCACCAGTCGAATCACCTCAGCAGAGGCAAGGGTCGAAAGGGCAAAATAGGGGCCTCGTAAACGAAAAGTAATGTAACCGAGGATTGTCGCATAAAGAGAAGCCAGCAGACCTCCCAGTACCATTCCAATCCATGGGGAAAGCCCAACCTTGAGATAGAGCAAGGTTGAGGTATAGGCTCCAATTCCATACATGGCTGCATGGCCAAAGGAGATCTGTCCTCCAAATCCTCCCAGAAGATTCCAGCTCTGCCCGAGGACCACATTAAGAAGGACAAGAATAAGAATATGCATTACATATTTGCTGGGTTCAAAAATTGGGATAGCTATCAAGATAGCCAACCCAATGAGACTATAAATTATATTAAAATTCCTTTTTTCCATCAGTTCTATTAAAGCCTTGACCTCCCAAAAAGTCCAGAAGGTCTAAATAAAAGAACAAGGACAAAGATGATTAACCCGAAGGCGTCTTTATATCCTGCAGAGATGAAGAGGGTTCCTAACTGTTCTGTAACCCCTAATAAAATGCCCCCAAGGGCTGCTCCCACAATGGAACCCATTCCGCCTAATACCACCACCACAAAAGCCTTTACAATATAGACAAAGCCCACATAGGGATAAACATAAAAGATGGGAGTAAGGAGTACCCCTGCTGTTCCAGCGAGGGCCACTCCAATTCCAAAGGCGATTAACATCATCTTTTCTATATTTACTCCCATAAACATCGCTGCTTCTTGGTCCTGAGCAGTCGCTCGAATAGCCCTTCCTGTCTCTGTAAACATTAAAAAGATCGAAACCGCTATAACTAATATGGCAGAGGTAAAGAAAGCGAAAAGGAGTGCAGAGCTGACCGATAAACCCACAAAGGAGTAGGAGGTGCTCACCAATTGAGCAGGGGTCGAACGATAATCTGCCTTCCAGATCAATTGAACAAAATTTGTGATCGCCAAGGACAACCCTGCTGTTATGAGAAGCGTTCCCATCTCCCCTCCTGCCTTGGCGACTGGTGAAACAAGGGTTCTAAAGATGAGACAACCAATAAAAAAGAAGACTGGCAAGGCAATGAGAAGAGGAGGGAGTTCTCCTCCCCCTATTAGGATCACAAACCAATAGGCCAAATACATTCCCAACATGATGAGATCGCCATGGATCATATTGATCACCCTCATCACCCCAAAGATGATCGTTAGTCCAATGGCAATCAACCCATAGATCGACCCAATAAGGATACCGTTTACAATGGCCTGGAGAAGGATTTCAAATTTTGGCATCTCTTTTCCTGAAAAGGTTTAAATGGAGATGGATGTATCGTTTAAAAACCTGCGAGAGATAAAAATCAATATTTCCCTGGATAGATCCAATCGGCTTCAGCCACTTCTTTTGGCCAAACATTAACCAGTTTCCCATCCTGCCATTGACTGAGCACCACCTGACCATTTTTTAATCCATTGTTCTGATTCGTATAGCCATCGAAGTTTTCAAATTTCACTCGCCCAAAGGTGGTCATCAAATCGGTTTTGGCCAAAGCGTCGCGGACTGCCTCACGGGTTAGGGTTTTTGCGCGCTTTAATGCATCAGCGATGACATAGACTGCAGCATACCCTTCTGCCTCGTGTTCTTTAGGATACTTGCCAAACCGTTGCATAAATTTTTTCATAAAGGCTTGGACTGCGGGATCTTTTGGATTCCCTGACCAGGGACCAGTGGAATAGACATGGTTTCCAGCCACCGTGGCCTGTTCGATAAATTCGCTGATGCTAAAACCTGCTCCAGCCCCAGAGAACATTTTAGGTTTCAGTCCCAATTCCCTGGCCTGCCTTAAGATGAGGGCAGAATCCGGAATGTTTGAGGCCATGAAGACAAGATCAGGATTGGCTGCTTTGGTTTTGGTAAGAAGGTCACGATAGTCAAGCGCAAGGGGAGGATAAACTTCCGAAACAACAATCTCATATTTATTCTCTTCCAGAAATTTTTTAAATGGCTCGGCAACCCCTTTTCCATAGATCGTATTTTCATAGAGGCAGGCTACTTTTTTAACATCGGTAGCCACATTTTTAAGAAACTGCTGAAGCGGTACAGAGTTAAACGAAGATGCAGGGTTTAGACGAAACGTCCATTGGAACCCAGATTTAGTTACAACATCTGCAGAAGGGTGATCCACCAGATAAGGCATCTTTGCCCTTTCGCAAATCTGGGCTATTGCGTAACCCACACCACTCAATCTTCCCCCTATAATGGCAATGATCTCTTTACGGGCAATCAATTTTTCTGCAGCAGTTTGTCCAAGGTCCATCTTGTCTTGACTGTCCTCAAAAACGATCTTGATGGGTCTTCCCTTAATACCCCCTTTTGCATTGATTTCATCAGCTGCAATGTTATAGGCCTGATAAAATTTTGTTCCAAAAGCGGCATAAGGTCCTGTGACAGGTTGAACCGTTCCGATATAGATTGGTTCTGCAGCCTTGGAAAGGGGTACTGACATTAGAAATAGACATCCAATGCCAATCAATGAGAAAATCAAAAATAACTTTTGCTTCATATCTCCCTACCTCCTTTCTTTAATAAACGATACACCCATCCCCCAAAATTTTTAAGTGTTTACAATCTCATACCATGAATAAAAAGTCAATTAATTTTATAATGAATATTAGAAAATTGGGCCAATCAGAGATGAGTTGCTTATAATACAGGTTTATTTGTTTGTCAAGAGATTTTTTATAAATATTATAATATTTATTATTTTTTCTTAATTTATTGAATTAATTAATTATTTTTTACCTATCTTTTCAACATCAACCTCTTTCCCAAAGGTTTCTTTAATTGCCTTTCTGAGTTTTTCAAATTCCTCTTCTGTTTCTAACTCTACTACAAGTTCTTTATCGTCAAGAACCTTTAGCCTTCCAAACCGATTAATTGTATCGATGACCTTTGATGGGTCAGCAGTTATCCAACCTTTCATCCGTCGAACCAGCTCCTCCCCATTGAACGATCTTTCTATGATAAGTTCGACTTTCCTTTCTTTTGCTTCCCAACCAATAATAGCAGGTTGAACAATAATAGGGGTTACAGGATCATGCATTGCTGCGCATCGAAACCAAAGTTTTGCTCGAATCATCTAAATTGATCTCCTTTCCACTAAAATGATGAATGTCAATATTAAATATGTTAAATTTTTAGGGAAGGCTTCAGTCTTGTCATTAGCAAGGTTAAGAGTTTTTATTATGAAAAAGTCGAATTCAATAATATCCTGTTTTTAATTAATGTCAAGTACCAAAACCCTCACCATTTGAGCTAAAGGAGTCTGTTATGGAGTTACTTAAAGCAATCAAAGAGAGAAAGAGTATTAGGGCCTTCAGACCCGACCCCATCCCAAGAGAAAGAATTGAAGAAATTTTACAATTAGCCAATCTTGCTCCATCTGCGATCAATCTCCAACCATGGGAAATTATTGTTGTTACAGGAAGGGAAAAACAGCGATTGAGCCGAAGGCTTATCAAAGCCTACCGTGAGAAACAGATTTCATGTAGCCCTGGTAATGTGAAGCCCCTTCCCAAAACCATAGCCAAACGAGGGGCAAAAACACTTGAAATGATGAATCCATACTTTGAAGAGATGGGGGTCGATTCCAATCAATTCATCAACGAAGGAAGTTGCAATTTCTATGGAGCCCCAGTGGCCATCCTCATCTGTCTTGATAATTCCTTACCCAAAAGCCGTTTTGTTGATATAGGAATCATACTTGGATATCTTATCCTTTCCGCGCACGAATTTGGGTTATGGACATGTCCCATTGGTTTAATCGTTGCCTATGAAGATGAGATTAAAGACTTACTCAATATTCCAGAAAACAAGAATTTAGTCATTGGTTTGGCATTAGGTTATCCTGATTGGACTAGCCCTATTAACCGATTTAAGTCCCAGAGAGACGATTTTAAAAAAATGGTTCGATGGATAGAATAATCAGGAGTTAATGCTTTCTCAACTTTTCCTTTTCAACCAGTTCACGACGAAGCACCTTCCCAACCATAGTCTTTGGAAGATTCCCTGTGAACTCAACATATTTCGGTATCTTATAACCAGCAAGCCTCTTTCGGCAGAAGGCTCTTATTTCATCCGCCGTGGCCTTTTGACCCTGTTTTAAGACCACCCAAGCCTTTACGGCCTCTCCCTGATATTCATCTGGAATACCTCCTACCGAAACCTCATTGACTGCGGGGTGAGAGGCAATCACCTCTTCTACCTCACGAGGCCAAACCTGAAACCCACTTGGTTTAATAACATCTTTCTTCCGATCAACAATGAAGAGATAGCCATCCTCATCTAAATATCCCAGGTCACCTGTGTAAAGCCATCCATTTCGGATCGTCTTCGCTGTTTCGGTGGGACGCCCCCAATAGCCCAGCATCAATTGAGGAGCACGAATTAAAATTTCCCCCACAGAGCCAGGAGGTAGACTGCCTTCACCCGTATCCATATCTGCGATTCTGACCTCAACATCTGGTAAAGGGGTACCAACCGAACCAGGTTTATAGGGTCCGTGTAAAGGGGTAACTACCGCAGCCATCATTGATTCTGTCAGACCATATCCTTCCACAAGTTTTCCTCCTGTTAAACCTTCAAAACGGTTTTTTACTTCGGCCAGTAAAGAAGAGGCCCCTGAGATGCATAATTTTATTGATTTGAAGTCTACCTTTCCTTTTTGAACATCTGGATGATTAAGGAGTGCATTGAAAAGTGTTGGAACACCAGGGAGAAAGGTCGGACGGACTTTTTGAATAGTTTTAACCAAATCGTCGATGTCACGGGGATCGGGTATGATAGCAAAAGAATCTCTACCAAAAAGTCCAACTGCCAGTACGCCTGCATTCCCATAGACATGAAATAAGGGAATGGTCAACATGATCACATCTTCCCATTCCACGGTAAAGGTGCTAAACCAAGCACGCAATTGCATTCCTGTCATGAGGAGTCCATGATGGGTACCAATAGCCCCTTTAGGTTCACCAGTTGTCCCACCTGAAAAGAGAAGTAACGCAGGGTCTTTGGGGTTGATTGTAATCGTTGGCCTTGGCCTATTGAAGTACTGTTTTAAGAGATCGCTTAACCAGAAGTCATTAGGTTGAAGTTGGATGCGATGACCGTCTCTTTTTTCTTTAAATAAAGTGAATAGAAGTTTCAGTAAGGGTGGGAGGTATTCCTTAATATTGGTGGTGATAATATTTTTAACTCCCGTGAGGGATTGGAGGGATTTAATCTTTTTGTAAAACCGGGTTAACACCACAACGGTCTCAGCACCACACTCATTTAATAGCCGTTCGAGCTCAGGCTCAGTATAAAGAGGGTTGATGGGTACTGCAATGCCTCCAGCCTTCCACGTGCCAAGTTGGGTGATAATGGACTGGGGAGAATTAGGTAAAATTAAGGCAATTCGGTCTCCTCTCTTTACCCCCAGTTCAACCAAGGCATTGGCAAAAGCATCGCTCAATTTTTCTAATTCCAAATAGGATAGACGCCTTCCTTTGAAAATCAGGGCGGTATGTTCTGGCCTCTGTCTCACCGTTTCGCTTATAACGTCAAGGAGGGTTTCTTCTGGATAAGGTTCTAACGAGAAGGGTACGCCCTCATCATAACTTTTTAGCCAAGGATATTTCATAGGATGTCTCCTTTGGAATATCTTTCCCCTATTAATGATAAATGAAAAATGACATAGTGGTCAAAGGATCTTTTAAACCAGTGGGAGGGGGGTTGACTTCAACAATATTTGGCAATAAAATGGGGTCAATCTGAAAGAAGATTAAATGGGAGAGCCAAAATTTAGACAAGCCCTTTTGCTCCAATTCATAAAGCCAACCAAAATATTAATAGATATCTTTTGGATATTAGTCTGTTTCTCCTTCACAGGGTGCGAATTAATTTGGAATTACTCCAATAAACCAGGGTTGAAGAGAGATATTTCAGAACTCTTTAGGTCACATGGAATAACCGTAAACAAATTGGCCTGTAATATGATTGGCACAAGCCGGAGCGCAACCTGTGAACTCCGCCTTTCCCCTGAGCAGATAACCCTTATCGTTAAAGGTCTCAATCTGAAGGAATTGAAGGGAGGAAGTTCGCCTGAAGAAAATCTATGGAAGAAAATCCCCAACTCTAAAAGGGGCTGTTTATACTGTAAATCTTTTAACGGGGTAAAACGAATAAAAGTGTATATGTCGGAAATAAGACCCCCTGAACTTAGACTCAAAAATGGGTCAGCCTTTGAATATTTCATCCTATTTCAGGATCTTGAAACAGATAGGGTTTGTATTCAGGTCTCATATTCTTATGGATGAAAGAGATGATTTAGGAATATGAAAAGGAGAAAAACAAAATTATTCATCATCACTTTGATCATGCCCTTTGTTTTAGAAACAATCACCTTGGCAGAAGGCATGAAATCAATAAGGGAATTCCCGATTCCTGGACAAGGGATACTTGAGTTAACCCTGCCTGCCTCATGGCATGATGAAATCTATAGGACCAAGGAGGATCAACCTCCAAGCATTATTTTAAAACCAAAATCAGGGGACAATTTCTACTGCTGGATAACTATTCTATGGCCCAAAAATGGAGAACCAGGCTTCAACCATCCAGATCGGATCAAGGCTTTTGTAAAACAAGAGGGGGAAATGTTTCTTAACCAGGCGGTTGAAAACCAGATTCTACTTCATGAGTTACAGGGGAGTTACAGTATCGGCTATTTTTTCACACTCACGGACAAAGCCCCAAAACGAGGGGAATTCAAATATATGACCCGTGGGGGCATCGGAGTAGGAAATCTACTTCTCAGGTTTACAATCCTTTATCATAAGAAAGACTCCCCTTCGCTAAAAGATGTCCTCCTTACGCTTCAGGAGGTTAGACAACGAAAAGAAAGGTTTTAAGTATTTATTTCCTCAAACGTTTCAGTTAAATATTTTTGATGGAGGGACGATGAACACAATAAAAATTATGCCATGCCTCGATATGAAAGAAGGTCGAGTGGTCAAAGGAATCCATTTTGTTGATCTGAGGGATGCAGGTGACCCAGTAGAAAATGCAACGTTTTATGAAAAAGAGGGGGCGGATGAGTTAGCCATGCTGGACATTGCAGCCACGGTTGAAAACCGTAAGACCCGATTGGAGTGGGTAAGGAAGGTCTCACAAGTGATAAAGATCCCATTGACCGTGGGAGGCGGTATCTCCACGCTAAAGGATATTGAACTTGTCCTCAATGCAGGCGCTCAAAAGGTCTCGATGAACAGTGCTGCTGTTAAAAATCCAGATTTGGTCAGAGAGTCTGCCAAAGAATTTGGTAGGGAAAGGATTACCATTGCCATTGATGCAAGAAGAAATAAGTCTATGATGGCCTCTGGATTTGAACTGGTTATCTCAGGAGGCATGAAACCTGTTGGTAAGGATGCTATCACTTGGGCCAGAGAGTGTGAGGAGATGGGCGCTGGCGCAATTCTCCCGACCAGTATCGATGGAGATGGGACCCAAGCAGGTTATGATCTTGAATTTACAAGAGCCATTTCAGATGTTGTAACCATTCCTGTTGTGGCCTCAGGTGGAGCTGGAAAGCTTGAGCATTTTTACGAGGCAGTCGTTCGCGGAGGGGCTCAAATTTTATTGGCTGCTTCAGTCTTCCACTACCGTATCCTCAGGATCAGGCAGGTGAAGGAATATTTACATGAAAAAGGGTTGCAGGTCATTCTATAATCCCTATTTGGGTTGAACGTAAGATTAGGGGGATAATGAAATGGAAAGGGATGTTTTTCTCTCCATGGCAAAAGCCTTTGGTTTAGAAATTGACGATCCTCACATGGAGGAACTTTATAGTTATGTTCAGAAGGTATTGCCTACCTTCAAGTGCATAGAAGAGTTGAACCTGACAGGTTTCGAACCATTCATGCCCTACCCCTCTCCTGAGGTCTCCTCGTGATGGACTCAAACGAACTTTATTTTTCAAGCATCAGAAGTCTTTCTCGAATGATCCAAAGAAAGGAGGTCTCTCCTTTGGAGATCGTGGAAGCCTTTCTCTCAAGGATTGAATCTCTTGAACCTAAACTAAATTCCTTCATTACACTCCTTTATGATCAGGCCATAGGGTCTGCAACTCAGGCAGAAAAAGAGATTCAAGCCGGGCGATATTTGGGCCCCCTTCACGGGATTCCTTTTGGTTTAAAAGACCTTTTCTATGTAAAAGGAATAAGAAATACCTCGGGTTCTAAAATCTACGATAATTTCATCCCGGATTATGATAGTACGATAGCGCTAAGATTGAAGAAGGCGGGAGGGATATTGTTAGGAAAACTCAATATGCACCCTCTTGCCTATGGCCCTACAGGAGAGAACGAAGAGTATGGTCATATGCATAATCCCTGGAATCTTGATCTCATTGCAGGAGGTTCCAGTGGTGGAAATGGATCTGCGGTTGCCTCTGGAGAGTGTCCTTTCGCAATGGGTAGTGATACAGGAGGATCTGTGCGTATTCCAGCCGCGTTATGTGGGATAGTTGGATTTAAGCCTACTTATGGTCGTCTTTGCCGATATGGGATGACTGTGCTTGCCTGGAGCCAAGACCATCCAGGTCCTATGACCCGAACCGTTGAAGATTGTGCACTGGTCATGAATGCCATTGCAGGATACGATCCCAATGACCCTACTTCAATAAACCTTCCGATCAAAGACTATACCAAAGCACTTACGGGGGAGATTAAAGGGCTCAGGTTGGGGGTGATTAAAGAATTTTTTGATCTCCCGATTGAATCACAGGTAAAGATTTCTTTTTGGAGGGCTATAGATAAACTAACCAAATTAGGGGCAATCATTTCTGAAATTTCGTGGCCCATTTATCATTATGGGACTGCCATTGCGAGCCTCATACAAATGGCAGAGGCAACCTCTTATCATAGTGAACTGATCAGGAAAAAGGGACCCCTCATCTACCCCCCTGTCCGGCTTCGTCTGGAAGCAGGAGTCTTTATTACGGCTACAGACTACATTCAGGCTCAGCGGGCCAGAAGTCTTTTTTATATTCAGAGCCTAAATCTTTTTAAAAACCTTGATCTCATTGTCACCCCTACTGTTCCAGTCACTGCTTTTCCTATAGGGACATCGTCTTTAGTACTGAATGATCAGAAAGTAAATGTCATCTCCCTCTTAACCCAGTATACCCGTCCCTTCAATCTCAATGGATTTCCTGCCATTACTGTCCCTTGTGGTTTTTCAGAAGAGCAACTTCCCATCGGGTTACAATTTGTGGGCCGGCCTTTTGATGAGGAGAGCGTACTAAGGAGTGCCCATGCCTACGAGCAATCGACCCCCTGGCACCTAAGAAGACCACCCCTTTAGAACTCCTCCCTAAGAATGAGGACTCTCTATTTTTGTCTATTCAAAGGTTTTTTATCGATCTCCTCCATAAGGTCATACCAATTGTTTAAGGAGAATGAATATGCTAAATTAAGTTTTGATGAAAAAAGAGTTTCCTTTCCATGGGATTTTTGGAATCCTCCTTCTCATCGTTTCAGAAATCCTTCTTTTCCAAAAGGTCGATCCCTTCTACAGTTGGTTTTACTGTTTTTCCTGGTGGTCCTACATCCTTATCCTGGATGCAGTGATTTATTATCTAAAAGCCAACTCCCTTATCATCAATCGAACAAAGGAATTTTTTCTTCTGATCCCATGGTCGATATTCATTTGGTTAATCTTCGAAGCAGCAAATCTCTCCTTAGAGAATTGGTATTACATCAACCTTCCCCATTCTATGGTTGAAAGGTGGTTGGGTTATGGAGTAGCCTATGCAACGGTCCTCCCCGCCATATTTGAAACCACAGAACTCTTAGAAACCCTAAGAGTCTTTAAAAATGCTTCCACTAAAAGAATTATCTTCTCACCCACAGGCCTTCAGATTTTTATCGCCATCGGTACGTTTTGCCTCATCACCTCCCTGGTCATTCCCCAATACTTCTTCCCTCTTATCTGGCTTGGGTTTACTTTTCTTCTTGAACCCTTCCTCTATCGGTTTGGCGGGAGGTCCCTTCTGAGAGATCTTGAAGATGGAAAACCAAGGAAGATATACCTCCTTCTCATCGCAGGCCTGGGTTGTGGATTTCTATGGGAGTTCTGGAATTATTGGGCTCGTTCGAAATGGATCTACACAGTTCCTTTCTTCGAAGAATTAAAAGGTTTTGAGATGCCCCTTTTGGGGTTTTTGGGTTTTCCTCCCTTTGCTGTCCAAGCCTATGTTATGTATAATTTTGTTTCGCTATTTCGATATGGAAGAGGATGGGAGGAGGCCCATTATCGCCAGTACCCCCAATGCCGAACCCCCCTTGTTAGAAAGGCTTTAACCACATTGTTGATTGGAAGTTTCTGTGTCTTAATATTCAAATCAATTGACTCCAAAACGGTTGACTCCTTTTATCCCAGAATTAAAGATGCCTATTGGATTGAATTCAAATATCGAAACGAACTCCCAAAGATAGGGATCTCTTCCTTTGAAGACCTCATCCAAAAAACGAGGGGGAGAAGAGAGAAAGAAGAAGTAGCCCTTCGGCTCTCCGTCCCAAAAGAAAAACTTATCTCGTGGATTGAAAAGGCCAAACTGGCTGAGTTAAAAGGTATTGGAGTTGAAAACCTTCGGTCATTGGAGGCAGTAGGTATCCATTCAATCTTATCCCTCGCATCAGAAAATTCAGATGTGCTTTACATCAAGATGGAAAGGATACTTGGACCCTCAACTCCAAAGAAGGCAAAACTAAAGATCTGGATTAGGGAAGCAAGAAAGAAAGTTTGTGGAGATTCGAAGTTGAAAGGGTAATGTTGGCATGGATTACTAACGAAATCGTTTCCTCAATACCCGATAAATAGAAGTCCTACTACAAGGCCGAACCATCTTTTATGGGTCGTAACTCACGAGGAGGATTATGAAATACGGTGCCATGAATTTTCCAATCAAGCCCCTTTTAGAGGAGATCGAAGAGATTGGTCAGATGGGATTTGACTATGTAGAACTCACGATAGACCCACCGGAGGCCACCCCAGAAAAGATCTTATTGCAGAAGACATCTATTCTTGCTCTCCTTCACAAGTATCGGATGGAGATCGTTGGCCACCTTCCAACTTTTGTCTGGACCTCGGACCTCTATGAGAGCCTCAGGAACGCTTCGGTCCAGGAAAATTTAACTGCCTTGGAGGTTTCAGCCGAGTTGGGAATTAAAAAGGCAATCCTTCACCCAGGATATATTATGGGCTTAGGCAAATTTATCTTAGATAAGGCAAAGGAATACGGGATGAAGTCGATTGAAACCATTTTAAAAAAGGCAGGAGACCTTAGAATCACCCTCTGTATTGAAAATATGTTTCCGCAATCCAATTTCCTCTCCAATCCTCAAGAGTTTCAAGAGGTCTTTGATACCTTTCCTGATCTCCGCCTGGCCTTGGATATCGGTCACGCAAACCTTGGGGCCGGAAAGAATAAGGCGTTGGAGTTCATTCACCGATATGGGTATCGGATTGGTCATGTCCATGCCAATGACAACTTTGGGAAAGAAGATAACCACCTTCCCATTGGTGCAGGAATCATTGATTTTGAAAAGATTTTGAGAAACCTCAAACAGAGCCTTTACAATGAAACGATCACCCTGGAGGTCTTCTCGAGGGACAGGGATTATCTCAAGATCAGTAAGGAGAAGATTCGTAGAATGTGGGAAGATTTGTGATTGGCCCCTTCCCTCTCTTCAAAGTCCAGGCTCCGCTACCCCTACAGAGAACCTCTCATTATTGTCTATGAAAGATCACTCTGAAAGTTTGATCAGGGTTCCAATCCTCCTGGCCCGATGGAGTACCCTTTTGAGAAGAAGGGCCTCAGGGATCAGATAGACCGCGATTAATCCGAAACCAAAAACCAAGACCGGATTCATTTCTGGGTCGAACCCATAGAAGGAGCGGAAATATTCCAAGAAATAGGTGAGCGGGATCACCCGAGCAATCTCTCGGAGAGGAAAGGGCAGGATGGAAATCGGATAGTAGATTCCACAGATCAAGGACATCAGGCTGGTCAGAGACCAGGCCGCCACATCCGCCTTATAACCGAAGAGGAGAAGAAGAATACAGACACTCATACCAACGATCACGGAGGTGAGAAAAAGCCCCAAAAGAAATAGGAGGAGAGGTCCTATCCCCGGCCTTAAAAAATCAAAACCAAAGGCAAGATGACTAAAAAAGGAAAGGAGTAGAAAAACTACAAAAGAGCGGATGACACCGATCAACCAAGCCCCTGAAACTAAATCAAAAAGGTGGACCGGAGCGATAAAGGTATGTTTGATGGATTTGGACCAGAGATCGTAAAGGAGGACATAGGCGACATCAATCTGGCAAACCTGAATCACGCTCATCGCAATGATCCCTACCAGGATAAAGCCCGACATATCGGGATTCAACTTTAAGAAATTGGTAAGAAGCCCTACAGAAAAGAATCCAACCACAGGCCAGAAGAGGATCTCAAAGAGGCTAAAGACATTGCGCTTGGTCATGATCCAATTCTTAAACACAAAGGCCCATATCTGAATCAGTCTCTTTTGCAAACTCGATAAAGACATCTTCTAAATCCGTCTGTCCTAAGGTGACCTTTTCAATGCTGGCCCCACCTTGAGAGAGTAAGGTCATTAAGGTCCCTAATCTTCTCTCTATGTCATCCACCATGATCTCACAGAACCCTTCAGAGATAGTAAAATTGATGACCCCCTCCGCATGAAGTAATTCATCTTCTGAGATCTTTCCTTTAAATTTTATCTTTAGAAGGTCTCCGATGCGGACCATTCGTTTTAAATCCGAAGGTGCCCCAGTCGTAAGAATCTCTCCCCTCTTCAAAAAAGCGAGGCGCTGACAAAGCGACTCCGCTTCTCTCATATTATGGGTGGTCAGGAGGATAGTCATCTCGCGTCGGTGATGAATGGAAAGAATCTTTTCTCTGATTCGAACCGACACATCTGGGTCAAGCCCTACGGTGGGTTCATCTAAGAAAAGAATCTCAGGATCGTTGAGGAGCGATTTGGCTAACGATAGTCTCTGTTTCATCCCTGTCGAGAGGCGATCGAAGGGTACATCTCGATGTTCATTCAAATCGAAAAGCTCTATTAACCCTTCTACCTTCTCCTCTCGCCTCTTCCCCGTCAGACCATAAAGCATGCCATAAAAGTGGAGGTTCTCCTTTACCGTGAGGCTCCAGAGGAAGTTTGCATTTCCACTGGAGATGTTTACTTTCTCTCTTACCTGATGTCCATTCTGAAGGACATCGATCCCGAGAATATTGACCTTTCCCCGATCTGGTAGAAGCAAGGTGGAAAGGATGGAAAGAAGCGTGGTCTTCCCTGCCCCATTAGGTCCGAGGATGCCAAAAATCTCACCCTCCTCGATCTGAAGTTCTATATTTTTTAGAGCCTCTTTTTTCCTCTTCCCCATCCAACCCGATCGAAAGGTCTTATAGATTCCCTCTGCTATGATTGCGTATGCCATTGCCTTTTATCCACTGTCGCTATTTGGATTTTGTCTGCCTGCAATAGGGAGGCTTATCTTCTTTTCTTAAAGTATATTATGAATCAAAAGATTTTCCAAACGAATTTTTAAAAATTGAATTGGTCTCTACCCCCCCTTTGGACGAATAAGTTTCATTTTTGTTATAATTAAATTAGAAAATCCCACCCAGAGGGCGGGGCTTTAAAACCTAAATTCTAAACAAAAATATTTGAAATTTAACAGACTTGTCATCCTGAACTCGTTTCAGGATCTCACCTTTTGGACAAAACAAGATGCTGATATCATGAAAACGCTGTTCCTCCAAATAGTGTAGAATATATCTT
>CAZFDM010000143.1:0-4172 GCA_964517975.1 uncultured Syntrophaceae bacterium
CATCACCATCAAACTCTTCTTAAAAGTATACCAGGTTGGAGTTCATTCGATGATGGCTCTAAACCACCAACTTACCAATAACGACTGCCCCAAAGGGGCCCCCTCTTCCGGGCAAAGTCCCGGAAGAGGCGTAGATTCTTACATGTTTAAGTCTGAGAATTTATCTCTAACACGTGAGAACAAATGGTGTCATGCTGAACTTGGTCCAACATCTTGTTTTGTCCAAAAGGTGAGATCCTGAAACGAGTTCAGGATGACAAGTCTGTTAAATTTCAAATATTTTTGGCTAGATTTTTGGACAAGTTTTACAGCCTATAAAAACCAGGTTCCACTTTTCTTTTTTGGAATGCTTCATTTTACTGTCCAAGATAATAGGTCGATAAGAACCTTTTATGGCCACGATATGCCTTTTTTAAAAAGGGGCAAATTTAAAGGATTCAATGGGGGCCCATCCTTTTATAAGCATTTTGCTGTATAAAATATGAGCTTTTTAAGAACCTATTTTGGACAAGAGTGAAGGGAAGTATTTATCCATGTGTTTCAATGATTAGAATCCCTATTTTGGGGCGAAATGTAAAAATTGAGAATAGTACCTGAAGGTTCGATAATGCCTGCAGAAGCAAGGAGGTATGATTCTTCATTTGAAGATATGAAGCAATTATTTAAGCCGCATTTTTTATAATTGAAGTGAGATTGATTAAAATGACGGCTGGAAATAGAGAGCATATTAGAAATTATTTTTTCATGGAAAAATCGTAAGGGAATCTAACCCCTAAGCTTCTTATTTCCTTTCCTAAAGAATAATCCTGGTTACCACCTGGTTTAACTCCAAACTCTTTTAGGGCTCTTGAAATTCTGGGGACCTCATGAAATAATACAGGTGCTGCATGAAATTGGGTTATTCTCTTACCTGATTGGAAAAAGGAGTTAATTAGAAATGATTGTTTTACATGGAGGAGTTTTTGAAAGAAATTTATTTATCTGGGGAGAGGTCCCTCTGGATGCTGATCCTCCAGTACCAAAAAAGCGGAGGGGAAAGGGACCAATATTTCTTCCCTATGATGCTGGGTTTGAAAAATTAACCTCTGCCTTCAGGGAGGCGGGATTAGGGATTAAAACAAATAAGAAGTCTTTTAAGACGATGATTTTATGGCTTCCCACGCGAAATGATTCTCCTTCTGTTTCGAGTGAAATGATTGGGGAGACTTTAGAGTTTTCTCTATCCGAAACCTTTTCTCCGTGGAAAATCACAACGCTCAAATTATCACAAGAAGGGGTAATTGAGCTGTTGTGTCGTTCGGTGGGAAAGAAGATTCTTGCTCCGGGGATTATTCTTGGAAGGGATTTGATCTTTTGGACAAGGGTTTTGCAGTTTTCGGGTGCCCTGATATCAAAAGAGCAGTTTATTCCTGCTGTGGTAAGAGGTTCCAAATCTTTTTTTGCCCAGTGGAGGCCCATATTTTGGGGGAAGGATTCTATTAGGCTTTCGATCCTTGCTAAGGCGATGCCAGGCGTCTGTCGTGCCCTAAGCAGGGAAACGGATTTCCCACCAAAGATCTCTCCTATTTCTGTTCTTAAAGATTTTATCATAATGATGATTGATTCAATCATACGATTAGGGTTTAAGGAGGGGAAGTCCTGGAGAAGAGGGTTCCCTTATGAATCGATCCATGATCAATGGTTGGATAATTTATTATTAAGTTCCTCTTCACTGAAGGGGGATCAGGAGGAACTCTCAAAATTACTCCAACAGGTTGAGGATTGGCAGAGACCGATAGCCATTTCAATGAGAGCTCCTGTGAGGCTCTGTTTTCGGATTGAGGAGCCTGATGGAGATAGAAATGTGGGTAAGAGGAATAAAATAGAAGGAGAGAGGTGGTATGTTCGATATCTCCTTCAATCCATTCAGGATCCAAGCCTTCTTCTTTTGGCCGAAGAGGTTTGGAAAGAAAGCTATCCTCCCTTTATGAAGGAGGATTTTAATCTTCATGAATATTTACTCCTTTCTCTTGGTCAGGCATCGAGGATCTGTCCCTATGTGGAAAGGAGTCTGAGAGCGGCTAACCCAGTGGGGTATAACCTCGATGTTAGGGGAGCTTATGAATTTCTTACTCAGAAGGCAAGGGTTTTTGAGCAGTGGGGGTTCGGAGTGATGTTACCTTCTTGGTGGACGGATAAAGGTACAAAGCTCCGTTTTACGGCTCGGGCTAATGTTAGGGCACCAAAGATGAAGGGTATAAGTGGGCTTTCACTCAATGAGATCGTTCAATTTGATTGGGAGATCTCTCTTGGGGAGGAGACCCTTTCTTATGAAGAGCTTCAGAATCTTGCCAGGCTTAAGGCTCCGCTTATAAGAATAAGGGGGCAGTGGGTTGAGGTAAATTCGGAGGAGATTCAGGCGGCATTAGATTTCTGGAAAAAGAAGAGGACAGGGGAGACACCCTTCGAGAGGTGATTCGTATGGCCCTTGATGGTGGGAGTGGTCCAGGAGGTATCACTCTGGAGGGGATAAGGGCAGGGGGTTGGGTTGAAGATCTTATTTCAAAACTCCGTGGTCATAGGGCCTTTGAGGAATTACCGAAGCCAGAGGGTTTTCAGGGGGATTTAAGGCCTTATCAGGTTCGTGGTTATTCATGGCTTTCCTTTCTCAGGGACTGGGGATTTGGGGCTTGCCTTGCGGATGATATGGGGTTGGGGAAGACCATTCAGACCCTTACCCTGATTCAGCGGGATTGGGAAACGGGTAAAAGAAGACCTGTTCTTCTTATATGTCCGACCTCGATTGTTAATAACTGGAAGAAGGAGGCTTCGAGATTTACCCCAGGGCTTCCGGTTCTGATCCATCATGGATTGGAGAGAAAGAGAGGGGAAGAGTTTAAAGAGGCTGCCCAGAGGCATGCCATTGTCATTTCAAGTTATGCGCTTTTGAATCGAGACTTTGAGACCTTAAAAGAGATTGATTGGGGTGGAATAGTTTTGGATGAGGCTCAGAATATCAAGAATCCTGAGACAAAGCAGTCGAGGGCAGCAAGGTCTCTGCGCGCAGATTATCGGATTACCCTTACAGGTACGCCAGTTGAAAACAGTGTGGGAGATCTCTGGTCAATCATGGAGTTTCTCAATCCGGGTTTTCTTGGGAATCAGGCAGATTTTAAAAGGAATTTCTTTATACCCATTCAGGCTGCCCGAGACCCTGAAGCGGAAGAAAGATTAAGACGTCTTACAGGGCCATTTATTCTTCGGAGGCTTAAGACCGATAAGAACATTATTTCTGATCTTCCCGAGAAGGTGGAGATGAAGGTTTTTTGTAATCTGACAAAGGAGCAGGCATCCCTTTATGAGGCGATTGTGAATGAGACTATGGGAAGGATAGATGAAAGCGAGGGGATAGAGAGAAAGGGTCTTGTTTTGTCAACGATCATGAAGTTAAAACAGGTTTGTAATCATCCAGCTCAATTCCTTGGAGATAATTCGAAGATCCCTGGGCGATCAGGAAAGCTGGAGAGGCTTAGGGAGATGGTAGAGGAGATGATGGAGGTGGGGGATCATGGACTTATCTTCTCACAGTTTGCAGAGATGGGGGCAATTCTTAAGAGGTATCTTGAGGAGACCTTTGGCTGTGAGGTTCTTTTTCTTTACGGAGGGGTGGAGAAGAAGAAGAGGGATTGGATGATTGAACGTTTTCAATCAGAAGAGAATGGTCCCCATCTGTTCATCCTCTCTCTTAAAGCAGGTGGAACGGGTCTTAATCTTACGAAGGCCAACCAGGTGATCCATTTTGATCGCTGGTGGAATCCAGCGGTTGAAAATCAGGCAACGGATCGGACGTTTCGGATAGGTCAGAAGAGGAATGTCATGGTTCATAAATTCATTTGTGCAGGGACTCTTGAGGAAAAGATTGACGAAATGATTGAAAGGAAGAAAGAGATTGCAGATAGGGTGGTTGGGACAGGGGAGGCCTGGCTTACGGAACTTTCAACAAATGAACTTAAGGATCTCTTTACTTTAAGAAGAGAGGCGATTGGAGATTAGGCTTTGTTCAAAAGTTACGTGATACCTCCTGACCAGAAGTATGAAGCATTTATAGAAACCAATTCAATTTTAGGGGTCTGGTTTTGTTGATGGAGCCAAAGGGAAGTCCAACGTTCAGGTTTAAAGATCTTATAGAAAGC
>CAZFDM010000144.1:0-4066 GCA_964517975.1 uncultured Syntrophaceae bacterium
CTGTTAATGGATTGTCCCGCTCCTTCGGACGACCTGAGACATGATGACATTGAAACTTTTTGATTGAGTCTTTTATCTCTGGTAAAGGGACCCAGAGCCGACGGGCACTCTCGTTGAACCGCTTGGCTGCCACTGGATCAATATGAGGATTCGACATAAGAGGAAGATTGTGGGCGAGGTTGGTTCCTTCTCCATAAAAACCAGCTCCTTTGGGGGCTATGGCAACTCCATAAGGAAGGGGCACAGGGTAAGAAATACCCTTCGACTCGATGGCCTTTGCCGCAGCTTCAAGACGACATTCCATCTCAAAGATGGCCCATGCAAAAGCAGATGGATCTCTTCCGTCAAAGACGACCGGATCAAACCCATTTAACCTCAGATGATCCACAAACCAGTCTGCTCCACCCTGCTGGGACATGGTCGTTCTCTGGTCAATGCGGCGGCCGTTCTTAATCATGATTGGAGTGACCAAACCGCAGTCCTTGGCACGCCACCATCGCGGTATCCAATCACTCCCCCTCTGCTCCTCAAAAGCCCCATCACTTAAAAAGGCAACAAGTCTCTCACCAGGTAGTGGCATATGAACATACTGGAGTTCCGTAAAGCCAAGATATCCACCTTCAACCAGACCACCAGCCGAGTAGGCATTTACATGACTCCCCAGAGGAGAATCCTGTTTACCATCCGCTCTCAGTTTATAAGAGTAGAAATCTCGAACATAACGCGTTAGCCCTTCATCTGTGAGAGAGTATCGCCCTGAATGCGCAGGCGTCATATTGCTGAGCAGAAGATTGACCGTATCAATGGCAGCCACACAATGACCCTGACCCATCACCCAGGACCGCGTATGGCCGGTGATGGCGTTAATCGCCATATACCCAGCATAAGCAGGCACCATGTTGAGTGCCCCACCGGTATGGCCCTCTGGATTGGGTTTGAAATCCTCGGGAAGAAGGTCCCTACCATCAAGATAGATATTTCGGGCGTAGGTCTCATGGACGACGATCCACATGGAAGCGCTGGTGATTCGATCCAGAGCATATAATAAATCGAAAAATGGGACGCCGTCTCCCTTAATTCCTTTTTCAGAAAGCAGTTGCGCCATGGCAAAAATGCGTGCCTGGGTTTCAACTTCGTGCTTTATCGGGCCGTAGCCCTCCGCCCAACGATCGGCTTCCGGATGGTTTTCTCGATAGAGTTTAACCCATTCCTCTTGGCGTAGGCCTTCAATATCTACTTTTAGAGACATCCTCTCCTCCTTTCATTATTTTTTTCACACCACCCAGACAGCACAATTTTGTGCCTCAGTAGCAATTCGCCAAGCAACAGACCCTAACCGAAATTCTCTTGCCTTGGTGGCCCCCTTTCGTCCTATGACAAGGGTCCCATACTTTCCATCGTGCGTTTTTTTAAGAATCATTTGAGAAATCCTTTTCGGAGAGGCCGATTCACCCTTAAAGACCTCATATTCCACCGCTTTTTTATCGAATCCTAAATCTTCAAGCACTCTCTGGGCCTCGCCAAAGAAATGAAACATCCGGTCCCTCTCCCGTTCTATTATACGTTTTTCAAAATCCCTCAACTTTTTTCTTTCCTCAGTTGTTAAGCCCTCAATAAAAGGAACAAAATAGTGATAAAAACAGATGTTAACCCCTTCAAGACCTCGAAGCATCTCCCCCACATACCTGATAAGCTGAAGGGTGTCTGGAGTATGGTCCATTGCAATGAGAACTCTTCGGCTATCCCATTTCTTGCCACTTACCAACCAAATGGGGTGATTCTCTGAAATTTCGAGAAGCTTGCTGGTGATGCTACCAAGGAACATATCATCAAACCACCCCATGCCTTTCCTACCGATTACGCAGGCATCGTAATGCCCGGCATCAGCCTCCCGAAGAATGTCACGCGCCACCCCCACAATCTGATGAGCATGCTTTGCTTTGATATGGCTTCTCTTAAAACCTCCTCTCAAAAGAATCTCTGCCGATTCTTCAATATATCTTTTGGCTTCTTGTTCTTTCTTCCTTTTCCAAGTAGCATATACTTTCCTAATCTGGGGATCATGGCCTTCCTCACGATAAATGGGAGGGACAGGTGGAGAGATGTGAAGAACAGCGACTTCCACATCCGAGGTCCCTTTGTAAAGGTCGGCAAGATACTTTGACGCCCCCAACGCGTCCTCCGAACCATCCGTTGCAACCAATATTCGTTTCATTTTACCCTCCTTAAATGAATTCTTTCTTTTTGCCAAGGACGACTCTTTTTTTTCACTTTGAGTCCACCTCCAATGCTATGCCTTAGCCGATTTGATTAAACACCGAACCGTATTGCGAGCGATAATTATGGATTCATCGACGGGGATAACGTAAATATGTACCTTACCATCCTCTATATTAATTTTCCCTTCTATTCCAATCACCCTCTCATTTCGAGCCTCATCAACGATCATTCCACACCATTCCATACCTGCACAAATTCGGCTTCTCACAGTAGGCGAATTTTCTCCGATGCCCCCACCAAAAATGATGGCTTCCGCCCCTCCGAGAGCCGCCAGATAGGCGCCAATCTGTTTTTTCACCCTGTAGCAGAACATCTCTATCGCCAGAGAGGCCCATTCATTCCCCTTGGATTCCGCTTCCAGAAGCTCCCGCATGTCCTGTGAGAGACCAGAAACCCCAAGAAGCCCCGATTTCGTGTTGAGCAGGATTTCTGCCTCGCCCAGGCTAATGCCTTCACGCTGGGCTAAGAAGTTAGGAAGATGGGGATCGACATCTCCCGACCTCGTCCCCATCACCAATCCTTCGAGTGGAGTGAGGCCCATGGAAGTGTCTATGGAGCACCCTCCTTGTATTGCCGCCGCTGAACAACCACTTCCCAATTGAAGCGTAATGATTCTCGTTTTTTCCAATGGAGTGGAGGTCATGATCGCATAGCGCTCGAGCATGTATTGATGGGCTATTCCATGAAATCCATAGCGCCAGATATGATGCTTCTCCGTTAGTTCAAGGGGGATGGGATAGCGATACGCTCGTTCAGGCATGTTCAAATGAAACGTTGTGTCGAACACACCTACCATCGGAATCTCAGACCCGAACCTTACCCTTGCCGCACGGATCGCCTTGAGGGAAGGATGATTGTGCAAGAGTGCCAGATGGCTAATCGCCTCGATAGCCCCTAAAACCCGGTCATCAATCAGGGTGGGCTCAAAGAAGTGGGGTCCACCGTGGACCACTCGATACCCCACACCATCAATCTCTTTGGATTTCAAATATCCAAGAGTTCCCAACCAATCGAATACCCTCTCAGCCGCTCTTCCGTGATCCGGGATACTGGCTGTTTCTTCCAGGCTTGACCCGGTTTCGTCAACAAATTTGAGCATCGCCTCTCCACCGATCTTTTCAACGATGCCCCAGACCAGTTCTTGTTCTTGGCCGAAAGGTGTATCTTGATCTAATCCAACAACTTTAAACTTCAGTGTCGAACTCCCGCAGTTGAAAACGAGAATTTTCATCTTTACTCTCCGCCAAAGGCAGATCCGACTCCGTCGAACTTTAGAATTCGAAGAGGGATCTTCTCCTGTTTGTCCTGTCTCATGTTTCCGCTCTTTTCTTCCGCCTTCGAAGAAACTTATCAATTTCAACGGCACCCACTACTGAAAGACTTACAAGTAGAATTCTTCCCCACTCCTCAATACTCAAGGCCTCTGTTCGGAATACCCACTGTAGTGCGGGGACATAGACCACTGCAATCTGTGCAAGGAATGCAGCCACCATGCAGTAAAAGAGGAAGGCATTACTAAATGGACTCATTGTAAAAACGGATCGAAGTTCAGAACGGGAATTCCAGGCCTGAAAAAACTGAAACAGAACCATTGTCGTCACAGCAATCGTTCTTGCCCGCTCCAAAGAAACACCCTCATCCAAGGCCGAAACAAAATTGAAAATCACTCCTGCAGAAATGATGAGCCCGACCAGAATGCTTCTCTCATACATCATTCTGGACATGATCCCTTCTTTCAGACTTCTTGGTTTCCGTTTGATCACATCTTTCTCTCCTGGCTCAAAGG
>CAZFDM010000145.1:0-3903 GCA_964517975.1 uncultured Syntrophaceae bacterium
GCAAATGGCTGAGAGATGTGGTGGTAGATACCATCAAAGATATGAAAAAGATTTTTTCAGAGGTTGAAGGAAGAATTCAGGAGATTCGTTGATGAAAGTTTATGTCAACCAAGAACCTGTTGATGTTTTACCAGGGATGACCGTGAGACACGCCTTGCTCAGTGCAGGTCTTTTAAGGGAGGTGGAGATCTCCCTGAAAGCCTATGATGAATGGGGAAATGAGTTAGGCCTGGGGGGTGCATTAAGTGACGGGATGAAGATATATGTTCACCCTGTTAGAAAGTCTTCGGCTCTCTAATAGGATTTGCTTAAAAGGAAATGAACCCATTGCTTTGGCAGACAATGGGGCTTTTTAACCGTTACCTTGACCCAAGAGCAATTTTAATCATCCGAGGATGACGACCCCGTTATGAAAGATTACCTGAGTTTATAGGAAGAGAGTCTGTCTGATGGAGACACAATCTTCTTCCCTTCGCTCGCAGATGTTTCCCCTTCTTTTTTTGGTTTGGATCTTCTTTTTGAACTTTCTATCGCGAATCATTCTGTCCCCTCTTATGCCTACTATTGAGCAGGAAATAAAGATCGGACATGGGGAGGCAGGCTCTCTATTTTTTCTTATCTCCTTTGGCTATTGCCTCATGCTATTTGCTTCAGGGTTCATCTCCCGAATCCTCAACCACAGAAGGATGATCATCCTTTCTGCCATAACTGTTGGAATTGGCCTTCTAATCGTAGGCCTTAGCCATCATCTCTGGGCAATCCGTATTGGACTCCTATGGGTAGGGATGGCGGCAGGCCTCTACCTTCCTTCAGGCATTGCCACCCTCACTGAATTGGTAGACCCTAAGGATTGGGGGAAAGCGGTTGCCATTCATGAATTGGCTCCTAATCTTGGCTTCTTAGCCGCACCTCTTCTTTCTGAATTTCTATTAGGATGGGCCTCTTGGCAATGGATTCTCATCCTCATTGGATTAGCATCCCTCCTTTCAGGGGTTCTTTTTGTCAGGTTTGGCAAAGGTGGGATGTCTTACGGGACTTCTCCGGATATAAGAACTCTTCAAAATATTCTTAGAGAGCGTTCTTTCTGGATTATGATGTTTTTTTTCAGCTTGGGGATTGGCGGGAGTTTCGGGGTCTTTTCCATGCTTCCGCTTTACCTGGTTTCTGAGAAAGGATTGGAACGGATTTGGGCTAACACCCTGGTGGGGTTGTCTCGGGTCCCGACTTTGGGCACTGCTATCCTGGCAGGTTGGATGTCTGATCGACTTGGCCCCCAAAAGGCATTAAAGATGATCTTTATGGGCACAGGGGTGGTTACAATTCTTCTCGGATTGATTTCTGGCGGATGGCTCTTTCTTCACATCTTTATTCAGCCAATTCTGGCTTCCTCCTTCTTTCCTCCAGGATTTGCTGGTCTATCGAAGATCGGAGAGGGGAAGTTTAAAAATTTGGCGGTAGCCTTTACCGTCCCTGTGGGAATGCTGATCGGAGGAGGTGTAATCCCTGCAGGAATTGGGCTCATGGGAGAGTTGGGATTCTTTTCTCTTGGATTTATCTTCTTGGGAGGGTTATTCTTTGGAGGTGTCCTCTTGGTTCAACGCTTGAAGTTCGGTGGATAGAAGAGATCTTAAAAATAGGCGAAGAGGGTTCAGATTAATTTTCTTATGTTCTCAAGGTAAAAATCTACTTCTTTGGGAAGCTCCCCCTAAAGAGGAAGAGAGAGCTTCCCAAAAAGTTCCATTCAAGAAGGAATTTTCCCTATTCAGGATTCCGTTTTAGAAATAAATTATTTCTTGGGAGGGATGATCGCATCTTTGCAAGATTTAGCAAGACGCATCTTCACGACACGCTTGGCCGGAATCTTGATCTGTTCTCCTGTTGCCGGATTAAAACCCATCCTCGCCTTGCGATTGACGATGACGAGTTTCCCAATGCCAGGAAGGACAAAGGTGCCCGTTTTTTTGGTCTCAGAGATGGCCAATGTGGCTACCTCGTCCAGAATGGCTGAGGCATTTTTCTTAGTGAGGTCAAATTTCTTTGCGAAGTGAGCTACGATCTGAGATTTAGTGAGGGGTTTCTTTCCTGCTGCCATATTCGTTTTACCTCCTTGTTAGAAATGGGTTTGAAAGATATGAGATCTTTCTTTCGGATAGCGGAAGTATAAAAGAAAAGGGGCTTAAACGTCAAGTAAAAAATATTTTTATAGATGAACGTCCTTCTCATTCAACCACCGGTCAAAGATTTTTATCGGACCTCCATTCGGACCCAACCCATTGGGCTTGCCTATCTTGCCTCATCCCTTCAATCATCTGGCCATGAGGTTGAGATTCTCGATTGCCAGACTCATCGGAGGCAATCGCTTTTTATTCCTCCTGAACTCTCTTACCTAAAGGACTTCTATCCTTTTGATGATCTAAGTCCTTTCAAACTTTATACAGGCTTTTACCATTTTGGAATGGGGTGGGAAGAGATTCGAAAGAAGATTGGAGATTCGAAGGCAGAGGTTTTTGGAATTTCCTCAAATTTCACTCCCTATCATGAGGAGGCCTTAGAGATTGCCAGAATCGTTAAAGAGCAGGATTCAAAGAGAATCGTGGTGATGGGAGGTTCCCATGTCAGTGGGGATCCGGGGAGGGTCCTTCAAAGCCCCTTCGTGGACTATGTCATCTTAGGCGAAGGGGAGATTCGTTTTCCTCTTCTCTTAGAATACGTTAAGAGAGGTGTCAATAAGATAGTAGAAAATATCGATGGGCTTGGGTACCGCATAGAGGGTAAGATAAAGGTCAATCCTCTTATCACCTTTATCCAGGATCTGGACAGCCTTCCTTATCCTGCGAGAGGACTTCTTGATCTTGATCGGTATCGAATCAAAAAGAAACGGTCTACCGTAATTATTACGAGCCGGGGTTGCCCCCATGGATGTTCGTATTGCTCCGCCCATCTTGTGATGGGGAACTCTTTTAGGGCTCGAAAACCAGAGACAATCGTCCAAGAGATGATGGAATGTTATAAAAACTACAGGATTGAAGTCTTCGATATTGAAGATGACAATTTCACCTTCGATCTCCATCGGGCAAAAAGATTGATGAGGCTCATTATTGAAAACTTTGGAGAAGATAGACTCGAACTTTCTGCCATGAACGGTGTTTCTTTTGGCTCTTTGGACGATGAACTTCTGAGGTTAATGAAAGGAGCAGGTTTCAATACGGTCAATCTCTCTTATGTCACCGTTGATCCTAAAACAAGAGAGAAAATAAAAAGACCAAGCCCCACAGGTGAATTTGATCGAACCTTAGAGATGGTAGAACAAGCGGGCCTTAATGGGATTGCTTATGCCATATGGGGAATGCCTGGCCAAACCATAGAAGAGATGGTAGACACTTTAATCTATTTAATGGGGAAAAGGATTCTCATTGGCCCGAGCATCTACTATCCCACCCCAGGGACTTCTCTTTTTAAGTTTTGCGAGAAGAAGGGAATTTTGCCTCCTCATTCAACTCAATGGCGTTCGAGCGCCCTTCCCATCGAGACTGAAGAATTCAATAGAATCGATTTGGTCACCCTTCTTCGACTCACCAGGGTAATGAACTTCATCAAAGGGAAGATGAACAAAGGGCAACTCAACGAAGGGATGAGCTTAAGAGAGATTTATCAATTCCTTAAAGATAGGGAGAAGGTTAAGGCTGAGGTTGAGGGAGAAACGGTCTGGGAGACCCTTGCATGGAATCATCTCCTTTTGCTTCTGTTTGAAGAAAAGACCTTCTTCGGTCTTCGAAAGGATCGCCAAGGAAAGAGATGGGTATTTAAAGAGCCAACCTCCAGAAAGGTTTTAGACTGTTTTTTGGAGAGGGCGTTGAGAAGACCTATTCTGAGAAGCCACTCCGCGATTCCAAATTGCCTAAA
>CAZFDM010000146.1:0-11235 GCA_964517975.1 uncultured Syntrophaceae bacterium
CAATTATAGGAGGAGGTGTGAGACAGCCATGCCATATTTTTCAGGTATATTTTCGCTCTTTGCTTGACTTTTTTCAATAAATCTTTTAAAAATAATTTAAGATAAAGTCTCCGAGCCTATTTCCTAAATCCTAATTGGATATGGAGATAGGCCGATAGGGCGTGGCTGGAAACGGCCATACCTCCCGTGTTTGGAAAGGAGATGGTCAATATAAAATAAAATGGCCAATATCTAAACACGGGTATTGGCCATTTTATTTTGGATTTAACTCGCCATATGCAATCCCAGATCAAAAGATATGTTACTCGACCCTTATAAGCGATTAATTAACTACCTTCGCATTTCGGTTACAGATCGTTGTAATCTACGATGCACTTACTGTATGCCAGAGGCAGGGGTCTCTCTTATTCCCCACGAGGAGATTCTCACATACGAAGAACTCCTCCGAATCGTCAATGTCTTTTCTGAAGAGGGAATATCAAAAATCAGGCTGACAGGGGGAGAACCCCTTATCCGAAAGGGAATCGTAGGTTTCATCTCGAGTCTCTCTAAAATAAAAGGGATAAAAGACCTTAGCCTCACCACCAATGGCATCCTTTTAAAGGAGTTTGCCAATCCCCTTAAAGAGGCTGGTTTGAAGCGTATAAATATCAGCCTCGATTCTTTAATCAGAGAAAGATTTTTGAGGATCACACGGAGGGATGCTTTTGATAAGGTCTGGAGTGGAATTGAAGAAGCCCTCAGGGTTGGACTCTCCCCTGTTAAAATCAACATGGTGGCGATTCGTGGATTGAATGATGATGAGATCGAATCCTTTGTTGAATTGACGCTCCGATTTCCCCTCACGATCCGGTTTATTGAATATATGCCTTTTGGAGACGGAACAGAATGGGATAAAATTAATTTGCTCAGCATTGACCAGATAAAACATCGTCTCGAGAGGATGGGGAAGTTAATTCCCATCCTCTCGAATCCATGGGATGGTCCAGCAAAACGTTTTCAATTAGAAGGAGCGATTGGAGAGATTGGATTTATTGGAGCAGTTAGTAACCATTTTTGTGAGAATTGTAATCGCCTTCGCCTGACTCCGGATGGAAAGATTCGGACCTGCCTCTTCTCCGATTATGAGATCGATATCAAGGAGATCTTAAGAAATGGGGGAACGGATCAGGAGTTAAAATCTCGGCTTCTGGCTGCTTTACAATTGAAACCCGAAAGACACCCTATCAACCATCCCCAGTTTAAAAAATGTCAGAGGAATATGTCAGCCATAGGAGGATAATTTAATTTCGGAGCTCAGAATTCGAATTGCGGACTGAGGATTGTGTAACACAAGTCTCCATTCAAATTTAAAAATTCGATATGCCCTATGTTACTATCCCGTCTTTAAGAATAGGAGGTTTGAATGCCTAAATTAACGCATTTTGATAGAACGGGTCGTGCAAAGATGGTCGATGTGACCAATAAGCCAAAGACTTTTAGAGAGGCCATTGTGCGCGGGACGATCTATATGAAGCCGAGCACATTTAAAAAGATTATGAGTGGCAAGATTGCCAAAGGGGACGTCCTCTCAGTGGCTAAGGTGGCCGGGATTATGGCCGCAAAAAAGACCTCTGAGATCATCCCTATGTGCCATCCTCTTAACCTCTCCCATGTTGAGGTCAATTTTTTCCCTTTTGAGAAGGAGAGCAAGATTGATATCGAGGCTAAGGTAAAGATTAAGGCCCAAACAGGAGTTGAGATGGAGGGAATGGTTGCAGTGGCTACTTCAGGCTTGACGATTTATGATATGTGTAAGGCTATTGACAGAGGAATGGTTCTTACCGATATCCATCTCGTTAAAAAAACAGGTGGCAAGAGCGAAACCTATTCAGTTAAGAATTCGGGGTAAAAAATGAAAGGGTACCAAAGAGGCAGGATATTGGCAGTAAATATCAGTGAACATAAAGGGACTAAAAAAACAAATATTGGATCGTGTCCTCTCCTTAAAGATTTTGGCCTGGAAGGGGATGCACATGGGGGACCCTGGCATAGGCAGGTAAGCCTTTTGGCCAATGAATCCGTTGAGAAGATGAAGGCCCAAGGACTCCAAGTGGGTTATGGCGATTTTGCAGAAAATATTACGACCGAAGGAATTGATCTCGTGAGCCTTCCTATTGGAAGTAAAATCAGGATTGGAGATTCTGTTATCCTCCGAGTTACCCAGATTGGGAAAGAATGTCATCAGCGTTGTTCCATCTATTATCAGGCAGGCGATTGTGTCATGCCCAGAGAAGGAATCTTTGCAGAGGTGGTAAGCGAAGGAGAAATTAAAGTAGGAGATGAAATTATCATTGAAAAATCCGAAGCACAAAACCCAAAATTCGAAACAATATGAACATCCTAAGTTCAAATGATCCAAAGTTGTCTTGAATTTTAGTCATCCGATATTTGGATTTGTTTTGCCTGCCTGCCGTCGGCAGGGATTTCGATATTCGGATTTTGCATTGACGCATGAGGGGAATATGTTTAAGGTTGCCATTATTACCATTAGCGATCGAGGTTCTAAAGGCGAGCGAGAAGATTCAAGTGGTCCTCTTATAAAGGAAATGCTAAAGAATCTACCTGCTGAAATCATCCATTATGAAATCATTCCTGATGAAAAAGGGCAGATCATTAAGGCATTAAAACGGAGTGCAGATGAATTAAAGGCAGATCTCGTCCTTACCACAGGAGGCACGGGGGTAAGCCCCCGGGATGTAACGCCCGATGCCACCTTAGAGGTGATCGAAAAAGAAATCCCGGGGTTTTCTGAAGCAATGAGGGCAGAAAGCCTAAAAAAGACCCCTCATGCCATGATCTCTCGTGCTATTACAGGGATTCGGGGTTCGACACTCATTGTGAATTTACCAGGAAGTCCTAAAGGCGTTAGGGAAAATCTCAGTGTAATCCTACCCGCCCTCCCCCACGCCCTTTCCAAATTGAAGGGTGACCCATCGGAGTGTGGCCAAGAGTGAAAGGAGAGAAACGATGAACTTATTTTTTCAAGAAAAGTGGAAACAATTTAAGGAAATCCTTGGAATTAAAGAGCCCCCCTTAGGGGCCTACTACACCAATGATAAGCCCGAAGGGATCACACCGAAGGAAGGAATATCCGGATGTATGATCGGGCTTCTTAAGAAAGCACGAAAGGAAGGGAAAACGGTTTACTTTGACCGAACCCATTTCGGTTGCCCAGGAGGAGGTTTTTATATGGGTTTCTTAGAAAAACCCCGACCGAATATTGAATACTTTCTTTCTTGTGGGATTCCTGGAGAAATGGAAGGAGAACGCTATATCAAGACACCGGAACTGGCAAGGGAGTATTTTAAAAAGATAACACCAAGACGAGCACCCGGAGATTACTGTGTCCTCAAGTCCATTGAGCGATTTCAAGATGAGATCCAACCCGAGGTGGTCATCTTTTTTGGAACGCCCGATATTCTTTCGGGGCTTTTCACATTAACCAATTATGCCTTGGAACGAACCGATGCCATCTATACCCCTTTTGGATCGGGCTGTGGAACTATCCTCACCTATCCTCTGATGGAAGCAGAGAGGTCAGAACCCCGGGCGGTCCTTGGAATGTTTGATGTCTCTGCAAGACCAATGGTGGAGAAGGATCTTCTTACCCTGGCAATGCCCTATTCCGTTTTTTTGAAACTCTTGGGAAATGTCTCTGGAAGTTTTCTTGAGACAGAGAGTTGGAAAAAGGTGCGTCGAAGGATATCCTCCTCGCTTTAATCTCCTCTTTTAAACGAGAGGAATTTAAGGAGGGAGTCATGATATTCTCAGAAACGATCCGAATTAGTACAAAAGGGTTCAGCGATATCATCGACATCACAGATCAGGTGGGTTCAGTGATCAGGGTTTCAAAAATAGAAAACGGTCTGGTCACGGTTTTTTGTCCTGGCTCAACCGGGGCAGTAACGACCATTGAATATGAATCCGGTGTGCTCAGAGATTTACAAAAGGCGATCGAAAGAATTGTTCCTTCTAATATCTCCTATGAGCATGATCGGCGCTGGGGAGATGGAAACGGTTTTTCCCACGTGAGGGCGGCTTTGATGAAACCCTCACTCACCATCCCTCTCCATCAAGGCAGGCTTTCTCTTGGAACATGGCAGCAGATCGTCTTCATAGACTTTGATAACCGAAGTAGGGATCGAAGAATTCTTGTCCATATCATGGGGGAGTAATCATACTTTCTATTTCAAGAGCAAATAGATAGAGATAAGACTAATAAAGATGGCAAAGAATCTTCTGAGCAGGACTGGATGGGTTCTAAAGGAGACATAGGCTCCCGCCCTTGCTAAAAGTACCGTGCCAATCGCTAGAGCCATTCCTCGCTGAAGATCCACAAACCCCAAACTCCACCTGGGCAGATCAGGATGTCCCATCCCATTGACAATATAACCTGCTGTTGAAAATATGGATGTAATGATGATCGTGGCGCTTGATGTTCCAATGGCCAATTTCAAGGGCATATTTAAAAAATAGTACATCATCGGTATGGTGAAGATCCCTCCTCCCACACCTGCCAGGGCGGAAACCACTCCTGCTACCAATCCAACCCCGATAAAGCCAAAACTATTTGAATGATAAAGTAATTTGAGCCTTTTTTCTTCTTGGATCTCACCTTCGGTGAGCATTCTTATCGCTGCAATCAATGCGATGATGGCAAAGGCCATTTTGAGGGATCGACCACTTAATAGGGCAGCCAGTTTCGTTGTGCCTAAGGCAGTTAGGGCGCTGGAAAATCCAAGAGGGAAAACCGCACGCCAATCAATGTTTTTCTGTTTTCTTTGCTGATAAGTGCTGGCAAGAGATGTAAAGATAATCACAAAAAGGGAGGTCCCCACGGCGAGATGGGTCAATACCGTATAAGAAACCCCCACGTGTTCATAACTAAATATTAATACTGGAATTAATATGAATCCGCCCCCAAGGCCAAACAGACCCGCAAGAAAACCTATTCCACATCCAATGATCACAAACAATAAAAAATCAAACGGTGACAGACCGATCACTCCCGGGATAAGGATTCAATGGTCATTGATTTTTTACTCATAGCGTAGGGCTTCTATCGGATTGAGCAATGAAGCTTTACGGGCTGGATAGAATCCAAAAAATACCCCAACCGATCCAGAAAAAAGAAAGGCTAAAAGAATGGCCTCGATTGAGAAGAGGGTTGGCCATTGGGTAAAACGGGATAGAATGAGCGTTCCGGTCACGCCTACCCCAATCCCTATGGTTCCACCGATCAGGCTGAGCACTAACGATTCGATGAGGAATTGAAGAAGGATATCTCTTCCTTTTGCTCCTACCGCCATTCGTATGCCAATCTCTCTTGTCCTCTCAGTAACAGAAACGAGCATGATGTTCATGATCCCAATTCCCCCTACGATGAGGGAAATGGAAGCAATAGCCCCCAAGAGCAGGGACATCACCCTTGCCGACTCCTCAGCGCTTGAAGCGACCTCGGTCAGGTTTCGAACCGAAAAATCATTTTCCTGTCCAGGCTGGATCCGGTGCCTCTGTCGAAGGAGTTCTGTGATTTGCTCCTCAACGCTTTTCATCACTTCTGGTTCTCTTGCTTGGACAGTAATCACCCTTACCATTCCTGGGAATTGCATTCCAAAAAGTCTCTTCTGGGCAGTGGTCAGGGGAACGAAGATAATATCATCCTGATCCGTCCCCCACGTGGATTGACCTTTTGGAGCGAGGGTGCCAATCACCGTAAAAGGAATCTTTTTTATCCTTACGATCTGTCCGATCGGTTCAATTCCTCCAAATAGATTGTCCACCACAGTCTTTCCAAGAAGACAAACCTTCGTAGCGCCATCCATATCCTGTTGGGTAAACACACGGCCTGAGGTCAAGGACCATTCTCTGATCTCAAGCAGGTCCGGTGTGGTTCCATAAATTACGGTGGACCAGTTCTGGTTTCCAAAAACGACCTGTGCAATTCCAGAAAGATGGGGAGCAACGGCTTTAACACCGGGAACCTCAGTTAAAATCGCTTTTCCATCCTCCACGGTAAGGGTTGGAACCGTCCCTGTTCCAAACCTTATTCCACCGCTTGTGGAACTTCCAGATAGGACAATAAGGATGTTAGAACCCATGCTTGCGATCTGGTCAGCAATCCGCTTTTTCGCTCCTGAACCCACAGCAATCATAGCAATCACAGCACCCACCCCGATGATGATCCCTAACATGGTCAGGGCTGAGCGCATCTTATTGACCATCAGCGCTTTCAAGGCAATCCGGAGGCTGGTAAGGAATCTGGTCATTGCTTCACCCTCTCTTTTATCATCGCAGAAGGTGAGAAATTTTTTCGATCCTCAACAACCCTCCCATCCCTGAAAAGGATCACCCTTTTAGCAAAAGAGGCGATATCTGGTTCATGGGTGATCATGATGATGGTGATCTCGGTTTCTCGATTGAGCCGTTGAAAGATTCCCATAATCTCTTCACTCGTTTTCGTATCAAGATTTCCTGTGGGCTCATCGGCCAGAATGATAGAGGGTTGATTGACCAATGCCCTTGCAATGGCAACCCGTTGCTGCTCTCCACCAGAGAGTTGGCTGGGGTGATGATGTTCCCTCCCCTCCAACCCCACCGATGAAAGTGCTTTCTGTGCCATCTCTTTTCGCCTGGAAGATGAGGTTCCTCCGTAGATCAGGGGGAGTTCAACATTTTCTAACGCAGAGGTTCTGGAAAGAAGATTGAATCCCTGAAAGACAAAACCGATCTTTCGGTTTCTGATTTCAGCCAGTTCGTCCCTTGATAGGAGATCCCCATTAATACCTTCTAAGAGGTATTGGCCCCTTGTAGGTCGGTCCAGGAATCCGAGGATATTCATGAAGGTGGATTTCCCAGAGCCTGAGGGGCCGATAATGGCCACAAATTCACCTCGCTCAATGGAGAGAGAGATACCTCTTAGGGCTGAAACTTCCACCTCCCCTAAACGATAGACCTTTACCAGATCGCGAACCTGAATCAAGCTCTCCATATCATCCTATCCATTTCCGAATGGGATCCTATTTTAAAATCTTCATCGCAAAATCCTTACTTTATTGGAGTCCGCATAAATGGTGAGGAGGTCTTAAACTGTGTTGATCCCTTTTTGCTTGAAATCTCTTCCACGATGACCTCCATTCCTTCACGGAGATCACCCGAGACTACCTCGCTGAATGTGCCATCCGTAACTCCAACCACAATCTCGATGGGAATCGGTTTATTCTCCTTAGAAAGGATCCACACCCTTCCTGGCTTCCCTCTTTCTCTCTTTGAGGATTGGGCCATCTCCGACCACTTTGTCCTCTGTTCTTCAGTCAACAAGCCCCATATCTTCTGACCAAGTAATGCCCGAATTCGAGCCTGTGCCTCTTCCGGCTTGAACTTTTCCCTGATCTCCTGAAATTCGGCCCTGGAGGATTTGAGGACCATTTCAATCTTCGATTGTTGATCTGCTGTAAGTTGAAGTCCTTTGAACAACCGCTCCAGTCCAGCCCGAGAGGTCTCCACGGCCACAGGCTCTTTCTTCTTTCCTGAGGCCGTTTCTAACTTTGCAGACTCCGGCCTAAACCTCAATGCGGAATTGGGGATCTTCAAAACCCCTTCCCGATGTTGGATTAAAATAGAGACATTGGCTGTCATCCCTGGTTTAAGTCTTAGATCGGTGTTTTCCACCTGGATGACCACATCGTAGGTGACCACATTCTGAATCGTCGTTGGGGCATTTCGAATCTCAGAAACCTTCCCATGAAAGGTCCTCTCTGGGTAAGCATCGACTGTGAAGGTCGCCTCTTGACCAACTGCCACCATGCCTATATCCGCTTCGCTCACATTGGTATTCACCTGCATCTGAGTCAGGTCTTTTGCAATGGTAAAAAGGGTAGGGGCTTGAAGGCTTGCAGCAACCGTTTGACCCACATCCACATTTCTTGAAATCACAATCCCATTGACGGGAGATCGGATAGTCGTATATCCTAAATTGGTCTCCGCTACTTTTAAAGATGCCTTTGCCTGTTCCAGCTGCGCCTTTGAAGATTCGATTTGAAATTTAGCTGATTCTACCTGAGCCTTAGCTACCTCCCTCTGGGCTATGGCTGTCTCATAATTGGTTTGAGCGGTATCCATGGTAGCCTGAGCAATCACTCCCTTTTCAAAAAGCGGCCTGTTTCGATCAAGATTCCTCTTTGCATCGATTACCGCAACCTCTGCCTTGGCAAGATTCGCCTTCGCATTCTCAAGATTGGCCTGAGCATTAAGGAGGTTGGCCTGTGCATTGAGCACATTGGCTCTTTCCCTATCGACTTGGGCCTTAAAAATGGCGGGGTCGATCTGTGCAATCACCTGCCCCTCTTTTACTCGGGAGTTGAAATCCGCATAGAGGGTCTTAATCATCCCTGAGATCTGACTTCCAACTAAAACGGTGATGACTGGATTAATCGTTCCGGTTGCTGTCACCACTGAACTTACCTCTCCCCGCTCAACCTTTGCCAAACGAAACTTTTGATCCCTCCCTTTAGACCCAATCCATTGATAAAAAGAAAATCCTATGGCAAAAAAGAGGATAATGACTCCAATGAAAATCAAAACCCTTTTCTTTCGGTTACCCATCTTTTCTTTCCTTACTTTTTTTTCTAAAGTGAAGACGAATGGGGACGCCTTCGAAACCGAATACCTCCCTCATCTGATTGATCAGATATCTTTGGTAAGAAAAATGGATCCCTTCAGGGAAATTAGTATAAATCGCAAAGGACGGTGGAGCTGTTGAGACCTGGGTAATATAATTCAACTTAACTCTCCTATTTTTGTAAAGAGGGGGGGAATTTTTCTCCACCCATCTTTCAAGCAATCGATTTAATTGGGATGTGGAAACTCTCTTTTTAGCCTGCTCAGCCACGAGGTCCACTGTGTCAAGAATTCTCATAACCCTCAGCCCTGTCAGTGAAGAAACGAAAAGGATCGGGGCATAAGAAAGGTATTTTAAATCATTATACACTTTTTCATGATAATCGATTAGAGTTTTTGAATCTTTTGGAATCAGATCCCATTTGTTTACCACCAAGATGCACCCCTTGCCTTTTTCATGGATAATTCCACCGATTCTGGCATCCTGGTCCGTCACACCTTCCTGTGCATCAAGAAGCAGGAGGGCTACATCTGAACGATCTAAGCTCCTCAGGGCCTCCACAATGCTATATTGCTCGAGTCTTAAACTGATTCTGCTTTTTCTTCGAATCCCTGCGGTATCAATGAGGACATATCTCTTCCCATCCCTCTCGATGAGGGTATCAATAGTATCCCGGGTAGTCCCAGGTGCTTCGTCCACAATCACCCTCTGATAACCCAAGAGTCTATTAATTAAAGAGGACTTCCCCACATTCGGTCTTCCTAATACCGTCACCCGAATTGCTCTCTTCTCCCACTTTTCCTCCATGAACTGGGGAATCACCTTGAGGAGGGCATCCATTAGATCATCGATCCCGTATCCATGCTCTGCTGAAATGGGGTAGAGGGTCTCAACTCCTAAGTCATAAAATTCAAAAACCCTTTCCTGATGTTTGGGTCCGTCAATCTTATTGACGATAAAAAATACAGGTTTATTCAACCGCCTCATCAGGTCAGCAATCTCCCGGTCAGATGGGGTTAATCCCTCCTTCCCATCCATCATGAAGAGGATGGCATGGGCCTCTTCCATGGCCAACTGACATTGCTCCCGCATCTGAATAAAGAGTCGATCCTTTGAAACCGGTTCAAAACCACCTGTATCAATCAGGGTGAAGGCATGTCCTTCCATTTCCACCTCTGCATAATTTCGATCTCGGGTCACCCCAGGTTCATTGGCCACAATGGCTTTCCTCCTCCCAATGATTCGATTAAAAAGGGTGGACTTACCTACATTAGGCCTTCCAACAATCGCAAGAATGGGTTTCATTTCACCCCCATCAAACCCACTAATGCAAATATACCCTACAATAAAATCTAACCAAAAATAGTTGAAATTTCCTCCCCCCATGAGGCTGAGTCGAACTGTCATTCTGAGACATCGGCCCTCGGGGGCAGGCAGGATGGAATCTTCCTGTTTTTTGAATGTTGGTTATTTAAAATCCATTGATCCCTAAAGACGGGTCCCCGGCATTTGGATAATTTAAAGTTTATATTTAAATTTCCTTAGCAGTTCTTTCCGCCAGGCGACGCCATCCTCTTTTTCGATTCCCTTGGGAGAGAATCCATCGATCACACCGAGGACTCCTCTTCCCTGTTCAGATTGGGCCACGATAACTTCTACAGGATTGGCTGTGGCGCAGAAGACCGTGCAGACCTCCTGACACATCTTCACTGCATTGAGAATATTGATTGGAAAGGCCTCTTTTAGGAAGATAATAAAGGTGTGGCCTGCACCTATCTTATAGGCATTCTTCATTGCCATCTCTTTTAGGGCTTCCTCATTCCCCTCTCCTCGGACAAGACAGTGTCCCGAGGCCTCACAAAAACCGATCCCAAATTTGGCATTGGGGACACTCCCGATGATGAGTTCATAGAGGTCCTCAACAGTCTTAATGAAATGGGTCTGACCGAAAATGACATTACATCCTTCCGGAATGTCAATCTTTTCAACCTTCAGTTCCATAACCTCCCCTCCTTTGTTTTAAAAATTGGTTTTTCCATTTTTTATTTTCTCGAAATACCTTTGAGCTCTTCTGACAGCAGGCCAGAGGCCCAGGTTCATCGGCCCGAAAATGATGAGGCTTCTTCGGATATGAAAGGGGTTGAAAATTCTTTTAACCATGGAAGGTAGAGAGTAAAAAGACCGATTCACTTTCCAGAATCCTTCTTGCAACTCTTCAACCGTCATCCGTTTGGGTTGAAAGACCACCGTCGCCATATCGTACCTTGACCAATCCTCTGTCAGAATCCTTCCTTCCTGTTTTAACCTCGAGTAGATCCGAGTCCCAGGGAAAGGAGTGAGAATGGGAAGAAAAGCCCCTTCAATTCGATTCCTTTCTGCAAATTCTAAAAATTCATCAAAGACCGAAGAATCATCATAATCATAGCCAAAGACGAAAGAGGCATAGACCCCAATGCCTGCATCATGAAGCCTCTGAATTCCTCTTTGATAGGTTTCAATTCGGTTGATTCGCTTTCCCATAAGATGGAGGTTTTCTTCTCGGAGACTTTCAAATCCAATGAAAAGGCCATGAC
>CAZFDM010000147.1:0-3565 GCA_964517975.1 uncultured Syntrophaceae bacterium
AACGGATTGAAGTTCAGAACGGGAGTTCCAGGCCTGAAAAAACTGAAACAGAACCATCGTCGTTACAGCAATCGTTCTTGCCCGCTCCAAAGAAACACCCTCGTCCAGGGCCGAAATAAAATTGAAAATCACTCCTGCAGAGATGATGAGCCCTACCAGAACGCTTCTCTCATACATCAGCCGAGACATGATCCCTTCTTTCAGGCTCCTCGGTTTCCTTTTAATCACATCTTTCTCACCAGGCTCAAATGCCAGCGCCACATCCTGCAGGCCGTTGGTGACCAGATTGATCCAGAGGAGTTGTGCCGCCACATAAGGGATCGGGATATCGAGGGCCATAGCGACCAATATAGAGACTATTGCCGCAAAACCAGTCGGGATAAGAAAGAGGGTCACCTTTCGGATGTTGTCAAAGACGACTCGACCTTCTTCCACTGCATGAAAGATGCTTGCAAAGTTGTCATCGGTAATCACCATATCAGAGGCTTCTCTGGCCACATCAGTGCCAGTCTTCCCCATGGCTACACCAATATGGGCTGCTTTAAGAGCAGGAGCATCATTAACTCCATCGCCAGTCACTGCCACCACCTCACCGTGTTTCATCAATTGTTGAACAACTCTCAATTTGTGTTGAGGAGAGACTCTTGCAAAAACAGAAACCCTCTGAACATGATCAAAGAGTTCCTCATCACTCATCGTCTCAAGCTCCCTTCCCGTCAAAACCAGCGAATCCCTCTGACTAATACCCATCATCCTTCCAATAGCCTTGGCCGTCACTGCATGATCCCCTGTAATCATAGCTACCCGAATCCCCGCTTCGTAACAACCTTTGACTGCCTCAATCGCTTCAGGTCGGGGGGAATCAATCATCCCCTGAAGGCCTGCAAATGTTAAATTGCCTTCAAGGGTTTGATGGGAAAGTTCTCTAAAATCTGCCGGTACCTCTTTATACGCCATTGCAAGGACCCTCATCCCATCCTGAGCAAAATGCTCGGCTGTTTTAAGGGCCTTTTCTTTATCGATTGGGAAGCCTCCGGCAGTTTGATGACACATCTCTAAAATCTTTTCAGGAGCCCCTTTGGCAAAGATAAATTTTTTCCCGTCATGCTTATGAAGCGTGGCCATAAACCCTCGCTCAGACTCAAAAGGAATGATCGCCTCCTGGGGGAAGATATGCTTCTCCTCTTCTGGATTTAGTCCTGCTTTCATCGCAGCAATGATGAGAGCCCCTTCTGTCGGATCCCCATCCACTCGGTACTGCCCATCCTCCTCAAAGATTTTTGATTCGTTACATAGCATTCCTATCCGTAACACCCCACAAACCCCATCCAATTTCCCTAAGTCGCAGGATTCCCAATCTCGAAGAATCTCACCTTTCGGATCATAACCACTTCCCGTTACTTCATAAGCGTGTTGTGTGTCATGAATCACCTTCACTGTCATCTCGTTCTTCGTCAGGGTTCCCGTTTTATCCGAACAGATGACCGTTGTGCTCCCAAGGGTCTCCACAGCCGGAAGTTTTCGGATGATGGCATTTCGTCTGGCCATCCGACTGATGCCGATTGCCATGGTAATGGTGACCACAATGGGCAACCCCTCCGGAACAGCCGCAACCGAAGCAGCAACAGCAATCTTAAATATCTCCGTGAGCGACATTCCTAAGAAAAGTCCAAGCACGGAGATAGCCAGGGCACTCCCGAGAACGAGAAAACCGATGAAGTGTGCGAACTTGGTGATCTTTTGCTGAAGAGGAGTCTGAGTGACCGATAGTTCCTTGACTTCTCGAGCAATCTGTCCAAGAACCGTTTTTGGACCCGTTTCTACAACGATTCCCTTCGCCCGACCACTTACTACTACTGTTCCCATAAAGGCCATGTTAGTCTGATCCCCTGGAGTGAGGTTTTCTTCAGCAATCACTCCAGTTTTCTTTTCTACAGGAACTGACTCTCCTGTTAAGGCTGCTTCTTCAATCCTCAATTCGATTACACTATAAAGCCTCAGGTCAGCAGGAACTCTCATCCCCGAGGCCAATAAGACAATGTCCCCTGGAACGATGGTTTCGCTTGGTATTTCCAATTCCCTTCCTTCCCTTAGCACTTTCGCCCTGGGGACGACCATGCTTTGCAATGCCCTAACACTCGTTTCAGCCTTGTATTCCTGGAAGTAGCCGATGATGGCATTGAGGATCAGAACAGCCACGATGACTCCAGTGTCGATATATTCTCCAAGAAAGATTGTCACAATGGCAGCCACGATCAGGATGTAGATAAGTGGACTTGTAAATTGATGAAGAATGATCTTCAGCCGGCTGATGGCCTCTGCCTGTGGAAGCTTATTAGGCCCATATTTTTCGAGACGTTTCTTTGCTTCAGAGTTAGGAAGGCCCTCCTCTGAAGTTTCAAGTTTCCTTAATACCTCTTTCTCATCGAGTTGATACCATTTCATAGATTTTTTTCACCCCTGTAAAGAATTTTAATCACCCAACGAATGAGTTTTTTAACAAAAGAGGTTGAAAAACGATAAACAATTTTAACATCTCTTATTAGCCTCTTACACATTGAAGTCTGAGAATTTATCTCTAACACTTGAGAACAAATGGTGTCATGCTGAACTTGGTTCAGCATCTTGTTTTGTCCATAAAGGTGAGATCCTGAAACGAGTTCAGGATGACAAGTCTGTGAAATTTCAAATATTTATGGAAAGGGTGCTATGAAATTCAATACCTAAAAGTCCATGTAGGATTGAGTGGTTGCATGGCAAGGGGGAATTATGGAAGTAACAGAAGTAAAAATTTTTCCCGTCCAGGAAGATCGGCTTAAAGCCTATGTGGCAATAACCTTCGATAACTGTTTCGTCATCAGAGATTTAAAAATTATTCACGGAAATAATGGATTGTTTGTGGCGATGCCAAGCAAGAAGAGAAAAGACGGGACGTATAGAGATACAGCCCACCCCCTCAATAATGAGACCAGGCAGAAGATTGAATCGATCGTTTTAGCGGAGTATAATAAAGAAATTCAGAAAACAGGTCAAAGATAATCGAACAGCAATAATTCGTCATACGAGGTATGACCTCTGAAAAGTCCAGATTTTGGAAAGACGAATTTCTCCCCAAAGGTAAAATTTAGGTTACCTTGAAAATAGTTTTTTACCCCTCACCCTTTCCCTCTCCCCGGAGGGGAGAGGATTAAGGTGAGCCGCCAAAGGCGAGCCTCGCCATGGGCGGGGGGGATTATCATGGTTTGTGGGTGACAAAACTCTCATAGAAAGTTATTAAGATTTGAGATTTGAGATTTGATTCAAGTTCCAAAAAGAGATTGGGGTGTCGTCAAGCGGTAAGACACAGGTCTTTGGAACCTGGATTCGGAGGTTCGAATCCTCCCACCCCAGCCAATTATTTCAATAAATTATCTTACTGTAGGTTAGCAAAAATTTATAACCTATTGAAATAAAAGGAAAGTTTTCAAAACCTTTTTGTTACCCTGAACTTGTTTCAGGGTCTCATAAGTCTTTGGTTTATAAGGTTTTTAGATGCTGATATCATGAAAACGCTGTTCCTCCAAAT
>CAZFDM010000148.1:0-5232 GCA_964517975.1 uncultured Syntrophaceae bacterium
AAAGTGGGATGCGGTTCCCCATGGAGGGAAGATGAAGTCAACCTTCTCATCTAAAACTAACTTTTCAAACAGTTTTACCGTTGTCCCTATATCGCTTTTATCGTCATATCGGATGATTTCCACAGGCAATTTTTTCCCCAAATCCTTTACATAAATCCCTCCCCTTGCATTCACGTCTTCAACCCACATGTCATAGGACCGAATTTGTGTCATCATTGCACCAGGAGCATTTATACCTGATAAAGCAATGGGGTTACCGATCCGGATTTTATCCTTTGCTTGGGAATGATCGGCCATTAGGAAAATGATCAAAATTAGTGACAATGTCAGGTAAATTAAAAGTTTTTGATGTTTCATTTTTCTCCCTCCTTTTTTGTTAAGGTAAATGGGTAATGGTTAAAAATTTCGCCCTAACCTTTAAGATAACGTCACGACAAGCACCACCTCCTTTCGCTTCAAAAAATCCATCGATCCATAAAAACGATCCAACCCCCATCAGAAAGGATATTGACGGGGAATGCACTGGATGCTTATCCATCGTAACTCTGTAAATTCCTCAAGTCCAGCACGTCCCCCAAACCTTCCCCAACCACTCTCCTTCATTCCACCGAAAGGAACCTGAGGTTCATCATGGACTGTCTGGTCGTTGATGTGAACAATCCCTGATTCGATACGCTCGGCAATGGATAGGCCCTTTGCGATATCTCTGGTAAACAGGGCTGCTGAAAGTCCATACATGGTGTCATTTGCAATGGCTACTGCCTCCTCTTCGTCTTTTACCTCAATGAGTGAGACCACTGGGCCAAAGGTCTCTTCACGTAAAAAAGGTGAGCCAGGTTTCAGATTCGTGAGCACCGTCGGATAGTAACAGAGTCCTATAGATTTAGCCCCACAGAGCACTTGAGCACCATCGCGTATGGCAGCCTCCACATTGGCCTTGACCTGATTGAATTGCTGTTGGTTGATCAGAGGGCCAATGATCGTGTCAGGCTCTTTTGGATTGCCAACTTTTAAGGTAGTCACTTTCTTTACCAGTTTTTCAGTAAACTCCTCGAAGACTTCTTTTTCAATGATGACCCGGCGTGTGGACATACAGATCTGGCCCTGGTGAAGGAAGGCACCAAAGATGGTTGCATTAACTGCGCTATCAATGTCTGCATCACGTAGGATAATGAGTGGATTCTGTCCACCAAGTTCAAGGGCAACACGCTTAAGATGTCTTCCTGCCTTTTCTGCAAGCTGACGGCCCACTGCACTCGAACCGGTTAGACTGATGCGTCTAACACGAGGGTCTTCAATCAACTCATCTCCTAACTCACCACTTTTCCCTGGACCGTTTGTGACCAGGTTCAGGACCCCTTTTGGAAACCCTGCTTCTTCAAAGACTTCTGCAATGACTACACCACCAGAAACAGCGGATTCTGTCGAAGGTTTAAGGATCGCTGTATTTCCATAAGCGATAGGAAGACAGATGGATCGAAGGGATAAGATCAAAGGTGCATTCCACGGTGCAATTCCTGCAATAACCCCTACAGGTTGACGGATTGCCAAATGGAGGGCTCCCGGGAGATCTGAAGGGATAACCTCCCCAGTAACTTGGTGAACCTGAGCCGCGGCCTCCCTAAGTAAACCAGGAGTAAACATAGTTTGAAACATCGCAAAGCCAAAGGTACAACCGGTTTCATCAGCAAGGATGGAAACAATTTCATCCCTTTTCCTTTCGAGGATTTCAGCTGCCTTAAGGAAAAGAGCCTGTCGTTTAGCAGGAAGGGTGTGGAACCATGAAGGAAATGCAGCCGCCGCTGCATCGATTGCCCTTCTTACGTCAGGACGTTTTCCAGAGGGAACCTTAGCAAAGACCTCGCCTGTATAAGGGTTAAGATCATCGTAATACTCTTTATCCAGTGCCTCTACCCACTCACCATAAATATACATCTTGTATTGTTTCCCGGCCATGTTCCCCTCCTTTCTTTATCTATGTGTTAAATTCCTACTTATCAAGGATATAGACGACTCCTCGATCTCCATCCACTCTTACCCTCTGTCCTGTCTTGATCTTAGAGGTAGCTTCCAAGCAACCTGCCACACAGGGAATCCCATTTTCACGGGCCATGATCACGGGGTGGGAGAGTGCTCCTCCACCATCTGTGATGAGGCCTTTTATAACACTGAAGGCGACAGTCCATGCAGTAGAAGTCCCTGGAGCAACCAGAATCTCTCCGGGTTGAAGTTCAGAAAGCCGGTCTGCCCCCATGATCACCCTTGCCACGCCTTCGACCACACCAGGTGCAGCTGCCGCACCATAAAGATCTGCCTTAAGTTCCTCTCTCACAATAGGAATCTGTGTAGAGACAGAGAGGGTAGGATCACTCTTCAGAACTGACTGGGCCTGACTGATGTCCCCATAAAAGGGTGGTGGATCTATTTTTAAACTCTCTTCCCAGGCCTTCTTTCTCCTCTCCACATAGGGTCGGAGGTTGACTTTCCCCATTGGAATGGCAGCCTTCCTGATCTCATTCGGATGTAAAAAGTGGATGTCTTCGGGATCATCAATGCATCCTGCCTCTGCGAAACGCCGTCCATATTCAGTAACGATCCATCTCCCAATCGCTCCAATATATAGGTCACAGAAATAGGTATGATCCTCACTCCAATATCCTGATTTTTGGGCAGCCCCCATCAGGACTTTAAAGGCATCTCGTTGTCCCTCAGGCACTTTTGCAAGAACCTCCTTCTCTGTTCTCTTCCTTTCTTCCATCACCCTATCTTTTTCAGCATCCATGGGAAAGACCTCTTTGTCCATTAACATTTTGACCTGTTTAATTGCTTGGCTGGGTTTCTCAATCCAGGCAGGGGTGTCGTAGGCATGCATCCTCTCACACCTCCATCCATGTTCCAAGAGGAATTCTTTATATTCCTTTAACCACTTTTCTCCCTCTCTGTTTTTAGTCAATTCGAGAATTACTTGCTCATTATCTTCAATCTTGAAGATCTCCTTCAACCCTAACTCTATAGCCCTTCGTCCAAGACGCCACAATTCCCTGACTACTTTGACATCCTGGCTTTCAAATCCTGCCATAAGCTTATTGAAGGTTGGGTCAATAGGGGCTTCGGTCCCAAAAATCTCATGCCACATTTGCTGGAAAAGACCGTTGATGTATGAAGAGGCAGTCATCATAATCATATGGGTTTCTGCCTCCTGGCGATTCATAATAAAGGCAAAATCGAGGAAGAAGGAGAGAAGGTCGATGTTGCTAAGTTTTCGGATATCCTCCCATGCCCTCAGTCCCCTTGACTCCTTTGCCTCCCTGTACATCTTCATTAACTCCGCTTTTTTCTTTTCCCATATTCCATCAAAATCCTCAATGAAGGGCTTAATCCTTTCTCTAAAAATAGGTTCCCTCTGCTTAGCCTCCACCTCTGTGGTCTTAATCGTTGTGATATAAGGATAGCCATTGATGAACCTCGAATCCCAACCATGGGTGGTAGGAAGGGAGAGGGTTTCTGGTGCATATCGGAAGGCATGATAATACCAGTACCACCCAATTCCAATGTAGAGGGGTTTCAGGGGTGGTTTGCCATGAACGACATCACACAGAAGGACGCCATAGTTTTTGGGGTCATTTTCATCATCAAATTCATAAAAACTTAGATCATACGCTGGCCACAACATAGGGTTCTCCTTTCCGGACGATTAAACGTCTAAACGTCCACCTTAGAATCGTTTAAGCATTAAGTCTACGATCTGATCTACAGGGCTCTTTTTTTGTGCAATCACTGCTGGACGGGTCTGAAGGAGGATGATATTTTTCGGAGATGGAACGTCCTCATCTACTGCCCATTCAGCATCTTGTGGAACTCCAAAGTGTTTCTCCAGGGCCAAAGCCAATCTTCCCACTTCAACTACCTCCTCGTCATTCAGACAGAAGGTAGATCTTTTGTCAGGAGGAGTCTCCTCTTCAGAGACCCCTATTTCCTTGAACATGACACATTTCTGCTTTGTTCCAAGTTTCCTTTCACAGATTTTCAATGTCTCCTTTTCCAAGATATAAGTATCCGGGACTAACTCTCCGCTGACCACGCTCTCCCCAAGCCCCCAATTTGCCTCTAAGATCATTCTTGAAAGGTCTCCCGTATTTGGATCTGCAGTAAAGACCACTCCTGCAGAGCGTGCCTTTACCATCTTCAAAACTGCCACCCCTATGGGGTCACTCTCTAAAGGGAGGCCTTTTCGACTTCGAAAGGCCAGAGAACGGGAGTTGAAGGTACTGGCCCATACCTTGATGATCTTTTTCAAAAGGTCGTCCTTGCCTTTGACATTCAAATAGGTTTCGTACTGACCCGGATGGCTGACCGGACCTGCTGATCTTGTAGCCACAGCCACTTCGTTTACATTACACTTCTGGCAGAGGTCATCATAAAAGGATAAGATGAGATTTTTCATCCCTTCAGGCATCTCCTTCGATTCCACAATCTGACGGATCTCTCTACTCGCTTCATTAAATTCTTCTATCGTTCTGATCCCCCCGCTAAATTTTTTCAAGGAGTCTCTGATCTCCTTGGTAGCATTCGTCCTCTCCATAAACTCCTCATAGGCCTTGACAGAAAGGGCAAATCCAGGGGGGACAGGCAACCCTAATTTGGCCATCTCCCCTAAATTAGCACATTTCTTACCCACCAGATTGTTGAACTCTTGTCCTAATTCCTCAAACCAGAAGATATACTTTTCAGACATCCTACACCTCCCTCAACCATTTTACTTAGACCTAAATTGAGCGATTCTAACCCTATCTTATGAAGAACAGGGATGCTGAAAAGGCTTTTAGAGCGATATCCTCCTAATTGCTGAACCAATATGAGATTGGATTAACCTTTCACCTGTTTGATGTTAATAAAAAGATAATGACCTCACTTAAAAAATGGCATTCTAAAAGACTTTGAAGCATTCCTGTTCTCCTTCACGACCCTAAATCGCTCAATTTAGGTTAGAGTTAGATTCCATTTGATCGGATTCTCCTATGTTTCCTGAATTTTTTAGGTCAATAGATAAAGACGATTCCTACGGTCAATGCCCTGGGTACTTCTTTAGGATTGACCGTTCTATAAATAGGGTAGATATCCCAACCCACCTTTGTCACCAAACCATAAACATCGATTCCCAAGCCCTCCATAGAAGGCCTGGCCTTTAAAGGGAAAGGACAATGACCTCCGTCCAAAATAAGGCACCTTTCT
>CAZFDM010000149.1:0-12041 GCA_964517975.1 uncultured Syntrophaceae bacterium
ATTTGGAGGAACAGCGTTTTCATGATATCAGCATCTTGTTTTGTCCAAAGGGTGAGATCCTGAAACGAGTTCAGGATGACAAGTCTGTGAAATTTCAAATATTTTTGGTTAGCCTTTATATGGAATTTACTCATTGATTTCCTTCTCCTATAAACTGCTTTACCTTCTTGCCGGAGGAGGTAGAGATTTCTAAAACATTTTGTTTTAAAGATCGGATTTCGTATGTGACTCCACAAAAACAACGACTTAATAGAGTTTTCGTTGTTGTGCTCCTTAAAAGATTCTCTACCTTTCTTATGCTCATGATCGGCTTTCGGCAATCAGGACAAACGATATCCTCCATTTTGAACTCCTCAAATTTTATTTTTAAAAATCCTTATTAATCCAGATCTATTTAAGCTTGCAAAAAATTTGATCCTCAAAAATTAGAACTCCCTTTTTCAAAAGGGTAATTTCTTTCCAAAGAGCTAACGTTTTTCAAATTCTTTATATAAAGTGGAACAAAGAACTTGATTGAGCATTAGAGAAATTGTTAATAAGGAAATTCCTGGATTCAAGAAGCCTGTCTTTTTGATCTTAAAAGGTGACGGTGAAACCGGCTCCCTTAAAGTCTTTACCAACGATCTCCATTTCCACCCAGCGTTTATCTGTCCTGATGACCTTCAGATCGGTATTCTCCTTCTGGACTTCTCCAATTTTCTGGCCTCCAGGCATCTTACATAGATTCTCTTTCTCCACTTTCACCCTTAAGGTTTGAGGAGGAACCGTCATTATCAATTTTTCAGCAACCCATCCTTCTCTTCTTCATTCAATAAAACCCTGGGGCTTCCTTTTCTTTGTGACATCAATGAGTTATACCTTGTCCCCAATTCGGACCGAATGTTGGCCTTAGGCTCGGTCACCATAATAGTTTCTATACCCATGGGGATGACAAGGGATAGAATTTAAAGAACATAATGGACCAAAACACTTTCATCTGTGAATCCATCTCCAACCATTAAAAAACGCTCTTTGATCTAATCTCTTTGCAGTTTGCCGCTGGTCGTTTCTCCAAGTTTAATTTGGGAGAGGGTATCACTGGTTAACCAAGCCAACATCTCATCCCTCTTCTGATAAAATTCCTCCAAATCCTTTTTCTGGAGAGGATGACCCGGAGGGAAGATCTCTTTCAATGGGTTTAAAAACCTCCCGTCCTTGCTTAATCGATAATCGAGATGAGGACCGGTGGCCAGCCCCGTTGCCCCCACATATCCAATAACTTGCTTCTGTCGCACCCTTGTCCCTCTCTTAATCCCAGGCCCATATCTGGAAAGATGACCATAATAGGTTTTGTAGCCATTCCTATGTCGGAGGACGACCAGTTTTCCAAACCCTCCACTCCACCCCACTGAAACCACTGTCCCATCTGCCACAGCCCATACCGGTGTCCCTTCTGGGGCCGCATAATCGACCCCATAATGAGGACGAATTCCTCCCAGAATAGGATGCCTTCTCGCATGGCTGTATCGAGAGCTGCTCCGGTCAAACCGCAAGGGGGCCCTGAGAAATGGCTTTCTTAAAGAGAGACCTTCCTCATTGTAGTAATCGTCTCCATAGCGAAACCCCCTGATTATCCTCTCTCCCCTTCGGTACTCCACAGCATGGATCAGCCCATATTGAACGAATTGGTCCCCTTTATAAAGCTTTTCTACCACCAACTTGAACTGATCTCCCTCTCTTAAGTCTTGATAAAAATCGATTTCCCAGGCCAGGATATCAGCAAAGGAGAGGGTCAATGCATCCTGTTCTCCCACTGCATTCATGGCCTCATAAAGAGAAGATCGGATCTCACCTGTCACCTTCACCAGATACCTATCGAGAGAAATCTCCTTCTTCCGCACAATATATTCCTCATCACCCTTTTCAATCTTGTAGACCTCCGTCGGACTCTTCTCAAAGACAAACTTCACCAATTCTCCTTCCATATTTGTGATAAAACGATAAGTCCCACCTCTCAGCCGATTGAAATCAAGAAAGGGTTTTAATTTTGAAATGATCAGGTCGATCCATCGGTATGGAATATTCTTCTCTATTAAGGATTGGTAAAGCGTGCTATTCTGTTCAATGCTTCCTTCAATTATATGATACCTGGCTTCTGGTTCCGGAGGTTGTAGAGGCTTGGATTCATGGAAAAAGAAATAGAGGGAACCCAAAATGAGAACAGAAAAAATTCCCAAAAAGATCAATCCTCTCTTTCGACTTTTCTTTTTGGCTCTATCTTTTAACATGGATTGAATCATCGATTAAACCTCGACCTAAATCTCTTCAAGATTTCCGATTTCTTAACTGCAATAGGCAACTTAAAAAGGGGACTTTGAGACGGAAATGGAATCCTATTGGTCCAAACCTAAAGCCACCATATTCTAAAAAAAGGAGAAACGCCACCAGCAAGATCGCTCCAAACCAATACTAATTAGCAAGACTAACATTGGAAGGAAGTGCCGATTCCTTCTTACCCCTCATGTTATTCGCCTCTTTAATATTTCTTAGTGACCATTATAGGTTGAAAAAAGTCGCTTATAAATAAACTCCCATGAAACCCTTTACTCTTCTCCCAATGCCTTCGCCTTCATTTTAATTTCGTTCACCTTCACATTCTTACTCCCTTATAAAAATTACCAATGGATATAAATAACTTTTTGACTTCCTTCCTCTACTTTGACTTGAGAAACTCTTTTCCAGTCTCCCCTGACGCTTGCATCCAAGTGGTATATTCCAGCAGGAAGGTCAACAAATAACCATGGGCCATTTGAAACTGTGGTTAAAATCGGTCTCTCATTTTGATCCAGTATCTTTACTATCACACCCGAAAGATATTCTCCCTTTTTATTTGAAAATACCATTTTCAATGAATAGCCCTTTCCCATATCTTTAAGGATTTCCCTCTCCTCTCGGCCAACACCACCGCTTAAAAAAGAAATGCCTTCACTTCTTCCCATTTTCAAAAAATTCTCCTCGCCAGAGGAGATGGGGAGCACAAAGATGGTCACTAAAATCCCTACAATCGGAATCGATAACAATTTCCATACGTTCATATAATTCAACCTCCTCTCCAAATGGATCCGTTTAACCTATCCAACGATCTGTAAACTTTGTATTAAGGTTTTCATTCTCTCAATTTTTGATGATTTTGGTAAATAAAAATTGATCCACTCTTTAGACTCCTTCGGATATTGGGATTAAGTGGAATATCCAATCCAAATGTATTCGGGTGCAGTTAAGATCTCATAAGCATTTCGCCCATCTTGCCGCAGTCAGGGCAAATCATCTTTTCCATTTTCCACCTTGCCTCAATCCAAATAACTTCTTGGCTAAGATAATACTCCGACGTCCCGACTTCTTCGCTAACCTACCGATCTCCTCCAGGGATTTTCCCTTTCGATAACTCGAGAGACTCAACAACATTGGAAGATTCACCCCGGTTACAACTTCCACCTTCTCATTATCAAAACAGGATAGGCTGAGGTTGGTAGGTGTGCCACCTAAAATGTCTGTTAATATCACGACCCCTTCACCATCGTTCACTTCCGCCATTTTCTTTTGAATTCGGTCTTTAACTTCTTTTTCTTGATCTTTCGGCCAAATAGAGACTCCCTTTATCCTGTGTAAATTTCCGACGAGGAACTCGACTGAGGAGATTAAAGCCTCCGCCAATCTTCCGTGAGAGACAACTAAGACGCCGACCATTTCTCATCCCCTCCTATTTTTCTCTTTCGAAGGTATTATTTCACGAATCATTGTCCTTAGTTCATGGAACCCGAGTGGTTTTTCTAAATACGCAGTAGCCCCTCTCGCTATTGCCCTGTCACGAATTTCATCGCTTCCAAAGCCTGTAATCACAATGATGGGAACATTGGGTTGAAGTTTCTTTATTCCTGGAATAATATCTAATTCGGTCAAACCGGGCATCCGAATATCGGTAATAACCAGATCGAAAAGTTCCCTGACCAGTATTCGGAATGCCTCGGAGCCATTACTCACAGAATCTATCTCAAATCCTTCCTCCGAAAAGAAATCTTTCAGCAAAGACCACATTTCCTGATCATCCTCAATCACCAATATTCGTTTCTTATTATTATCCATCAATACTCCTGTAATAGAATATGTAGTAATGCCTCCTCCCTTTACTCTGTGGGTAAGAATATTAGGGGCTAATCTATCTTTCCAGACAAAATCAAAGTCTCCCGTTTAAGAGGAGAAGGGACATAGACCAAGCTGATTTCTATCTTTCCAAGGGCCTTCTCCTTGATAGCTATCCTTGGGATTGCGGTATCTAACTATCGGTAATTTTTCCAGGCTTAATCGCCTTCAAAGACAAAGAAACCTTTGATATTTTCTCTCCAGATGTAAAGGGGATTGTCTTACCAGCTTCATCCAAGTATTCGAAGGTGACCGCCTGGATATCCAGGATGTCTTTCGATTGATTGGTTATTTTGATGTGACCCTTGAGGCTTGGCGTCTCGACGATCTCTTTAGAAGCTGTGTCTACGTCCATGACGACTTGAAGGTCGCTAATCTCCACAAGAAAATTCTGGCCCCTTACCTCAGCTTTCGAGGGAACCAGATTCTTTGTGATTCGCTCTTGTTTATGAGCTTCTATTTTCTGCTCCTTGGCACAACCCAAAAATCCAAGGGTCAGACTTAAAATTAAGAATATGAAGGTCTTTGTGAAATGCATCCACTGCCCCTTTTCTTGGTTAGTGGTTGGAAGAAATATTGGTTTTTTCATTTATTGGGTACCCGGGGATTCCTGAAATATTTGAGAAGTTCGGAATCCGATTCCAGAAGAATCGTTGTCTTTCCTTCAAAAAGCTTTTCATAGGTTTGGAGTCTCCTTAAAAAAGAGTAAAATTCAGGATCCTGCTCATAGGCAGAAGCAAATATCTCAGTAGCCCGTGCATCTCCCTCTCCAAATAGTTTCATCTGCTGCTGGTAGGCTTTTGCAAGAATAATCTCTTTCTCTTTATCTGTCTCAGCCCTGATCTCCCGTGATCGTTGTTCTCCCTCAGCCCTATATCGTTTGGCAATCCGGTGTCTCTCAGCCTGCATACGAGCATACACACTGGCTTGAACCTCTTTAGGAAGATCAGCCCTTTTGATTCGAACATCGATAACTCTTATCCCAAAACGCTTTGCCAATTCGTGGGCTTCTTTGGCCACAGCCTCAACAATATTCTCCCTTTCTTCCCGAATAAAACCGATAAAGGTATGCTTTGCAATCTCCTGTCTCAATCGAGCGACCAGGATGTCTTCAAGACGGGATAGCGCACCTGCCTCTGTCCTCACACTTCGATAGAACTCAAGGGGATCTTCAATCTTCCATCGAGACACATGGTCTACGACAATCCTTTTTTTATCCAACGTGATATATTCCACTGCCACTGCATCAGTGGTCAATACTCTCTTTTCAAATCGATGCAGGGTTTGAATAATGGGAATCTTAAAATGTAAACCTGGCTCCTTAATTGTTCGAATATATTTGCCGAATTGGGTAATGATCGCCTGCTCTCTCTCATCAATTGTGAAAGTTGCCCCCGAGAGAAGAATTAACCCAATAATGACCAAGATCATGACTGCTGTTCTTTTCCCTTTTTTCATCGCTTCTTACTCCTTCTTTCCCTCCTTGATAGTTATGGCTTCTTTTAAGGGAAGCCACTTTAAAACAGAGTCCTTCCCTTCGGGTGGAAGGATATACTTTTCTTTTTCGGGCAAAATTTTATCCAGCGTTTCTAAATAAAGACGTTCTCTTGTTACATCTTTCGCCTTCCGGTATGCCTTTAGAACATCCAAGAATTTTGTTGCATCCCCTTGTGCTCGAATGACCCTCTGCTCTTTGTAAGCTTCTGCACTTCGAACCATCTGGGCAGCCTCTCCTCGAGCTTTGGGAATGAGGTCTTCACGATACCCCTCGGCCTCTCTCATCAAACGCTCTCGATCCTCCCAGGCCCTGACCACATCATGAAAAGCATCCTTGACCTCTTCCGGAGGATCCACCACCAAGAGCCTTGCCTCTGTCACCATTAATCCAGTCTGATATTCATCCAGAAGACCCTGAAGATATTTTTTGATATCATCCTGAACTACTACCCGTCCTTCGGTCATAGTAAAATCAATCGTGTTTCTTCCTACCACGCTTCGAAGAGCCACCTCTGCAGAAGTTTTAAGGACCTGCTCAACATCCCTTACCCGAAATAAAAATTGTGAGGAATCCTTTACCACATATTGAACAAAGAGTTGAGCATCGACGATATTCTCATCCCCTGTAAGCATTAAAGATTCCTTCAATTCGGCTCTCGTTTTTCCTGTGACTGGATCGGTCCTAAAACCAATCTCAGCCCTTCTTACCTTTGTCAGATGAACTACATCATGAGTTTGAATAGGCCATGGAAGACGGTATCTTAACCCAGGTCCTGTCCGGTCTACCTCCTTTCCAAACTGACGAATTACTCCCTCTTCTCCTGGTCCAACAATATAAATTCCTGAAGCAACCCAGATACCGATAATAATTCCGACAAGAATCAAGAGAAATTTCTTTTCCCCAAATCTTTTGAACTTTTCTTGCATCCTGATCGCAATTTCATCTATTGAAGGACCTCTGTAACTTGGTTCTTCATTTCCCCTGTAAAAATCATCATCTCTCCACGCCATAAAGGCTCCTTTCTAAGTTTTTTTATTAGGAAAACAGGAGAAACACCACCAATAAAATCGCTCCCATACTAATAATAGTTAGCAAGACCAACATTGGAAGTGATGATTCCTTCTTACCCTTCATGTTATTCGCCTCTTGAATATTGTAGTTATCACTCCAGCCTTTATCCCCCCCTTTTTACTTTTGAAGATAAGGGTCCATGAACCATTCTCCTTAATTCATGAAATTGAAGGGGTTTTTCTAAATATGAATCGGCTCCTCTTTGAATCGCTTTTTGATGGACTTCCTCACTCCCAAAGGCCGTAATGACAATGATGCTGGTTTCAGGTTGAAGCAGAGACCTCATCTCTTCATCATCTTCGATGATCAATATTCGCCTTTTTTCATAATTCATCACAGGTTAATAAGAGCAAAAAGGATGCCGAAGACAAGGAAACACATTTATTAAAAAATTCAATTAGTTAGAATTTCTTATAAATAATTCGAAGAATCTAAATAGGGGAGTAATGAAACAGTCTGTGGCAAAATGGGACAAAAAAGTAAAATTTTAAACATAGATGATTCTCTCTCCTAAATGGTCAAGGGTATGAAAAAGCAGTAAATATCGCCTTAACTTTCGGGTGATCAGAAACTCTTCTTTGACGTATTCATGACCAAACTCGCTCAATCTTTTTGCAATCTCTGGGTGACTGAGGAGATATCGAATTTGATAAGCCGTTCCCTCAATAGAATAAACAAGCACTCCAGTAAAATTAGGAATGATCTGAACAGGAATTCCACCTACCGCACTTCCAATCACTAGCTTCCTTTTCCACAATGCCTCTGCAACGGTTAAACCAAAACCCTCACGAATTGATTTCTGAAGAATAAGATTTGACCCTCTCTGGAGGGCGTTGATTTCGAGAGGACTGCTGGAAGGAAGTAGTAAGATATGAACGTCAGGGTCTCCTTCTGCTTCCCTTCGAACTTCTTCAAGAACAACCTCACCCTCTGGATCGTCGCTTGCTCCTCCTCCTGCTAAGACTAATCTACAATCCACGTATCGTTTCGCCATTCGGTAGGCCTTGATCACTCCAACAGGATCTTTCAATCGGTCAAATCTTGAGATTTGGGTAATGACGGGTTTATCCCGAGGGATGTGAAAACGCTCAAATACTTGATCAATAAACTCAGGCTCAAGTTCTCTATTTTTATCCGATAAAGGGTCAATAGAAGGGAAAAAAAGAAACTGCGTAATGGGTAATCTTTTTGAAAACCTTGGGGAGGAGAAGATAGCGGTATCATATTGCTCTACATATCCCTTCATAAAATCCCATACATCTTGATTTGGATTGGAGATATCGATATGACATCTCCATACCCATTTTGCATGGGCACGCTCTTTTGCCTCAATGTACATAATGGGTTGTGGATCGTGGATCACGATGACATCCTGATCCAGGTTCGAGTTTTTTAAATTCTCCCTGCTCACCTCTAATAAAATCTCTTTCATCCTCGGGGATAGAGAAATTGGTTCTCCGTGGAGGGCATTATGGATCTTTTTAGTCACAACAAAAAAATCTTCCCCTCCCTTGATCACTTCCCATTGAGTTTGAATGCCAAGTTCATTGAGCAAAGGAACCAAGCGATGGAGGATCTCTGCAACCCCCCCACCTATGGCCGTTGAATTGACCATCTTGACCCTTCTTCCCCTCAATCTCTCTGCTAACAGATAAAGCTCTTCGATTATCTGCTCTCCGACAATGGGCTCATAGTCTTTTAAACGGATGGATGTCATCGAGGTACCATTTCTTCCTTGACATACTGGAGGATCTTCTTTCGGATCTCCTCTAAGGTATGAAGATAGATATCAATATCTTCAATCCGTTTCGCCAGTCTCTCCTTCTGGAGGCTATAACGAATCCAGTGAGAGAAATCATTACTATGGATACCCAATCGAAGCCTTGCCTCGATTAAATGATAATGAACGGATCGGATACCGATCTTTTCAATGATTTGATAAAAATCCTCTAAGTTCCAGGCAATATACTTCGTGGGCATGACGATGCTAATAGATTGACAGAAGAAAAAAGGAGTCCTGCTTTCACGGGTCTTGCACTGGGGATATCGATCAAGATGGTCCTCAATCATCTTAACCATCGATTCCCGAAGGGATCGAATCGTGGTGAAGTCTCGAACGTCCAGAGACCCCAATCTTTCCGCCAGAGCCTCTTCATCCAAAGAGGTTGAAATCCATTGGGCAAAATCCGAATGATACTTCTCAATAGCGAAATGACGGTCTCGATAACTTTGGAAGACATGATAAAAGATTGACGAACCTGTACATCGCTTTAAAAGAGTAACCAGTTCACCTAAGTTATTGGCCTTCTCCCCTGTCAATTCTACCAAATTGGAAGAGGTGTAGAAATAGAAAGGGTTTTGGTTCATTGTAGGATCAATTCCTTTTTTGCCATTTTCAAAAATTGATAAACTTCAAAAGGGCCGTGAACATAGTATTGAGCCGAAGAATTGCTGGGGGGACCTACAAAAATGGTGATCCCTTTTTGATTGAGGATTCGAAAGGCATCCTCGTCTGTTTGATCGTCTCCAATATAGAGAGGAAAGAGATTGGTTGAATGGAGTCGATTCAATACCTCCAGCACTGCCTTTCCCTTGTCCACATCAACCTTTGGCCTGATTTCAAATACCATCTTTCCGAATTTTATACAAAGAGGAATGGGTGAATCCTTCACCTCTTGTTTCAATGCCATCAAGATAGAAGGAACCCATTGGGGATCGACATTCCGATAATGGATTGCGAGAATCCACCCTTTATCTTCAAAGAAAAGGCCTCCAATCCTTTCCAATTGATCCTCCAACCGAACTCGAATGGTTTTAAGTTCAAGGATCACTTCTTTTCCAAAGGGATACCTTTTTTCAAAACCGGGTCCGGAGATCTCCAATCCATGATTCCCAATATAATAGATTCCCTTAAGCCCTACTCTCCTCTGGATATCTTTGAGTGACCTTCCACTCACAATGGCGAGAATGAATTTGGGATAGTTTCTGAAGGCGGTAAGAAGCCCCTTCTGCTCCTTGGATAGTTTGGCCTTCTCAGGATGGTTGACAATGGGAGTAAGAGTTCCGTCATAATCGAAAAAGAACAAAAGCCTTTGAGCAGATTTAAATTTCTCAAGAATCTTTTCAATTCGATTAAATAAATATTCCATCTCTTTCCCTATGAGATTTGAATGGCCTTGGTAAGGATTCGATCTGCCCAACGATATATATTTCTTCCTCGAACAATCTCTCTCAGTTTTTTCATCCTCCGAAAAACCTCCTCAGGCGCCATCTCAACGGACCTCTTAATCATCTGGGCAAACTCATCAATCGCATAGGGATTGATAAGCAGGGCCTCACTTAATTCTCGTGAAGCCCCGGTAAATCGGGATAGGAGGAGGATTCCATTTAGGTCATTTTTGGCCGCAATAAATTCTTTGGCAACTAAATTCATCCCGTCATGGAGAGAACTGACAATACAGAAGTATGACATTTTATAGAAGGCCAGCATCGATAAAAAAGAGACATGTTCTCTAAGGAACAGGATTGGAAACCAATGGTTGGTTCGATGTTTCCAGTTGATCCGCTCCACCCATTCATCAATCTCATCATTGATCTTCTTATAACTTGGAATATGTTCTCGGCTTGGAGCCCCCAGCTGGATATAGATGAACCTTCTTATATATTCGGGATTTTGTTCCAGGAAAAGATCAAGGGCTTTAAATTTTTCAGGGATTCCCTTTGTATAATCCAGACGATCTACTCCTATACCAATGATTTTGTCAAAAAGATGAAACTTGGTTTTGATCCTGATAACTTCCTCATCCACCTCCCTATCCTTTGAGGCCTCACTCATAGCATCAAAGTCAATGCTGATAGGAAAATGGCGCACATAAGTGGTATGGCCCTTATAAACGATAGCAGACCTCTCCCGATCAGGCCTCGCCTCCAGTTCTCGATCAATAGTATCAATAAAATTATTACAATGGTATCGAATATGAAATCCCAATAGGTCATTACCCAACAGACCCTCAAGAATCTCCTTTTTCCAAGGACAGATTCTAAAGGCTTCAGGATTGGGCCAGGGGATATGCCAAAACTGAATGACGAGAGCATCTTGTCTCTTCTCTTTAATCATTCGCGAAAGTAATGCAAGATGATAATCCTGTATAAATATTAATGGTCTTTCAAAACCAATCTCCTCCAAAACAGTATTTGCGAAAAGATGGTTTACCTTTTTATAGTATTCCCAATCCGAAGCCCTAAAAACAGGTCTTGTATAGGCGATATGACATAAGGGCCAAAGAGCTTCGTTTGAAAAACCATAATAATATCCCTCCTCTTCTTTTTTAGAAAGCCATATCCTCTTTAACTCATATTGGGGATTGTCTGGTGGAACCCTGACTTTTTGATTCGAATCAACAGTGTCTCGGTCAGCTGTACCACTTCCATGGGCAAACCAAATTCCCCCACAGGCCTGCATCATCGGGTCTAAGGCAATGGTAAGCCCACTTGCAGGACGGATACATTCAATCTTATTTTCATTCCAATTATGGATATAAGGTTCTCTATTGGAAACGACGAAAAGTCGAAAGTCCTTTAGTTTCTCCTTTATGAGCCGCTGAAATTGCCTTCTTCTCATTTAAAATCAAAACCCCATTTAATGGTAACAAGATCCCGACTCTATGGCAGGTAGACGTTTCGGTTACCGTTAATAATTACTTATAAAAATATTAAGCCCCTAAACATGACCCTTAACGATATGGGTTTCCTCACCGTACCCCTTCCCTGATGTAGTTTTATCATCCGAAAGGTAAGCCACCGTCACAAAGGGTTTCTCAAAAAATGGATGAAGGAGGCTTGAGTTCAAGAACAAAGGGGGTTCCCATTTAACCACACCTACTTGTATATCGGAGGTGAATTTTCAGATCAAGCCTCCCTCAATTTAATATCCAAGGCAATAAATTATTTAAAAAGCAAAAAAATTGCCAAATAAGAAAATAAATTCTTTTTTATTTTCAATAAGTTAATTTTTCGAATAATTAGAAAATTTTAAAAATAAGGGGAATAATGGGACACCCTGTGGCAAAATGGGGCAAAATCAATTTAAAAATTTTCGCCTCAAAGATTGACTCATTTATATTGACTCATTTATTAAGAGGATGATAAAATAATCCTGAATCATGCGTGAAAATTCTTATCAAACCAGACCATTAATGGTAGAAAACACTGATAAAAAGCCCGAAAGAAGTTCTATAGAACCACTAAAAAGGGCTCCGCCAAAAACCTACTTTTTAATTAGGTTTTTAAAACC
>CAZFDM010000150.1:0-3450 GCA_964517975.1 uncultured Syntrophaceae bacterium
GTTAGGGTCTGCTCAATAATTTGATCACTCACCGAACTCACGAGAGGCCTATCCGTAATTCGTGATTCGGGACTCGTGATACCGAATGGTTTGAATACAAGGGAATCACACGGTTCCCCATCACCATCGGATCAGACTACTTGCCCAGGTCAGGCCACCCCCAAATCCATTAAGGATGACCAGGTCTCCCTTTTGGATGGAGCCATTGCGGACGGCTTCGTCCAAGGCAATGGGAACTGTGGCGGAGGAGATGTTTCCGTATTTTTCTATGGTGAGGTAGACTTTTTCAAAGGGAAAATCGAGCCGTCTGGCCATCTGCTGGAGGATACGGATATTGGCCTGATGAGGGATGATCCATTTTACATCTGACAGTGAAATGCCATTGCAGGAGGCTGCCTCCTCAGCGGCCTCAGCAAACCGTTTTACTGCCACGCGGACAGACTCATTTGCTTTAATCATCCTCAGGGTGTGGAGTTTCCTATCAACGCTTTCATAAGAGATGGGCGTGGTCTTTGATCCCCCTCCTGGAAGAAGTAAGTTCTCTCCATTTGCTCCATCTGTATGAATATGTACGGAGAGGATCTCACTAAAACCCTTTGAAGAGGGATCGAACGATTGAAGCACCGCTGCCCCTGCTCCATCACCCCAGAGGATACAGCTCTCCCGATCTGTCCAGTCAAGGGTTCGGCTCATGATTTCAACAGAGGCGACCAATGCAGTCCGAAATGTTCCTGCCTTTAGATATTGTTCCGCAACAGAAAGACCAAAGATAAATCCACAGCAGGCCGCAGTGACATCGAAGGAGACTGCCCGGTCGGCACCCAATTTAGCCTCCAACCAGTTTGCTCCTGCTGGACAGCAGGTATCCGGGGTCATGGTGGTCATTACGATGAGATCTAAATCCTTGGCCTCAAGCCCTGCCATCTCCAATGCCCTTAAAGAAGCCTCCTTGGCAAGATCAGAGGCATTCACATCAGGTGCGGCAATCCTTCGTTCCTTAATTCCTGTCCGTTTATAAATCCATTCATCATTCGTATTTAAAATCTTTTCGAGATCAAAATTGGTAAGGACCCTCTCAGGTAAAAACGAACCGGTCCCCAATATCCCTATCCTCCTACTCATGTGAACACTCCTTCTTTTGACTTAAGGTTATCTTCTACTCTCCCCCTTTTGGGGATAGTTCTCCAATCCACTCCTCTCTTTCGCGAGGAGGGTGTTGAGCCTTTTGGAGGCGAATGGGTAAATAGAATAACCTAAAAAGGGAGCGCTCTCCATCTCTTTTATAAACGAACAGCCCCTTTAAAAAAGTAACCGTCTTCTTTCCCCTTTCTTTCTCCACCCCTAATAGATGAGCAATCTCCCAGGATTCTCTATCTTCCTTCTTTGTTCTTCGATAAAACCCCCAAAGAAAATTGGTTGAACTCCCTTTGGTCCTGTCCTTTTCCCAACGAAAGATTCGAAAGAGCGGGAAGAGATTTCTCTCAAACCCTTCATCCTTGAATGGGAAGAGGTAAAAGAATGAGAAAAAGAGGTGACCTTTCTCGTCTTCCTCATAATCAAAAAAAGGCCAAATCCTGAGGGAACGCCCCTTCTTCAGTCCCCGGTCAGTTTCGTGTGAGCGAATTCGAATGAGGAGCAAGATTCGATGAGTCCTCTCCTGAGAGTCTCCTATCCCATCCTCCTCCAGTTGATAAAGGGGGTAAAGATAGAAAATCCTTCTCGATTCGTTTCCTTTTACCTTATAGCCATAGAATGGAAAAATCCGAAATCCTTTAAGGTCCTCTCCTTTCAGTGATTGGTAAAAGGGAAAAGGGAGATCCAACTGTTCAAATCCGGTAAAACGGTCTCTCGCATAAGAAAAGAATGGCCAGAGATAGGTCTTGCTCTCGAAATGCCTCGATTCTTTGGAGATATAGAAGGGGAAAACCATCCACTCCTCCATTGGATCATCTGTATCCATACCCTTTTTCTGCCTGATGAAGATGGGCCAGAGGACGAACTCCTTTCGGGTTACCCCATATTCCTCTTTCCGACCAAAAAAGGGCCAGAAATGGAACCCGCTTTTCTTCTCTCCCTGAGTGAAGGAGAAAAAAGGCCATATCCAGTTTGTGGTGCGAAACCCTTCAGAAGTGGATTCTCCATAAATGGGCCAGAGGACAAAGCGGATTTCATGCTTTCCATATCTTTCCAAGAGTGTCCCATAGAGGGGAAAGAGGCCAAAATAGTTTTCACCTTTTTCTGTCTCTCCAATAAAAAAGGGAAAGAAATGGAAATCCCATTTTTTCCTACCTTCCCATTCTTCTCTTTGATAAAGGGAGAGAGGGGAGAGATACCCTTTCGTATAGTCCTTTGTCTTTTGAATCTTTCCAAAGGGGTAAAGAAATTCAAGTTGATGAAAAGATTCTTTAGACTTCTCTACTTGTCCCTCTGTCTGAAAGAAGAGAGGTCGAACTCCCCACTCCTTCCGGAGCCGATCCCTCTTCCATGAAAAGAGAGGGCCCAGGCCATCCATCTCTTGGGTTTCATCTTCTGGATCAGACCTATATTGGAAGAGGGGCCACAAATTAATTGAGAGATTACCTTCGCTCCCCATTGAAAGGGAAGGGATAACCCATAGAAGGGCGATCATGAGGGATAAAAGAAAGAACCTTTGGATGGTCATGGTGTTCTAATAAGAAGAGGGGTAGTGTGGGTAAGGGTGATGAGTAAAAAATTCCTATTCTTAGAGTAAGAGATTCCTCAACACTATCCCCATCACAAATTGATCAGAAGAAGATTCCAATGATGGTTCCCAATACGGTAATGGGAGTCTGCTCCTGGATTCCTTCGGCAGCCTTTTGGACTTTCTTCAGGGTCTTTTCGGTCTCTTTCATGAGAGCGTCGTCACTGACCAGTTTCCCAAGTGTCCCTTCCCCTTTTTCAACCTTTTCTGCAATCCCTTTTATCTTCTGAAGGGTCTCCTTCGTCTCTGTGAATAGGGATTCGTCCTGGATAAGTTTTCCAAGCGTTCCTTCCCCTTTTTCAATCTTTTCCGAAACGTTCTTAAGGGTTTCGGCTGTCTCCTTTACTTTCTCCACAGCCACTTTTGCATCCTTATAGAGGGTCTCATCAGAAATTATCTTTCCTAAGGTCCCCTCCCCTTTCTTCACCTTATCTCCAAGGTCTTCGATTCTGGTAAAGGCCTCTTTTGCCTTCTGGAGGGTCTCCTTTGAACTGGAAGCAATACTGGGTAATTGACCTGAAAACTTATCGATATTGTTCATCACACTCTCTACCTTTTTCGTATCCACCGCCTTCAAAACCTCACTCAGGGGTTTCACAATCTCCTTTACATCCTCTCGGATGGCACTCATATTGGTTAAAAATTGCTCCACATCTGCAGGAGAAGCACCCTGCTCAATCATCCCCCCTGGTTCTACCTTTCCGGTGGAAGGATTTCCAGGAGCAATC
>CAZFDM010000151.1:0-11649 GCA_964517975.1 uncultured Syntrophaceae bacterium
CATGACAATCCTTAGCCTCGTTTCATCTGAAAGGGCTTTAAAGAATTGGGCTAATTGTTCCATATTATTCTCTCCTTTATCATTAAATCCGTATATGCAAATACATAAATAAAAAATTTTTATTTGTCAAGGAGAAAAAAAATGAGAACTCTTAAAAATTCCTTTTTATATGGGAGGGAAAGATGCGGACATTGATCATTTTAATTTTCTAACCATTTCTTTTTAAGAACCATAAGCCTTTTCAGGGAAATAAATGTTATTGCTTCACCTTTATAGGTATCCCCCCGCCCGATACGGGCAGGAAGGTTTTTTCACCTACCCTCCCATACTGGAAAGTGGTTTATTAGATACTTTTTCAGAGCTCTCTTATGATTTTATTGACAAGGGAGAGTTTTTTGTTATATTGAATCCACATTTTTGGAATAAAGTTCTCTGAGACATTGGGATATGTATGAGCATATTTAAACAAAGCAGAAGAACCATGACATTAAGTCTTTTATTTTTCCTCCTGGTTTGGCTGGTCTCAAATACTGGGTGTAGTTACCTGGTAAAAAACGATCGCCAGCATGTCTATTCAAAGGCAACGTATGGAGAGGATCGTTTCATTAATGTGGATCCTTACTGGATTCATTATGTAGAGGTAGGAGAAGGCGATCCTCTCTTTTTGATTCCTGGTGCCTTTAGCACCTATCGGGACTGGAATCGACTGATTCCCATCCTTTCAAAGCACTATAGAGTATTGGCCTTGGACTATTTGGGTGTAGGTGATTCAGATAAACCTGTCTCAGGATTTAACTACACCATAGAAGAACAGGCTGATTTAATCGTGAAAATAGCCAAGAAACTTCAAATTCCTAAATTCCAGGTGGCTGGGGTCTCCTATGGAGGCGTGATTGCCCTGAACATTTCGACCCGATATCCGGAGAAGGTTGATAGAGTGGTCTGCATTGAAGGAGGGGTTGTCAAACCGAAACGATTACCCCATCACTATAAGAAAGAGGTCTTGAGGATCCCCCTGATCGGCCACTTCATCATCAGTGCGATACGATCAGGGTTGTTTGATCAGATTACCGCCCGTGTGGTAATGGGAGAGGCATGGGAAAAGTTATCTAAGGAAGAGAGGAAGGAGATTCTTGAAATTATTTCTCATAACAACAAGACTGCATCACAGGGTTCGTGGTCACGGATTGCCCGCACGTTTAAGAATTCAAAGGACTTTGTTGAAGAGGTCAAAAACCTCAGGACTCCTGTCTTGTACCTTTACGGGAAATCTTCAGGATTTCTTAAGATGACCGAGATGAATGTAGACCTATTCAATAAATACCTTCCCCATATTGAGATTGTATCCTTTGATGACGGTATCCATAATCTGGAGTTACAAAAACCGAGAGAAGTGGCAAATCTCATCTTGGAGTTTTTCAATCGAGATCGTTTTCAAAATCAACAATCGGTATTTTATCCCGAACCTTAACCATCTGGCAATATCTTGGCAATATCTTGAGGAGGCATGTCAATATGAGAAAGAGGCTTGTGGTGATAGGAGGGGTTGCTGCCGGCCCTAAGTCAGCCGCCAAAGCAAGAAGATGCGATCCAGAATTGGAGATTACCCTCTATCAGGAAGAGGATGCCATTTCCTATGCGGGATGCGGGCTTCCCTATTATATCAGCGGCCTGATTAAAGAGAGACAAGAATTGATCTCTCGAACCCCTGGTCAGTTCGCCCAGGATGAGATCAGAGTGAAGAGAAATTGTCGGATTGAAAAAATTGATATAAGGGAGAAGAAAGTTTGGGGAAGAAACCTTGAATCGGGTGAGAGTTTTGAAGACCAATATGATCAACTCGTCCTTGCCACAGGGGCAAAACCCATCCAACCAAACATTGAAGGGGTTGATCTAAAAAATATCTTTTTTCTTCGATCAATTTTTCATGCCGATGCCCTTGTCCAACACATAAATTCAGAAGAGATTAGAAAGGTGGTCATTGTTGGAGGAGGTTACATTGGCCTCGAGATGGCTGAATCGCTGATTCTATTAGGAAAGAGTGTGACGATCGTTGAACTGGCTTCTCAGATCCTTACTCTCTTTGATGAGGATTTTGCAAACATCCTCCGGAAGTATCTCGAGAGTAAAGGAGTTCAAATCTTCACTTCAGAGGGGATCAAGGTCCTAAAAGGAAAGGACGGGAAGGTTTCACATGTCCAAACCGTTTCAAGGGAAATCGAGGCGGACGCAGTGTTGATGAGTCTTGGAATTCGGCCTCACGTTGAACTGGCCAGAAAGGCTGGATTAAAGATCGGAGAAACAGGAGCCATCTGGGTAAATGAAAGGATGGAAACAAGCATCGAGGGGATTTATTCAGCAGGAGACTGTGTGGAAACAACCCATCTCGTAACCGGAAAAAAGGTTTGGGTCCCCTTGGGCTCAACCGCTAATAAGCAGGGCAGGGTGGTAGGGGTGAATGTGTGTGGAGGAAATGCTACCTTTCCAGGGGTAATGGGAACGACGATCTTCAAGGTCTTCGATTATCGTGTGGCCAAAACAGGGTTGAATATAAAAGAGGCTCAAATGGAAGGATTCCATCCCATTCAGGCCATTGTCAGAGGATATGATCGGGCTCATTATTACCCTGGAAGAAAAGAGTCTACCCTGAAAGTAATCGCAGATAGGGATACAGGTCGGATTTTGGGAGCGCAAGCGATCGGTGAAGGGCCATCGGATAAGTTTATCGATATTTTGGCCATGGCCCTCCATGCCAAGATGAATTGTTATCAGTTAGCCAATGTGGATCTTTCTTATGCCCCTCCGTTCAGCCCAGCCCTCTCCCCAGTCCTTGTGGCTGCCAATGTCATATCCAATAAGATCGAAGGAAGGGTTGAAGGAATTCAAGCCTCAGAGGTGAGAGAAAGGATGGAATCTTTAAAAGATAGTTTTCAACTCTTAGATGTGAGGAGAGAGGATGAGGTTAAAGAGAAACGGATTCCCAACACCACCTGGATTCCTTTAGATGAGTTAAAGAAAAGGATGGGAGAGTTGGATAGAGACAAAGAAATGGTAGTGCATTGTGAATCAGGCCTCCGTTCTTATAAGGCCTGTCTTAAACTCAAGCAGGCAGGTTTTAATAACGTAAAGAATTTAGATGGCGGATTGCTCTGCTGGTGTTATGATCTTGAGTCCTTAGAAGGTTAGATGATACCTTCTACATTATCCCCAAAAGATTACTTCCTTTCAATTTACAACCCTTCAAGATTTTGTTAGATTATCTCTATCATGGCAACCAAGTCCTTTACCCCGATGATCAAGCAGTACCTTCAGATCAAGAGTCAGTATCCAGATTCCATTCTCTTCTTTCGAATGGGCGACTTTTATGAGATGTTCTTCGAAGATGCCCGAATTGCCTCAAAGGAACTCAATATTGCATTGACCTCCAGGGATAAGAGCCAGCAGGATAGCGTTCCTCTATGTGGAGTTCCTTATTTTTCTGCGGAAACCTATATCTCCAAACTCCTTCAGAAGGGGTATAAAGTAGCGCTCTGCGATCAGGTTGAAGATCCACGCTTTGCCAAAGGGATTGTTAAGAGAGAGGTGGTCCGAGTCTTTACACCGGGTCTTGCGACCGATGCCCTCCATTTAGGCAAAGGCGAGAGTCACTATTTAATGGGATTTTGTGCCGAGGCGGAGGTTTTCGGTCTAGCCTTTCTTGATATCTCAACAGGAGAATTGAAGACCTGCCAGGTTTCAGGATTTGAACCCTTTCTCAGCGAAGCCTTAAGAAATGAGCCCAAAGAGATATTATCCCTCAAATCCTTTCAAGACCATCCATGCCTTGATCGGTTCAAAAAGAGTTTTGGAGAGGGGTTGATCAATTTCTTAGAAGATTCACGATTCGATTCCTTTTCGTCCCTGACCCATATAGAAGGAGGAGAGAATCTTCAAAAGACCCCATTGGCTGCCATGGCCACTGAGATGGTTCTCCGTTATGCAGAGGAGAATCAGAAGAAACCCCTCTCCTATATCCGGGCCATCCATTTTTATCAAGTTCAGGATTTTATGGTCATCGATGAGGTGACGAAAAGAAATTTGGAACTGACCCAATCCCTTTTCGAACAAGGCTCCAAGGGCTCGCTTCTCTGGGTATTAGACCAGACCCTGACTCCAATGGGAAGTCGAACACTCAGGCAGTGGTTAACTTATCCACTTCTGGACATCCGAGAAATCGACCGTCGGTTGGAAGGGGTTAGCGAACTCAAAGAGAAGAAGGTTGAGAGAAAACAGATCAGGGAACTGTTAAAGGAGATTCAGGATATAGAACGGTTGACCTCTCGAATCTTCCTCGGTCATGCAAATGCTCGAGACCTGGTTGGGTTAAGAAATTCAATTAAGAACCTACCGGTGTTAAAGGCCAATTTCCAACCCTTCGTTGCCCCGATCATTAGAGAATCCCTCTCAGAAATAGAAGATTTTAATGACCTCTACCAGTTGCTTGAATCCTCCATCATCGACCATCCGCCCATGAGCCTAAAAGAAGGAGGAATCATCAAGCCCAACTACAATCCGGAACTGGATGAACTCAGAGAGATTGGGAAGAAAGGGAAATCCTTGATCCTGGAGTTGGAGGCAGAGGAGAGAAGAAAGACAGGGATCTCCTCCCTAAAGGTTCGATACAATCAGGTCTTTGGATACTATATCGAGGTCACAAAAAGCAATCTTCGACTGGTCCCGCCCCATTATATAAGAAAACAGACCTTGGTCAATGCAGAGCGATTTATCACCCCTGAACTCAAGGAATTCGAAACGAAAGTGTTGGGTGCAGAGGAGGCCATCTGTCAATTAGAATACAGGCTCTTTGAGGAGATTCGGCGAAGGGTTTCCGAGCAAGCACCAAGGCTTCAGAAATCCGCTTCCGCCATCGCTGTGCTTGATGTCTTAGGTTCAATGGCAGAGATTTCAGACCGCTATCACTATGAGAGGCCTATCGTTGACGAGGGAGATGAGATTATTATCCGTGACGGAAGACATCCCGTCCTTGAGAGGATGGATCTTCCTGAAAGGTTTGTTCCAAATGATGTTCAAATGAACACAAAGGATCATCAAATCCTTATCATCACTGGCCCCAATATGGCAGGCAAATCCACTTTCATCAGACAGGTAGCCCTCATCGTTCTGATGGCACAGATGGGATGTTTTGTGCCTGCTGAAGAGGCTCGGATAGGGGTGGTGGACAGGATCTTTACAAGAATTGGAGCCATGGATAGTCTGACGAGGGGGCAGAGTACCTTTATGGTGGAGATGATGGAGACCGCCCGTATTTTAAACCAGGCCACTTCAAGAAGTCTTGTCGTATTGGATGAGATTGGCAGGGGAACCAGCACCTTCGATGGGTTAAGCATTGCCTGGGCTGTTGCTGAATATCTCCATGATCATCCTGTGTTAAAACCTAAGACCCTTTTTGCAACCCATTACCACGAGTTAACCGAATTGGTCCTCACCAAGGAGAGGGTTAAGAATTACAATGTTGCGGTAAAGGAGTGGGCCAATGAGATTATCTTTCTTAGAAAGATTGTTGAAGGGGGTTCAAGCCGTAGTTATGGGATTCAAGTAGCCAGATTGGCAGGGCTTCCACAGAAAGTGATTGATCGAGCCAAAGAGATCCTTTCCAATTTAGAGAAAGGGGAACTGGATGCGTGGGGGATCCCAAAGATTGCTAAGACCAAACGATTGGATAAGGAAAGGGAATCTCCCCTCCAACCCTCCCTCTTTGGTCAGCCCGACCCCATTCGTTTGGAATTAAAAAAGATTGATCCAAACCGTCTCACTCCTCTCGAAGCCTTAAATATCCTCAGCGAACTGAAGAAAAAAGGCGAAAACTTGGATGAATGAGGCCATGTGCAAGGAAAAGGCAATCGATTATTCAAAGGCAAGATTGAAGATGGTCGAGGAACAGATTGTCGCCAGAGGGATTAAAGACCCCCGAGTCATTGAGGCAATGAAAAAAGTCCCCAGGCATCTCTTTGTTGAGGAGGCCCTTCAAGGTCAGGCCTATGGTGACCACCCCCTTCCCATTGGAGAGAAACAGACGATTTCACAGCCCTATATGGTTGCTCTGATGACGGAAGCTCTGCTCTTGGAGGGAAAAGAGAAGGTCTTAGAGATAGGAACAGGCTCGGGATATCAGGCAGCCATTTTAGCAGAATTGGCTGAGAAGGTATTCTCCATTGAGAGGATTCGTTCTTTGGCCATTCGTGCAAGGGAATTGCTCTACCGATTGGGATACTACAATTTTGAGATAAAAATTTTTGATGGAACCTTAGGATGGGTGGAAGAGAGCCCTTTTGATGCCATTATCGTTACAGCAGGGGCCCCAGAGATTCCCCAATCATTGATCGATCAGTTAGCCCCAGGAGGTAGGCTGGTCATTCCGGTAGGAGACGCCTATGTTCAAGAGTTAATTCGGGTGACAAAAACTGGAGAGGGTTTGAAAAAGGAAGAGTTAGGGGGATGCCGATTCGTGAAGTTAATAGGGAAATATGGATGGGAAAGTGAATGAACAGTGAGCCATGAACGATGAACAATAAACAATAAACGATAAACAATAAACGATAAACGATGTTAATTAAGGGACTATATGCTTTATTTCTATTTACAATTCTGGTTGCCCTGGGATGTGCGAGGCATAAAGTGACGATTGAAAGACCCCCTCCATTAGAGACGAAAGGAGTCTATCATATTGTAGAAAGACATCAGACTCTTTATCGAATCTGTAAGACCTATGGGGTTGATATAAAAGAGGTGGCTCGCCTAAATGGGATTATGGATCACAGTAGAATTCAAGTTGGACAGAAAATTTTTATTCCACGAGCCAAAAAGGTTTTAAAGGTAGATGTTTATATTGATGATGTGGTTATGGAGCCATTTGAGAAGGAGAGGGTTGTCTATAAAAAATTAGAGTTCATCTGGCCAGTTGAGGGCAGGCTCGTTGATGTCTTCGATGAGAGTGAAGCCAAAAGGCACATGGGGATTGACATTTCATCTCCCATGGGCACACCGATTAAGGCCTCCAACGCTGGAAGGGTGATTTACTCAGGTGACGCCATTAAGGGTTATGGAAACCTAATCATCCTTCGCCATTCTGAGGAATACGTCACTATCTATGCGCATAACCAGGTCAATTTAGTTGAAGAAGGGGAATGGGTCGAAAAAGGGCAGGTGATTGGTAGGGTAGGTATGTCGGGTAGAGCCTCAGGTCCTCATCTTCACTTCGAAATCAGAAGAAATAATAAACCCCTCGATCCTATGCTCTTTTTGAAATAAAAAACATAGAAAACATAGGGACAAAGATAAAGGGGTCAGACAAAGATAAAGGGGTCAGGCAACGGTAACTCGGTATTGACATGGGCTGGTTTCTGTGATACCTAACGGCCATGGCTCGTAAACCTCGCATCCATTTTCCAGGGGCGTTGTACCATGTTATCACCAGAGGGAACCGAAAGCAGGGAATCTTTCTGGATGAGAAGGATTTCAAGCAGTTTCTCACCTATCTTTTGAACTGCAAGAACAGATTCTCTTTTCGTTTATACGCCTACGCTTTGATGCAGAATCATCTGCACCTTCTTATCGAAGTCGGAGAGGTTTCGTTGAGCAGGATGATGCAGTCCCTCTTATTTTCTTATGCGAGTTATTTCAATCGGCGATATGGGGAAGTGGGACACGTTTTTCAAGGGCGCTACAAGGCAATTCTATGTGATAAGGATGCGTATCTTAAAGAACTGGTTCGTTATATTCATTTGAATCCGGTGAGGGCGGGGATTGCGAAAAGGCCGGAGGACTATGTGTGGAGCGGTCACTTGAGTTACCTTGGAAAAGGAGGGAGGGGGCTGATTGATGAGGGGTTGGTGCTGGATCAATTTGGAGGCAGTGGGTCCTTGGGAAGGCGAAGATATCGGGAATTTGTTTGGGAGGGGATGAGGGGAGGGCACGAAGAAAAATATTATCAGGTGAAGGATCAGCGTTTCCTTGGGGAGGATAGTTTTATTAATCGGATTGAGATGGAGAAGGAAAGAGTTAGGGATTGGATTTATGACATTCCTCTGGAGGCGATTTCGGATGAGGTGAGTAGAGAGACAGGGATTGGTGAAGAGAAGTTGTATTCGGTGACCAGGGATCACGAGGGATCTCTTGGGCGGGGAATAGTGGCTTACCTGGCAAGGGGAGTATCGGATTACACGGTGAGGGAGATAGGGGATTATTTTCGACGGAGTCCTGTGGCCATTGGCGAGGCGATCAAGAAGGTTGAGGATCGCGTCCATACGGATAGATCATTTGCTAAGGCAATTAAATGTATGAGGGAAAAGTTGATTGAGGGGAGAAAAAGAAAATACCGAGTTACCGTTGCCTGACCCCAAATAAGAAGGATACTGTAAATCATTCGGCATCGATGGTCTTGAAACGGATTCGCATGGCTTTTCGCTCTGGAATTTCCCCACAGGATATCTCTAATGAGGCACTTGTGTGTTTGCCGTTTATTTTTACAGAGAGTAAACCTCCATGGTAAAGGTGAACGATATCCTCTTTAGTAAGAGAGAGCTTTGCAATCAATTCCTCAGCCATCCGGACTTTCTCCTTCTATTGGAATGACTAAAAAATTATATGATTTTTACCCCATGGATTCAACCCCTATTTCTGGCTTATTAATAGAGAGTTAGAGGGATTGATCTGATTTGGATTATAGGTTTCCTTGACGGGATTGTTCAGTCCATCTATAATGGATAACAATTCATATTTTAAAGGAGAAGCCTTAAGATGGTTTATGCCCTTTTGGGTTTAATTGGTTTGATCATTGGTGGAATAATCGCTTGGCTATTAGCCACATTTAGGACAAGGCAGAAGTTGAATAAATTATTAGAAGAGGCGGTATGTCGGGCAAGTACTGCAGAGGGACGGGCCTCTGGTCTTGAAAACACGGTTGCAGAACTTCGATCGCAGATCGATAGGGCGTCTGAGGATTTTGAAAGACTCAGAGCAAAACTGGAAGCGGAGCAGGGTGCAAAGGTGAAGGCTGAAACTCAACTTAACGAGGTAACCAAAAGATTAGAAGAGGAGAAGAGGCTGCTCGATGAGGCGAAAAATAAATTATCAGATACATTCAAAGCCCTTGCAGGGGACACACTGGAGAGCAGCATCGGTGCTTTTTTAAAACTTGCTAAGGAGACCTTTGATAAGGTTCTCGCAGAGGCAAAAGGAGACCTTGGAAAACGCGAAGAGGCGATTCAAGGTCTTGTAAAACCCCTCTCAGATTCTTTGAAACAATTCGAGGATCATATCCGGAACATAGAGAAGAATCGGCAAGAGGCCTATGCCGGGCTTACTGAACAACTTAAAGCCATGATGGTCACCCATCAGCAACTCCAGAAGGAGACAGGAAACCTGGTCACTGCTCTACGAACACCTAAAACAGTTGGCTCATGGGGACAGATGACCCTCAGACGAGTGGTTGAACTTTCTGGGATGTCTGAACATTGTGATTTCACGGAGCAAGTCTCTGTTGCTTCGGAAGAAGGATTACAGCGGCCAGACTTGATCGTTCACCTTCCATCGGATCGTGTGATTGTGGTGGATGCAAAGGCAACGTTTGATGCCTATCGTGAGGCCATAGCCTCAGACTCTGAAGAACAACGTAATCTCGCCCTCAGTCGCCATGCCTCCCAGATTCGCTCCCATATGGTGAATCTTGCTAGCAAGAGTTATTGGCAGCAGTTTGAAAAGGTTCCGGAATTTGTCGTGATGTTCATCCCTGGAGAATCCTTTTTTGCCGCAGCAGTGGACGTTGATCGAAGACTATTAGAAGATGGGTTAGAGAAGCGAGTGATCATTGCTACGCCTACCACCCTCATTGCCCTTCTTCGGTCAGTGGCTTATGGATGGAGACAGGAACAGATTGCTAAAAGTGCTCAGGAGATCAGTAATCTTGGAAGACAATTATATGAAAGAATGAGAACCTTGGCTGACCACCTCACTGATATCGGGAAAGGTTTGGAAAAGGCCAATGCAGCTTATAATAGCGCCATAGGTTCTATGGAGGCAAGAATTCTTCCCGCAGCGCGCCGTTTTAAAGACCTGGGTGCTGCTTCTGGGCCTGAGATTCCTCTGCTCGACCCTGTGAATATAAAACCAAGATCAATCAATGTCTTGGAGACGACAGAAAAAACCGAAGGAAATTCTAAATAGAAAGGGTTTTTTAAGAAGAATTCTTCAGTTTTCCTCTTCTAAGAAATCCCAAAAGAATTTCATTATCTACAGATTGGATTCTATCCTCTATCCACAATCGTTGTGAATTCATTGTGGAAATCAATTCTCCAGGCCTTGAGGGATGCGATTTCAACCATTTTGCCTAAAGAATATGCATAACTAACCGATTGAAATATTTTATTAATTTAAAATTTTCTAATGGAGGGCAGACCCCCTATTCCCATCTCCAAATCGTTCTTTCAACACTTGCATCGCCTCTTCTCTACTTTTAACTTCACCTTCAATCTGTTTTTCTCGAATGAAGTTAAGGATTTCACCAACCTTTGGACCAGGGCTGTAGCCCAGGGCAATTATATCGTGCCCGGTAATAAGAACAGGAGGGTGGACAATCATCTTTTCTTTAAAAAATTGAAGGATCTTAAGACAGTGTGCTTCAACCACTTCATCGATTTGGATAGATAGGATCCCTCGACTTGCCTCTTTATCAGCAAGGGTATGGAGTACGAGGAGGGGGACTTGATCGCCCACCTGATTTACCAGCCTTTTCAGTGCATTATCTTTGGTCTCTCGATTCAGATTGAGAATCCTCATGTGGTTCTGAATGAGGTGAATGATCCTCTTTTTCAGTGTTGTAGAGAAACGGAGCCTTTCCATTATTTTTTCTGCCATTTGAGAGGAGAAGGATTCATGGTGATAGAAATGGATGTTCCCATTTTCATCTTTTGTAAAGGTTTCTTGTTTTCCAAGGTCATGAAACAGGGCCGAATAAAAGAGAGAAAGCCAATCCTCCTGGGAAAAAGTAAAAGAGGATTGATTTAGATTGAGCCACCTGACAGCCCAAGATATCTTTTCAATCATGAGGAGGATGTGAGAAAGGACATTAAGATGGTGATGCCGCCCTTGTCCAAGATTTTCAAGTCCTTTAAATTCAGGGAAAATGGTGAGAAGTAAGCCTAACGCATAAAGGGTTTTCATTCCAAGGAACGGATGAGGGGAAAGCAAAATTCGGTCTAACTCCATCTTGATCCGCTCCCCTGGAACCTTCAGAAGCCTCTCTCTTTTTGTAGAAATCTCTTTGGTCAAGTTTTTGTCCAGGGAGAATCCTGTTAAGGTGCAAAGATAACGGACCGCCCTCAACATCCTTAATGGGTCAAGATCAATGGATTGGGTTGATACAGCGCGGATCACCTTGTCCTCAATATCCTCCAAGGCCCTTCCGACCCAGTGAAACGTTCCGTCCTTTAAAGAATAAGCGATCGCATTGATGGTAAAATCCCTTCGTTGAAGATCCTCCTCAATGGTCTGGCCTTGAAAGGGACTAAGGTCGATCGATCGCTCCTTATCCATCCACCTGTAGGTAAGGGTATTTCTCTCTTCCTTCCCAATCATAAAGAAGTGAATCTGGAG
>CAZFDM010000152.1:0-12828 GCA_964517975.1 uncultured Syntrophaceae bacterium
AGTCTATCCCTCAATAGTTGCAAAAGGGTGAGATGGGGTTCAACTTCTACTTCGATGGACTCCGTGTTCAAAATGAAACGAATTGTTCTCTTCATGTGAGAATCTCCTTTAGCCTAAAATTCCAAACACCAAATTTCAAACTCCAAATAATCACCAATATCAAATCACCGAATTCCGAAAGTTTGGTTATTGGAAAATAGGAACTTATCTGGTTATTGGTGCTTGGTGTTTGGTCATTGTCATCGTTACCATAACCTCAGTGGGAAAATCGTTTCTTCAGGCCTTAGAATTCTTTCAATGCATCTCATGGCCATTCGCCTTACAAGAACCCGAACCATATCCCTTCGATACCAGGCTTCACCCCGGATTGTGTCTCTCGGCTGAGCCTCTTTGGCAGCGGTTTCAGCCACCTCCTCCAAGAGTTCGTCACTAATCCTCTTGCCCCTTAAGAGATTTTCAGATTTGGTAGCCCTCATGGGTGTTGGAGCAGCAACACTTAGAGCAATTCGGACTTCTTTGCAAACCACTTCGTCCCCTTCGAGAGAGTGGAGGATCGTTGAGATCGGAGAGGTAGTACAGAGGAGGTCCGAACAGGTGACCGTAGACCTATCGAGAGAAAGAAGAACTGCCACACCAAGGATGGGGAGATCAAGGGCTTGACGCCTCTGGTGTTTCCAATATGCAGAACTCGTATGGGGAAGAGGCTTCGGAATGAATATTTCTGTTAAAATCTCACCCTTCTCTAAGGCGGTTTCACCAGGTCCTGTAAAGAATTGTTCAAGAGGTAATGTTCTCTCTCCCTTTAAACTCTTCAACCGAACTTGAGCCCCTAAGGCCAAAAGAGGGGAGGCTGTATCTGCCGAAGGAGCGGCAGTGCAGATGTTGCCCCCAATTGTCGCTACATTTCGAATCTGGACTGAACCAAGGACATCTACCGCATCCGAAAGGGCAGAAAAGTGCTTTCGGATCGTTTCCGATTTTTCTATGGCTCGGTGTGTGACCATTGGGCCAATCTTCAAGGATCCATTGTATTCCATACGATCCAGTCCTGGGATTTCCTGGAGCGAGATAAGTACCTCAGGGGCCATCTTCTTTTGCTTGATCATGACAATGACATCTGTCCCCCCGGCAATAAGCTTTGCCTTATCTCCATATTGATTTAATAGAGTAAGGGCTTCCTCGAGGGTCTTCGGTTTAAAATAATCAAACTTCTTCATAGAAGCCTCCAGGTATTGTCTACTGTAGTTTAGCAAATTTTAATTACTAAACTGTCATGCCGAACTTGTTTCGGCATCTAAAAACCTTATAAATCAAAGACTTATGAGACCCTGAAACAAGTTCAGGGTGACAAAAAGGCTTTGAAAATTTTTCTAATAAGGCAATATAAATCATCTCACCAGAGCGGGTAAGAAGAGCGAAATTTTTGGAAAAATGATCATCATTGCCATAGTCACACAATAGGCCGGGATAAACCATAGGACACCTTTGAAGACAGTAGAGAGAGAAATATCTTCTGCCATTCCAGAGACCACATAGGCACAAATTCCAACAGGGGGTGTAATCGCCCCCATTGTCGTGACTACGGTAATAATACAGCCGAACCAGATTGGGTCGTATCCTAATTTCGTTGCAATCGGGAAAAAGATGGGGATGGAGATCAGTAAAAACCCTAAGGCATCCATCACCATTCCTGCAATCGCATAAATGACTAAAATGGCAACCATCACCATATAAGGTTCAATTTGGAGGTTGGAGACAAGATTGACCGCCTGGAAAGGAAGTCTGCTAATGGTCAAAAAACGACCGAAGATCACTGCTCCCCAGACAATCACAATCACCATGCACGTGACCTTTAAGGCGTCGATGACAGCAGACCTAAACCCTTTCCACGAAAGCCTTCTTCTGAAAACGACAGCAATCAAAAGGGCAAAAAAGGTCCCTGCTGCTCCTGCCTCTGTTGGGGTATAGGCTCCCGTATAGAGGCCTCCCATTACGAGGCCAAAAAGGATGACCATCTCTGCCATTCCAGGAAGGGCTTTGATTTTATCAATCCACCTCACGCGTGGGCCACCAGGTCCCCAATCGGGGTGTCTCCTGCAAAGAAGATAGACCGTAAGAATAAAGAGCAAGGCCATTAAAATTCCAGGAAGGGTAGAACCCCAGAAAAGTTTCCCAATCGATTGCCCGGTTTGAATCCCATAGACGATCAACACAACACTGGGAGGGATAACCACCCCCAAGGTTGAACCGCAGGCAATGGAACCAGCGGAGAGGGCTTTGTGGTAACTATATTTTTTCATCTCAGGTAGTGCAACCGTGGTCATCGTGGCAGCCGTCGCATTATTCGATCCGCAGATCGCAGCAAACCCGGCACAGGCCATAATGGTCGCCATGGCAATCCCTCCCCGAGTTCTGCCAAACCATTTATAAGCAGTCTCATAAAGACTTTTATTCACTCCCGAGTAGAAACAGATCGTTCCCATAAATATAAAGAGAGGGATGACGGTTAAACTATACGAGGAGAAATTTGCCCATGTGTCCGTCCCAATCATAGAAAGGGCTGAATTTAATCCTGTCACATACCATAAACCACAGAAACCCACCAGTGCCATAGAAAATCCCACAGGCATCTGAAGGACAATCATGACGAGGAGAAGAATGAGGATTCCAATAAGACCAACCATCTATGATGCTCTCTTTTTCAGGGCAAGAAATTTAAGAAAATCTACAAGCAATACCAATGCAAGAAGAAAACAGCAAATCGAGACCACGTAGACAAAAGGATGGTAGATGATCCTAAGGGTTTCGGAGGTCTCTCCTCTCTGCCATATGAGTGTGGCATACTTGGCGGTCTGCCAACCTACCAGGATGAAAAAGATCATACTGAGCAATGAACTGATACCATTCATAAATTGGGTGGTCCGTTTTGAGTATCGTGTGGCTAAGATATCTACCGAGATGTGACTGCGTGCGATCTGCGTATACCCTAAAGAAAGAGCCACAGCGAGGGCCCCAAAAAATCCTACGAGTTCATAGGCTCCTGTGAGAGGGGCTCCAAGGGGTCTCATCACCATATTCGCACAGGCAATTCCGGTTAAGGTGAGAAGGGCAATGCCCCCAATCCAGGTAAACCATTTACTTAAACGTTGACCCAATCTTTCAAGAAAAGAAACCATCTTTTTTTTGAAGACCCTTAGGATTTAAAAAAGAAGGGGGATGGGAATTCCCCCTTCTTTTTTGATTGGATTTTATCAATCAGGATATTCTTTAGAATATTTTTCTTTCAGCTTCATCACATCCTCGAGGATGGCCTTTGCTGGCAAACCTTTGGCTTCCACATCCTTGATATATTTTTCGGTCATGGGTTTGAGGACAGAATACCACCTTGAAATCTCTTTGGGTGAAAGTTCATAGACCTGGACATTGTAGGTCTTTTTAGACCATTCCATTGACTCCTTCACATGGTTGTCGACGTATCGCCCTGTCCAGATAGCCTGATCCCGACTGAGATCGTCAATTACCTTTTTTACATCGGCTGGCAGGGATTCCCACTTCGCCTTATTCATTACCACCGCAAAGGAAACGACAAAGAGGTTCACATTGGCTGTGACATGACGGCAGTATTCAGCGTATTTAAAATCTTTCATCACTTCCAAAGAGGAGACATTTCCTTTAATAACTCCTTTCTGAATCGCCTCTGGCACATCGGATTGGGGCATTCCTACAGCCGCTGCTCCTAAGAGACCAAGAATCTTTGCTCCTGTTCCCGAGGCCCTCAATTCATAGCCCTTGAGATCTTCCAAACTGAGTATGGGTTTCATGGACATGATATTGGCGGGTGGGCAGGTAAACATGGTGATGACTTTGAATTTTTCAAGTTCTTTTGGTTTATATTTCTGGACAAGATCGAAAAGCGCTGCACTTGCAACGGTTGCACTTGGCCATCCCACGGGTAAATCTACCGCCTCTATCACAGGGAACATCCCTGGGAAGTAAGAGGGACAAGTACATCCAATGTCTGCTGTCCCAGCCGCAACCCCATCAAACATATTCTTTGCATGGAGAAGTGTCCCTCCTGGATAAGTCTCCACTTTTACCTTTCCTGCTGTCCTCTTTTCTACTTCTGTCTTCCATCTTTCCATCTGGACACATGGGAAAGTGGGTGCAGGTGGGAAGTTTGCATAACTTAGCTTAATCTGGGCCTTAGCAGGCATGGGCAAAAAGGCGATACCCCAAAGAAAGGCAATCATCAATCCAATCAACATAATTGAAATTCCCTTCTTTTTCATCTTTCCGTTCCTCCTTTCTCATTAGGATTCAAGTTTAGTTAGCGTATCTATTTTTACAAAAATTGTCAAGACTTAAAGCACTATCACCTCCTTCCATAGTATTTAAAACTCTCGATGATCAAAGACCCGTTTACTCTTTCGTTCGGATCGGGGTAACGTCCCATAGTCCACAATCTCAACCTTTCCGCTTACAAGAATCTGTTTTTTAATCTCCTCTTCAATTTTTTCAGCGAGGATAGGATCCTGAGCAAGATCACCTCCCTCTGCCCTTTCAACTTTAATGGTCATATAATCCTTACCATCCTCTTTTCGCTCAAGGTGGATTTGATACTCACTCCCAATCCCCTTTGTATTTGAGAGAATGTGATCGATCTGACCTGGATAGATGTTGACCGCCCTGAAGATAAACATATCATCTGAACGGCCTAACAGTCGATCATGCATGGGTAGAATAGAACCACATGAGCAACGTTTGGGAATAAGTTTGGTCAAATCTCGAGTACGGTATCGAATGAGAGGGGAACCTTCTTTTCGAAGGGTAGTCACTACCATCTCACCAATCTCTCCAGGAGGGACAGGCTCAAGGGTTTCAGGGTTAAGGAGTTCGAGAATGTAATAGTCTGCCCAGTAGTGGATGCCCTCATGGTAGAGGCAATCGAGCCCTGTTCCAGGGCCATAGAGTTCTGTTAGACTGGAATGTCAAAGACATGCTCAACCCTTAAGAGTTCTTTCATCTTTATTCTCATGGCATCGCTGGAACGTTCTGATCCCATGATTACTTTTTTCAATGAAACACGATCTCGAAGCCCTCTTTTTTGAACCTCTTCTCCTAAAAGCAGGGCCATGGAGGCTGTGGCACAAAGGACAGTTGATTGAAAATCCTCCAAGAATTGGCACTGCATATCAATGTTACCAGGTCCAACAGGAATAGCAAGAGCACCAAATCTCTCACACCCCAATTGGAATCCCACCCCTGCGGTCCAGACACCATATCCTACTGCAATCTGGACTCTATCTTTCGTCGTTAGCCCAGCCATCTCATAGCAACGGGCAAACATATTGGCCCAATCATGAATATCCTTTTGGGTGTAACAGAGGACCTTTCTCTTTCCAGTCGTCCCGGAAGAGGCATGAATGCGAACAATCTTTTCAAAGGGAACAGATCTAAGTGGAAATGGATAGCCTTCTTGAAGATCTTGGGCTGTTGTAAAGGGGAGTTTGGATAGGTCTTTAAGGGACCGGATGTGTTTTGGTCTGACCCCTGCTTCATCAAAGCGTTTTCGATAGAATTCTGAATTTTTGTAGACATGGTTGACGGTCCACTGGAGTCCTTCCAATTGAAGCCGTTTTAATTCCCTCTCCGTTCGAACCTTTGGCATAAAACTTCTTCCCATCCTCAATCCCCCTTAAATCATTTGGCTAAATTTTCTCTCAATCTTTTTGTCGCCTCCACATCTACCCTTAGAGTCTTAGGATCAACGATCACCCCATAATCCTCTTTTGCCTTTTCAATACTGACATATCCTTCGACCACATCTTTTTGGACCATCTCGATGTCCCGCTCAAGTGGATTTCCGTATCCTCCTCCTCCTGCTGCATCGATGATCACCACATCTCCAGGTTTGAGCTGAGTTAAACCAAAGGGATTTCCAGGCAGTCCGTTAATTAAAAACCGTGCCCTGGCCCCAGGCTTACCGCCAAAAAGCCCCTCTGGAGGGAGAAGATGCCTTCCTGCCTGAATTCCTAAATGGACAGGTGGGAGAGGGGCATACTCATCGTCAGGAACTTTAAAGACTTCTCTCTGACCAAGACCTCCTTTCATTCTTCCAGGGCCACCAGAGTCTGGGATCAGTTCCCTCCTTTCAACAAGGAGAGGCGTATCACTTTCAAAGATCTCGATTGGGGTATTCGCGCCATTGGCAGGAAAGATGTAAACATAGTTGCCATCACTAAGGGCACTGGCTCCCATTCCCCCACCCCTTATGATCACAGAGTGCCAGGGGGTTCCATTCTTTCTCTTTCCGTAGAAGACATTCATCTGAGCCGGCGTTCCACCACTTCCAGCGATGACCTTATCAGGGACCACTTCTGAAAGAGCGCGATAGATAATCTCAGTAATGAAATGACCAATGACCAGCCGTGCCGCTACCGCAGCAGGAAATTTGCAGTTGACCACACTTCCTTCGGGAGCCTTTAGCGTAATGGGCCTTGCACAACCATCATTATTAGGGATGTCGGGGCCAAACATGCTTTTCATTGCCATAAACACATAGGCATAGGTGAAGTTATAAACGACATTCCCTCCCCAATTGACCTGGGGAGATGAACCCTCCAGGTCAACAATGATCTCACTTCCTCTCACCTCTACTTTTGTCCTAATGATGACCTCTTGCTCTCCCTTCATCTGTTCGATCTTCCCCTCAGCACAATAGATCCCATCCGGAATCTTCTCAATCTCCTCCCTCATACTCTTCTCTGTGCGGGTGATAATTTGATCTGCAAGATCATCCAGGTCATCCAGATCGTTCTCTCGAAGCATTTGACAGATCTTTTCTGAACAGACATGGTTGGCTGCAATCTGGGAACGAATATCTCCTATCACTTCATCCGGTGTTCGAACATTCCAACGAATCATATCCATGAGGGATTGATTGAGCACCCCTCCATCGTAAAGCTTCACCAAAGGGATGAAGAGACCCTCTTCAAAGACATCATGGTTATCAGAGGAGACACGTCCTCCGATGTCTGAATGGTGAAAGACACAGGCTGTAAAGGCAACCAAACGATCTTTGTAGAAGATGGGGCTCAACACACAGACATCATTCAGATGACCCGCCAGAGCCCAGGGGTCGTTGGTGATGAAGACATCTCCAGGCTTATAAGTGTCAGCAGGAAGTTTGTTGACCAGGTTTTTGATCCCCAGGGCCATGGCTCCTGATTGACCAGGTGTGGCGAAGGTCCCTTGGGCAAGTTCCCGGCCTTTCTGGTCTGTAAACATACAGGTATAGTCGTGTGCATCTCTGAGCAAACTGGAGAAGGCTGTTCGGGCTACGGTGCTATCAGATTCATCAACGATAGAAATCAATCTTCGCCAGAGAATTTCCAATGTGATCGGGTCAAAGGTTCGTCCCATATTGATGGCTCCTTATCAATCCAATTGAATTTAAATCCCGAATGGGAGAATCTAAGATCTACCATTCATTTAAAAAGATCGGCCCATAAGAAACCATAATCATCCACTGAAACGCTGGCATCTTCTCCCACAATAAGTGTTGACTCCCTTTCTTCGATAATGGCAGGCCCTAAAAACTTTGCATTTGGAAAAAGTCGATATCGGTCGTAAACCGTATAGGGGATAAAATCCTTGGCAATGGGAGAATAGGCCTTCCTTTTTCCTTTGATCGCCCCTTCCAAAGACTTCCCCTTCCCATCCAATTTTGGAAATTGAATTAACCGCTCTGGAAGACTGGCCCTTACTTTGAAATTGATAAACTCCACCTCCGATTCAGGATAGGTTCGACCGTAGAGCCGCTGATAGACTTCATCAAAAAGGCGACGAACCTCTTCCCTTTTCATTGTTGTAAAATCTCTCTGGGAGAGGGGGATATGGGTTTCAGATCCCTGTCCTACAAAACGCATATCAAGGGAGCGTTCAAATAGAATCTCTCTTTCCTGAGATTCTTTCTTGAGGATGGTCGTTGCCTCAGCCTCCAGGTTTTGGAAAATCTTTTCGATTTCATAAAAGTCTGCTGAATTTAGAGAGACCTTATGGCTTCTCAGAAGGTCAAAGGCTCGAGGAGCAGTAAAGAACCCAAGGGCTGACCCAACCCCTGCATTGGGTGGAACAAGAATACGGGGAGCTCCCAATTTCTTAGCCAGGCCATAGGCATGGACTGGTCCTGCTCCTCCAAAGGCAACGATCGTTACGATTTTTGGATTTCCTCCTTTCTCAGCAATGTGGGTTTTGGCCGCAGCCGCCATCGTTTCGTTAATCAGGTCATGAATTCCCCATACTGCCTGGATAAAAGAGACACCCAAGGGTTTGGCTACTTTTTCTTCGACTCCCTTTCTGGCTGCCTCCTTATTGAGTTTCATCTCTCCACCAAGAAAATAATTCTCATCAAGATATCCTAATAAGAGATCTGCATCGGTCACACAGGGGTGTTCCCCTCCAAGGCCATAACAGATGGGACCTGGGTCCGCTCCAGAACTTTCTGGACCAACTTGAAGAGTCCCCATTCGACTGACTTTGGCGATACTCCCACCGCCTGCACCAATCTCCATCAAATCGACCACTGGAACCTGGATGGTGAGACCACTTCCCTTCATAAACCTCTGAACACGGCCTACCTCAAAGGTGGGAACAACTCCTGCCACCCCTTTTTGAATCAGGCAGGACTTGGCTGTAGTTCCTCCCATATCAAAACAGAACATTTCTGAAATATTAAAGAGCCTCCCAAAGTATTGGCCTGCGATGACCGCTGCAGTCGGACCGGACTCAATCACCCTGACAGGAAACTGAGCCGCTGTTTCAACGGAGGTTACTCCTCCACTTGAGAGCATGATGAAGAGTTTCCCATGGAATCCAATGGCCTGAAGTCTTCCTGCGAGTTTAGAGAGATACCTTCCTGTAAGGGGCTTTACATAGGCATTGGTAACAGTGGTGCTCGTCCTTTCGAACTCTTTGATTTGAGGTAAAACTTGATAGGAAATCGAAATGGAGATCTCAGGTGCTTCCTCTTCAATAATCTTTTTAAGCATCAACTCGTGGACGGGATTCTCAAAGGAATTGATCAGGCAGACTGCAATCGATTCTACCCCCAGTTTAATCATGGTTCGGACGACCTGTCTGGCTTCCTCAGGATCGAGGGGTTTTAGAATGGATCCATCACTCCGTACTCTTTCATTGACCTCAAAGCGGAGATGCCTTGGGATTAAAGGTTTTGGAAATTCAGCAAATATATCATAAGGGGCATAGCGAAGACCTCTTCCAATTTCCAGTACATCGCGAAACCCCTTGGTTGTAATGAGCCCTGTCTTTGCTCCCTTTCTCTCGATAATGGAGTTAATGACCAATGTCGTTCCATGAATCACTTCATCCAGTTTTTCCACAAACCCTGGCGTCATCTTCTCCATCTCTCTGATGCCATATTCGACCGCATCCGAGGGGTCCTTGGGAGTGGTTAGACATTTATAGATCTTTAATTCTCCTGTTTGATCATTGAGCAGAACAAAATCGGTAAATGTCCCACCAATGTCACAGCCCAATCGATAATACTTTTCATCCATGAAGGTCTCCGGTCTCTTATCGTGTCTGAATAGGCCCCGTGCCGAAACGGCTTTTGATTTGCAGGGACGTGTCACGCGACACAACCACAATTTTTTTCTATTCGCCATTAAAAGATGGAAGGTTCCTTAAACTCTCCGTAAACCTCTTTAAAGACTTTCGTCATCTCGCCCAAAGTCGCATAGGCTTTACAACACTCAAGAAGGTAAGGCATCACATTCTTTTCAGTCCTTGCAGCCACCTCAAGGTCTTTTAATAACTGCAGGACCCTTCGATTATCCCTTTCTCGCTTCACCTCCTGAAGACGTTTAATCTGTTCTTCAGCCGATTCCTGGCGATATTCGTGAAGTTCTACCTCCATCTCTTCTCCTTCGGTATATTTATTCACCCCAACCTTAATCAATTCTCCCTTCTGAACACCTTTTTCAAACTCATAAGCCTGTTTGGCTACTTCTCTTTGGACATAACCTGTCTCCACAGCCTTGATCATCCCTCCCATCTCATCGATCCGCTCCATTTCTTCAATAATCTTTTCTTCCATCTGTTTCGTCAAGGTTTCAATGAAGTAAGATCCAGCAAGAGGGTCTACTGTATCTCTGAGCCCCACCTCTTCCATAAGAATCTGAAAGGTTCTAAGGGAAAGCAAGGCTGCCCTCGGGGTAGGGATGGTATAGGCTTCATCAAAAGAACAGAGAGCAGTCGTTTGGGCACCGCCCAAGGCAGCAGCCAGGGCATAGTAAGCCCCTCGAATGATGTTGTTTTCAGGCTGGGCTTTTGTCAATCCGTAACCTCCTCCCCCAAAAATCCCTCGGAGAAAAAGAGACCGCTTATCCTTAGCGCCATAACGCTCTTTTAAATTCTTCGCCCAGAGTTTCCTTGCTGCCCGAAACTTGGCTACCTGCTCCCAGAGGTTTCCAAAAACATTGAGGTTGAAAGTGAAGCCTCTTACAAAATCATCGATGTGGTATCCCCGATGGAGGACTTCTTCGATATAGGTATTGGCGATCTGAAAGGCATAAGCAATCTCTTGAACAGGGGAACACCCAGATTCACGAATATGATAACCACAGACACTGACCGGATTGGTTCGAGGAAGTTCCTTCATCGAATATTCGATGGTGTCCCCGATGAGCCGCACTGCAGGTTTTACTGGAAAGATCCAGGCCCCCCTACCAATCATCTCTTTAAGGATGTCATTCTGAGGGGTTGCGCTGATACGGTCTTTGGTGTATCCAAATTTTTCTGCAGTGGCTTGAAACATGGCCAGCATGATACTGGCTACCGCATTGATCGTTAACCCAACCCCGATTCGATCGAGAGGAATTCCTTGGAAGGCTACTTCAAAATCGCGAAGGGAATCGACTGCCATCCCAACTCTCCCCACCTCACCTTCTGCCAAGGGGTCATCCGAATCGAGGCCCATCTGGGTGGGAAGATCGAAAGCCACGTTTAGACCGGTCTGACCATGGGAGATCATCAATTTAAAACGTTCATTGGTCTCCATGGGGGTTCCGAACCCTGTATACTGCCGGGTCGTCCACTCCCTGCTCCGATAACCAAGAGGATGGATTCCACGAGTGAAAGGATACTCTCCTGGAAGAGCGAGGTCTTTTTCAGGGTCGAACCCTATCTCTTTTAAATCTTTTTCTGTATAAATCGGCTTGATATGAATGCCAGACTGGAGGATCACATCGAGGATTTCATCTTTGTCGTTTTTGATATATCGTGCCACACCCATAAATAACTCCTAAAATCCGAAATCCGAATATCGAAATCCTCATTAAATTCAAAATCTCAATTTTCAAAAATCAAAACAAATGTTTTCGGTTGGATCATTTCTGCTTAAACCATTGGTGTTTGTTTCGGATTTCGAGATTCGAATTTAGAGTTTCCCCGATTCAGATCGGGGTCTGACATTTTCTTTGATCCAACGGATCGATTCGTCAAAAGGGGTTCCTCCTGGAAAGATTCCTTTTACCCCAATCTCTTTTAGTTTGGGGATATCCCTCTTGGGAATGACTCCTCCGACGACCACCAAGATATCCTCTATTTTTTTCTCTTTCATCTTTTTCATCAGTTTCTCACAGATGGGGAGATGAGCTCCCGACATGATGGATAGACCGATCACATCGACATCTTCTTGGATGGCCGTATAGATAATTTGATCAATGGTCTGATGAAGACCTGTGTAAATCACCTCCATCCCTGCATCACGAAGAGCCTGGGCCACGACCTTGGCTCCTCGATCATGGCCGTCCAGTCCAGGTTTGGCGATTAAGATGCGAATCTTTTTCTCCACCCTTCTCTCCTGTTAGGGAATCATCCTTCCATGATGGATCTCTTTTAAAATAATTTCTTTCCCTTTATCCAGATGTTTTCGAACTAACCTTTCCACTAATCTTGGATTTTTTTTCTTCATCGCCTCCAACATCTGGATATGATCTTGAATGGAGATTTTCATCCCACCTCCAGTATGGAGAAGGGCATAACGATAGCGGTAAAAATAATCACGAAAATTATTGATCATTTCAATTAATCGTTTACTTTTGCAGGCATTATAAAGAAGGTCATGAAATTCGGTGTGAACCTCCACGGCTTTATCCTCGTCACCTCTTTTTAGCGCCTTTTCCGACTCTTTAATCTTCCTTTCTAATGCGGAAATCTCATCAGGGGTGATGTGAAGGGTAGCAAGATAAGCCGCATAGCTTTCGAGAGCGGTTCGAATTCCAAAAATTTCCTCCACATCCTCTTTTGTAAATTCTCGGACGACAAATCCTCCTTTGGGCCGGCGCTTGACTAAATCATCCCGTTCTAATTTGTGGAAGGCTTCCCTAACAGGGGTACGACTAATCCCAACCTGATGGGCTAATTGTTCCTCAATCAGGCGTTGGCCTCCCTTCAACTTTCCATGAAGGATTGAGCGTTTAAGTGATTCGTAGATTTCTTCACGAAAGGACTTTCGTTTGGCCACTCGAATTCCTGTTTTTATTCTCTTCACAAAATCCTCCTCCCCTTTGGATAGGGAATTCAGAATATAAATTGTATACTGTATCCAAAAATTTATCTTTTTTATACGTCAATTTGAATTAGAATGTCAAGGATTTTTTGGGAGAATTCTGAATAAGTCCGTAAATTTTATTAAGATCGCATCTGAAAACCCCGTCCTGTGGACGGGGATGAAAGGTGTGTATGCTGAAAGCAGAAAAAATAAACCAGATGTTGATACAAGTTCAGCATGACATGACGGTTAGG
>CAZFDM010000153.1:0-37804 GCA_964517975.1 uncultured Syntrophaceae bacterium
TTTAACAGACTTGTCATCCTGAACTCGTTTCAGGATCTCACCTTTTGGACAAAACCAGATGCTGAACCAAGTTCAGCATGACACCATTTGTTCTCAAGTGTTAGAGATAAATTCTCAGACTTAAACATGTAAGAATCTAAACAAACCCAAAACCTAAAAGTCAAAACAGGTTTGAGTTTTATATTTTAGCCCTTCGAGTTAACCTTATTGCCTCCTCGAGATCAACCTGTCCATTATAGAGGGCACGGCCAATAATGACTCCTATTACCCCATCCGACTCTAACTCCATGAGGTGCTCAATATCTTCCTTTCGCGAAACGCCTCCAGAGGCGATAACTGGGATAGAAGTGGATTGGGCCAATGCCTTCGTCATCTCTAAATTCAATCCTGTAGCCATCCCATCCCTCTCGATATCGGTAAAGATAATGGAGGATACTCCCATTCCTTCGAATCGCTTTGCTAATTCAATCGCTTCAACCTCTGCCATCTCACTCCAACCCTCAATGGCCACCTTTCCCCCTCTTGAATCAATGGCAAGGATCACCTGATCAGGAAAATGAAGCAGGGCCTCTTCCAACAAGGCCTGATTCTTCAGGGCCGATGTCCCAAGGATGATCCATCGAACTCCCATAGAGAGGTAATCTTCAATGGTCTTTCTATGACGAATACCCCCACCTACTTGGACTGGGATGTGGACAGATCGAACGAGTTTTTCAATGAGGGAACGATGATAGGGTCTTCCTGTAAGAGCGCCATTGAGGTCCACTACATGGAGCCTCTCCGCCCCTTTCCACTCCCAGTGCATGGCCATCTGAACGGGATCTTCTGAATAGATGGACTCTTGATCCATCCTGCCTTGAGAAAGCCTCACACACCTGCCTTCTTTTAGGTCAATGGCAGGAATCACAATCATCGCTTCTCCTCCAGCTCTTGAGCAGAGGGTAAGCGACTCAAGATCTCGTCCATCCCAACGCTGGAGAGTTCTTCAGCGGTCAACCAATGGGCTTTCCTTCTAATAAAAGAACCAATCTTAAAGAGGTTTTCACTGAGAGGCCTCTGGGTCTCATTAAATTTTCCTCTCCATACTTCCACGCCATCCTTCAAACGGTATAGATGAAGGTCAAACCCCACGGAGGCAGGCCTGTCCACACCCAGAGAAGAGCCAATCCTCTCTTCGAAACGAAAGAGGAATCCTGTAAATAGGTAATCCGCTCCTAACTCCTTTCCTATCTGAAGGGAAGAAGAGAGAGGGTTTTCTTGGAAAAGTCTCTTATCGAATTTTAAAAAAGCCTCTTCCACCTTTTCCAGGGGAAGAAGTTTAAATGTCCTGAGCCCTTCCATCTTCTGGTGAAGGAGCCTCATCAACGTATTCTGCGCGCCAGGGACGATCTCGCCCCCCCTGTAGATCCCTTTACAAAAGGGGCAGACGACTCCTTTTTCAATCCCCTTCGGTCTCTCAATAAAAAAAGGAAGAACAGCGAGTTTGAGATTCTCCTCTGCTTCCGCTTGAAATGTCCAAAGAAAGATCAACCCCGGAAGGAAGGCCATTAACGAAAATCCAAAGACCACCCCTATACTAAGAATTCTCTTCATCTCCTTCCTCACTTTCTTATCCCAATCTTTTTGGCATCCTCTAAGAATTGGGCAATCCCTCGATCGGTCAAAGGATGTTTCATCATCTGTTCAAGGATGGCTGGAGGGACAGTAACGATCTCTGCACCGATCAACCCAGCCTCGATTACATGAATGGGATGTCTGACACTGGCGACAATGATCTGGGTCCGAATCTCATCATAGTGTTGGTAAATTCTCTTGATCTGCTGAATCAACTCGAGGCCATTGAAACTAATATCATCCAGTCTTCCTAAAAAAGGGCAAAGATAAGTGGCGCCAGCCTTGGCAGCCAGGATGGCCTGGCTGGCAGAGAAGACCAAGGTCACATTGGTCTGGATGCCTTCTTCAGAAAGAATCTTTACTGCCTTGAGCCCTTCAGGGTTGATGGGAATTTTGATCACAATCTCCCTTCCCCAGGCAGACATCTGTCTTGCTTCCTCAACGATGGCCTCACAGGTGGTGGCTGTAACCTCCACGTTGACTGGCCCTTTTACTTCCTCTGAAATCTTTCGAATTAAGGCCTCCGTTTCCTCTCCCTCTTTGGCAATGAGGGTTGGATTGGTCGTTACCCCATCCACCAACCCGAGCGATTTCGCTTTTCGAATCTCATTGAGATTGGCTGTATCAATAAAGATCTTCACGCTAAATCCTCCCTCTCAAAAAAGTCGCAAAAGGCAACGTGCATAGACCATCGTTTTATTCACTCTCCATATCCCTCTGCGCTTTGCTCTACGCGTTATAGGGGTTCATTCATTAAACAATCCCCCATCCCCTCACCATATCATGAATCGCCTTGGCCTGTCGTAAAAGCCCCTCCATCTCTTTAAGTGGAATCATGCTGGATGCATCACAGAGGGCCTTTTCTGGCTCGGGGTGTGTCTCGAGGAATAGACCATTACAACCCACCGCTACTGCTGCACGCGCAAGATGGGGGACATAACGAGGGCTTCCCCCTCTTGGATCTTCGCTTGGGATCCCATAATTTCTTACAATGTGGGTGGCATCGAAGATTACTGGACAGCCAATCTCCTGCATGATGGGAATGGAGCAAAGGTCAGAGATCAGTTTATTATATCCAAAGCAGGTCCCACGTTCTGTAAGAAGGACCTGGCGATTCCCAGTGCTGTAAATCTTCTTTACTGCCCCAGCCATATTTTCAGGAGCAACAAACTGTCCCTTTTTTATGTTGACGACCTTTCCTGACTCTCCCACCTTGAGAAGGAGGCTCGTTTGCTGGCAGAGAAATGCAGGAACCTGAATGACATCTAAAACCTCCTTGGCTTTGGATACATCCTCGGCTCGATGGACGTCCGAAAGAACAGGAACCTGAACCTTCTCTTTCACCTTTCCCAGAACCCTTAGCCCCTCCTTAAGCAAAGGGCCTCTGTAGGATTTCTCTGAACTTCTATTGTCCTTCTCATAAGAGGCCTTAAAGATAAAGGGGATGTGAAGTTCTAAGCAAATCTCCTTTAATCTTTTGGCAATCTCCAGGGCAATGGCTTCATCCTCTAAGACACAGGGCCCTGCAATCAGGACCAATGGATTCCCCTTTCCGATTCGAATCTCACCCACTTTCACTTCGTTCATGGACGACTCCTTGTAAAGACCGTGTCTCGTGAATCGTAAATATTTAGGTAAAACCTAAAAGATGTCCATCGTTAGATGGATCTGGCAAAGTTCTCCAGTATCCTCAACCCTTTCTGCTGGCTCTTTTCGGGATGGAACTGCGTGGCAAAGAGATTCTCCTTCCAGATACTTGAGACAAAGGGTTTCCCGTAATCGGTCACCGATGAAATCCACTCCTTCTCTTCAGTCACGACGTAATAGGAATGGACAAAGTAGAAAAACTCCCCGCTCTCGATTCCCGAAAAAGCAGGGGGCCTTCTTACAATCTCAATGGTGTTCCAACCCATATGAGGAACCTTATGCTCGTGATCGGGAACAAACCTTACCACCTTTCCTTTGATCATGTCCAATCCCGGGCAGGAACCAAACTCCTCGCTCTCTGTGAAAAGGATTTGAAGGCCAAGGCAGATGCCCATATAGGGCTTTCCTTTCTTTATGGATCGAATCAGAGGATCGATGAGACCATATCTTTCTAAATTTTTCATACAGTCCTTAAAGGCCCCCACCCCTGGAAGGACGATGGCTGATGCCCGATCAATCTCTCTCTTGCTCCGGGTCAAGGTTGCTTCAAAACCAACCCATTCAAATCCCTTCTGAATATTTCTGAGGTTTCCCATACCGTAGTCAATGATGACGATTCTTGGTTTCACCCTGTCTCCTTTTACCGTTAAGATCGCAGATCAAAAATCTAAAATTTGAAATTTAAAGAATCCCTTTCGTTGATGGAACTCCTGTGGCCCTCTCATCCAAGGATACGGCCTCTCTGAGCGCCCTCCCCAGACCTTTAAACACTGCCTCGATCATGTGATGAGTGTTTCTTCCATAAAGAAGATTGATGTGGAGGGTCATCCTCGCATGGTTGCAAAGGGCCTTTAAGAATTCCTCAACCAACTCCGGATCAAACGTTCCGATTTTTGACTTTCGAAGCTTCATATGAAAGGCTAAGAAAGGCCTCATCGAAATATCCACTGAAACAGAGACAAGCGTCTCGTCCATAGGAATTAGGGCCATTCCATAGCGTTGAATTCCCTTTCCCTCTCCAATCGCCTTCCGGATACCCTCTCCAAGAGAGATCCCTACATCCTCTACGGTATGGTGAGCATCCACGCCAATATCTCCCACTGCCTTTAAAGAAACGTCTATCCGACTGTGATAGGCAAAAAGACGAAGCATGTGATCAAAAAAGGGGATGCCTGTGGAAATGGAGTGTTTCCCCACACCATCCAGATCGATCTTTAAATAGACCTCTGTCTCCTTAGTCTTCCGCTTCACGTCTACCTTCCGATGTCTTCTCATCCCTCTACCCTCATCTGAATCGCTTTAAAATGGCCTTCCAAACCTTCCATGACTGTAAATCGTTTGAGATCCTTCGCAAATTGTTTCAAGGCCCTCTGATCAAACCGCATCAGGTTCGTCCACTTGATAAAATCCTCCACACTTAAAGGAGAAGAAAACCTTGCCGTTCCTCCAGTGGGAAGGATGTGATTGGGCCCTGCCATGTAGTCTCCAATGGCTTCTGGCGTATAGGAGCCAAGAAAGAGGGCTCCGGCATGCTTAATGGCATTTACATATTTTGATGGGTTCTCAATACAAAGCTCCAAATGCTCGGGCGAAATGCGATTGGCCAACTCGATGGCTCTCCGGAGATGATGAACTACAAGGATAGCCCCTCTTTTCTTAAGGCTCTCCCGGGCGATCTCTTTTCGATGTAACAGGGAGAGTTGTCTTTCTATCTCCCTCTTTACCTCTTGACCATGGGCCTCTGAGGTGGTGATCAAAATGGCCAGAGCCCTCTCATCATGCTCTGCTTGAGAGATCAGGTCTGAAGCGATGAAGTGGGCAGGGCTCTTCCCATCAGAGAGGATCAAAATCTCACTTGGCCCTGCCACCATATCCACATCCACGACTCCATAAACCAATCTTTTAGCGGTAGCCACATATTGGTTCCCAGGTCCAACAATCTTATCCACCTTTGGGATCGACTCGGTTCCATAGGCCATTGCCGCAATGGCATGAGCCCCTCCGATTTGGTAAATCTGATCAACGCCAGCCAAATCGGCTGCCACCAAAACCGCTGGGTTGACTCCTCCTTGATGGGGAGGAGTGGCCATAACAAGGGTGGAAACCCCTGCCACTTTTGCAGGAATGGCAGACATGAGAACAGTGGAAGGATAGGAAGCCTTTCCACCAGGCACATAGATCCCAACCCTTTCCAGAGGCCTCATCACCCTGCCAAGTAGAATCCCCTTTTCTCTTAAATGCACAGAGTATCGTTTCATTGTATGTTTGTGAAATGTATGAATCCGATGGGCAGATCGTTTCAAGGTTTTTAAAAACTCTTGAGGAATCTTTTGGTAGGCCTTTTTGATCTCAGACCTTTTCACCCGAAGTTGGTCCACGGAAATACAAAGGCCATCGAAGCGCTTGATATAATAAAGCAGGGCCTTATCCCCTCTTTTTTCAATGTCGAGAAGAATCGACCGGACCTCCTTTTCGAAACGAAGGTTATCCCGAATCGCCCTCCTTTCCACCTCTGAGAGGTATTGATCAAATCCTGATTCACCTTCCTTTAAGAACCTCACTCTTCCCCTTCCTTCACCCTTTGGATATTGGCTCCAAGTTTCGTCAACTTTCTATCCAACGCTTCATAACCTCGATCCAGGTGATAGACCCTCGAGACCTCGGTCTTGCCCTCTGCAGCCAGTCCAGCAAGGACCAATGAGGCGCTTGCCCTCAAATCTGTGGCCATCACAGGAGCGCCACTTAAACTCTCAACGCCTTGGATGATCGCGGTATCTCCCTGAAGTCGAATGTCTGCTCCCATCCTTCTTAGCTCGCTCACATGGATGAACCGGTTCTCGAAGATGGTCTCTGTAATCACGCTCAATCCCCTTGCCAAGGACATCAACACCATGAACTGCGCCTGCATATCCGTGGGAAATCCTGGATAGGGTTGAGTCTTTACGTCTGCGCTACGAATCCTTCTATTTCCCACGACTCGGGTCCCTTCTCCATCTGATTCAATCTCCATCCCAGTCTCCCTCAATTTATTGACCACTGCCTCCATATGGTGAAGAGGGCAGTTGAGGATCTTAATATTCCCCTGGGTTAACCCTGCTGCAACCATTAAGGTACCTGCTTCGATTCGGTCCGGAATGATCGTATGTTCAATGGCATGGAGGGAATCTACTCCCTCTATTTCAATGACAGGAGTCCCTGCTCCGTTGATCTTGGCTCCCATTTGGTTCAGGACATTGGCCAATTCAACCACCTCGGGCTCCATGGCTGCATTATAAAGAATCGTCTTTCCTTTGGCGAGGGTAGCCGCCATCATTAGATTTTCTGTCCCAGTGACGGTGACCGTATCGAAGGTGATCGTGGCACCCCTTAATTGATCTACTTTTGCATCGATATATCCATGGCGGAGTTCGATCTTTGCCCCCATCGCTTCCAATCCCATAAGGTGGAGATTGATTGGCCTTGCGCCAATGGCACACCCTCCTGGAAGGGACACATAAGCCCTCTTCATTCGTGCCACCAATGGACCCAGCACTAAGATCGAGGCCCTCATCGTCTTCACTAACTCATAGGGGGCTTCACAGTTTAAGATCTCCTTCGCATTGATCCAATAGGTATCCCCTTCATTCCAGACCCTCACGCCCATATGGGTGAGAACTTTCAGGATGGTATGAACATCTCTCAAATTGGGAACATGATGAAAGAGATTGTCCCCTTCCGTAAGAAGCGTGGCTGCAAAGATAGGGAGGGTTGCGTTTTTCGAACCACTCACCTCCACTTCTCCAATCAGTCTCTCTCCACCCTGAATGATGATCTTATCCATCTATCGCTCCGCTTGTGGAGGGTGATAAACCGTCCCTTTTTTCTGTGCCTTGACCACTCTTTCGATGTTTGCCAAATCTTTAACTCGCACGGGCTTCTTAAAGCCTCCCGATCGCTCGATTAATTCAGAGACTTCCTCTGCCTGACCTTTGCCAACTTCAAGAAGAAGCCATCCTTCCCCTTTCAAATAATGAGGGGCTTCGGTGAGGATTTTTCGATAAAAGTCTAAACCATCATCCCCCCCATCCAGGGCAACGAGGGGTTCAAAATCTCTCACCTCTCTGGAGAGCCTTTTTATCTCTGGCCGAGCGATGTAGGGGGGGTTGGAAAGGATGATGGAAAAAGGCTCTTTCCCTCTTTGAGTAGAAAAGGGATCAAAGAGATTTGCCTGAAGAAATCTGATCTTAGAGAGAAGGCCTAAGGAGGTGGCATTCTCTTTGGCTAACCCAAGGGCATCTTTCGAGATATCGGTTGCCACAATCAGGACTTCCTTCAGCTCTTTCGCTAAGGCAATGGCAATGGCTCCACTTCCTGTTCCGATTTCCAGTACCCTTGGGATGTCGGAGGAGGGGTGACGAGAAAGAATGGAGAGGGTCTCTTCCACCAACACTTCTGTCTCTGGTCTTGGGATCAGGCATCGACGATCCACTTTAAACTCGATCGACCAGAATTCTTGCCTACCTAAAATATATTGAATCGGCTCTCCTGAAACCCTCCTTCGAACAAGGTGTTCAAAGGTATCCTTCTTCTCCTCTTTAAGAGGTTCTTTTAATTGAGTATAGAGAGATTCTCTACTCCCCTGAAGAGAATGGGCCATCAAAAGCTCGGCATTCAGCCGAGGATTCTCTATATGGTGATTTTTTAAATAATGGGTTGCCCAATTTAGAACGTCTAAGACGGTCATCTTAGAGACCCTTTTTGGAGATACGAAACTCATCTGAGTTTCGTGCCTCAGATTTAAAATTGGTTAACTCGATCAAGGCCTCAGCCTGATAATGCGTGGTCAGGGCATCGATGAGTTCATCCAAATCGCCTTCAAGGATTTCATCCAGACGGTATAAGGTTAATCCGATCCGATGGTCGGTTACCCTTCCTTGAGGAAAGTTATAGGTTCGGATTCGTTCACTTCGTTCACCGGTCCCGACCTGATTTCTTCGCTTCTGGGAGATCTCCATCTGTTTCTCCTGGCGGGCTTTATCCAACAGTCTTGCCCTCAAGATCTTAAGGGCCTTGGCCTTATTTTTGTGCTGGGACTTCTCATCCTGACAGGAGACCACGATTCCACTGGGGAGATGGGTGATCCGGACGGCTGAGTCCGTCGTGTTCACACTCTGGCCCCCTGGCCCTGAGGAACGGAAGATATCAATCCGAAGATCATTGGGGTCAATCTCAACCTCCACCTCCTCTGCTTCTGGAAGAATGGCAACGGTGACCGTCGAGGTATGGATGCGACCTTGGCCCTCTGTGATGGGAACTCGCTGAACTCGATGGACACCGCTCTCAAACTTCAGTTGACTGTAGACCCCTTTGCCTTCGATTAAGGCAATGATCTCTTTAAACCCACCCACTCCTGTAAAATGTCGGCTGAGGACTTCAATCTTCCAGTTTCTCCGCTCAGAGAATTTGGAATACATTCTGAAAAGATCTGCAGCAAACAGCCCTGCCTCCTCCCCTCCTGTCCCTGCACGAATTTCAAGAAGGATGTTCTTCTCGTCATTTGGATCTTTAGGAAGGAGAGCCATCTTCAGTTCCCTTTCCACCCCTTCCTTCTCATTCATGAGTCGATGGAGTTCCTCTTTGGCTAACCGCTTCATCTCCTCATCTTCCTCACTCATGAAGAGATGCTGACTCTCTTTAAATTCTTCCATGATCTTTTTATATTTTCGATAACGCTCTACGATCTTGCCTAACTCGGCATACTCCTTAGCGAGTCTCTGAAGTTCTTCTTGGTTCTGTAGCACGTCAGGTTGTCCCAAGAGGTGAGAGAGGGTCTCGTATCGATGTTCAACCTCTTCCAATTTCTCAAACATATTACTCCTTAATCCTCCTTCCCTCCAATTCCATCACCGCATGGAGCGCACAAATGGCCACCTCGATCTGTGGGTCGGAGGGTTCTCGAGCGGTTAGCCTTTGAAGCCACAGCCCTGGTTTGATAAAAACCTGTGTGGTCCGAGACTTCCTCTTCTGATCAGAAAATCTGATGATCTCATAGGAAATCCCTGCAATGATAGGGAGAAAGGCCACTCTTGAAGCCACCTTATATTCAAATGGAAGATGGTGGGGGAGAAGGGAAAAGACCAAGATGCTTACGACCATCACCATGAGTAAAAAACTTGTCCCACATCGAGGGTGAAGGTAACCAAATCGTTTGACTCGGTCAATCCGTAATGCCTCTCCAGATTCAAACGCATAGATCGATTTATGCTCAGCCCCATGGTATTGAAAGACTCGCTTGATTTCATGAAAAAGAGAGATGACCCAGAGATAGCCAAGGAAAATGGCCATTCGAATGATTCCATCGGTTAAATTAAATAGGAATCCGTTTTCTGCCAATAAGGGAATAACCCCCCGAATCCATTTGGTCATCAAAAGGGGAACTAAAAAAAAGAGGAAGAGGCCAAAGCCAAGGGCAAGAGAAAAGGTAAGGCCGACCGTCCAAGGACTGATCTCCTTCTCCTCCTCCGTTTCTGAGAGGGCCTGTTGGGCAGAGAAGTTAAGGGCCCGAATCCCCAAGACAAGGGCAGAAACCAATATCCATACCCCTCGGACCAAAGGGACTTTATAGATCCAACTCCTCTCGGAAAAGTACTTCAAGCCTTCCTTTTTCACCACAATCTCTCCATTGGGTTTACGCACAGCAATGGCCATTGACTGAGGAGATCTCATCATCACTCCTTCGATGACAGCCTGTCCTCCGACTCGAAGGGGCCTCTCCTCATCCTGGATGAGAACGGATTGAGATAAAGGATCTCCCGGATTGGGAACAATCCCTTTTAAAACCATAGACACTCTCCCACCACTAATGTTGAAAAGGGGTTATTAAAAGAAGGGAAATCGAGTGGATAGGGATCACCCTCCCCCGATCCTCATAAAACCATAACGGAAGGGGTGAAGGAAATGAAAAGAAAACGTCAACATTTAAATTAATCTTTGGAGTCGACCTTTCTGCCATACTTTTTTTGAAATCGCTCGATTCTTCCTGCGGTGTCTAAAAATTTCTGTTTTCCTGTAAAAAAGGGGTGACAGTGGGAGCAAATCTCTACATGAATCTCCTTCTGAGTGCTTTTGGTCTCGAAGGTTGCACCACAAGCACATTTGATCACCGTATCGAACAACTTAGGATGAATATCCTTTTTCATTGCTCATACCTCCACCTTCCCTATTTTACTGATTTCTTCCTCATTTTCAACTCTTTTATCAGGATAGGCGGTATGAAGAACCCTCTGGGGACTACTGATTCATGGAGTCGAGGAATTCACGATTATTTTTGGTGGCCTGCATCTTTTCTAAGAGGAACTCCATGCTCTCAACGGTATTCATGGGTTGAAGCACCTTTCTCAAAAGCCAGATACGATTGAGGTCTTGGGGAGGAATGAGCAACTCCTCTTTCCTTGTGCCCGAGCGTTGAATATCAATGGAGGGAAAAACCCTTCGGTCTACCAGCCTCCGGTCTAAATGAATCTCCATATTCCCTGTCCCCTTGAATTCCTCGAAAATCACTTCGTCCATACGACTTCCTGTATCAATCAGAGCAGTTCCGATAATGGTCAGGCTACCCCCTTCCTCAATGTTTCGTGCTGCTCCAAAAAAGCGCTTCGGTCTTTGGAGGGCATTTGCATCAATCCCTCCTGAGAGGACCTTTCCACTGGGAGGGACAACCGTATTATAAGCACGGGCCAATCGGGTGATACTATCCAAGAGAATCACCACATCCCTTTGATGTTCCACCAGTCGTTTTGCCTTCTCGATCACCATCTCCGCCACCTGGACATGTCTCTGTGCAGGTTCATCAAATGTGGAACTGATGACCTCTGCCTCGACGGAGCGTTCCATATCCGTCACCTCTTCAGGCCTTTCATCAATGAGGAGTACAATGAGGGTAATCTCCTTATGGTTGGTCGTAATGCTATGGGCAATATTTTGAAGAAGCATGGTTTTGCCAGTCCTCGGCGCAGCGACGATAAGACCCCTCTGGCCCTTTCCGATCGGTGTCAAGAGGTCCATCACCCTGGCCGAATAATTCTTTGAGTCACCATCGATTTCCAAATGAATCCTTTCTTGGGGGTAAAGGGGAGTCAGATTATCAAAGAGGATTTTGTCACGAACGACTTCTGGATCTTCGTAATTGACCATCTCTACTTTTAACATGGCGAAGTATCTTTCTGTATCTTTGGGGGGTCGAATCTGACCTGAGACCGTATCTCCTGTTCGAAGGTTAAACCTTCGAATCTGGGAGGGGGAGATGTAGATGTCGTCAGGTCCTGGCAGGTAATTATAATCGGGCGCCCGCAAGAACCCAAACCCATCCGGCAAGATCTCCAACACCCCTTCTCCAAAAATTAACCCGTTCTTCTCGGTCTGGGCCTGGAGGATGGCAAAGATCAGTTCTTGCTTCCTCATCCCGCTTGCCCCTTCGACATTGAGTTCTTTGGCGATCTTATACAATTCATTGATTCTCATCTTCTTTAGGTCTTTGACATTCATCCTTTCTCTCATCCTCCTTCAACCAATAAGATTTTATCGTTTTTGGCTACGTCCCATTCGTTTTAATTCTTGAAAAAGTTCCCTGGCCCTCTGCTTGGTCTCTTCAAGCGTTCCTTCATTTCGGATCACAAAGTCAGCCACCCTCATTTTTTCCTCCTGGGGCATCTGAGAGGAGATCACCTTTTTAGCCTCCTCCTCACTCATCCCATCCCTTCTCTTAAGCCTCTCTATCCTCTGATCATCGGGAGCAACGACCACAATGACTTTATCCATCTCTCGATGGTCTCCCCGTTCAACGAGCAAGGCTGCATCAATGATGATGATCGCTTCCGGATCCTTTTGGAGGATCTCTTCTTTTCTCCGTTTGATCTCTTCCTTGATTCTGGGATGAATCACCTGATTTAAGAGAGTCCGTTCCTTGGGGTTAGAGAAGACTCTTTGGGCCAATCCCTTCCTGTCAATCGATTCATCCTCGTTAAGGATCTCTTTCCCAAACACCTGAACCAACTCATTCCATGTTGGGGAGTGGGGTGTTACAAGTTCCCTGGCGATTTGGTCAGCATCGATGAGGTAAGCGCCCTCTTCTCTTAGGGTTTGGGAGACGATCGTCTTGCCACTCCCCACCCCTCCGGTCAACCCAACGATGAGCATCTTTATGGAGATCTCCTAAATATCGAGACGATGAACAAAGAGGGCATTCTCCTCGATGAAATGGCGTCTTTGTTCTACCTCATCCCCCATGAGGATACTGAAGATCTCATCGGCCTCGATCGCATCCTCCACCTTGACCTTCAGAAGGGTACGGGTGGCCGGATTCATGGTGGTCTCCCAAAGCTGGTCGGGATTCATCTCTCCCAACCCCTTATATCTCTGAATGGTTAGGCCTTCTCTCCCTAATTGAGTCAACGTTTGAAGGAGGTCTTCTTGCCGTTCGACCTTCACCTGTTTCCCTTTCTCTAAAAGAAGGTAGGGAGGGGGAGCGGTTTCCTGAATCTCCTGGTAGAGTTGATACACGTTTCGATATTCAACGGATGAGATGAGGTCCCAATGGACCTTCGCCCTCATTTCCTTCCCATTGGACTCCTGGACCTCAAACCCATAGAGGTTGTGTTCTTCATCCCAATAGAGGTCAAAAACCAAAAACCCATTTTTCCGAAACTGTTTCTGAAGATCTGCAATCTCTGCCTTTTCTTCAAAGGTCTTTTTAATCCGGACCCCCTGCTTCAGGAGGAATTGAATCAGAGACTCTGGATATCCTTTATGTTGGATGCGTTGCATGAAGTCATGATAGAGAGACATCCTTTCAAAAAGTTGACTTAATTTCTTATCGGTTAACTTCTTCCCTGTCCGTTCAACAATCAACTCGCTTTTTGAGATGGCCCGATCCATTAAGAATCGATTGAAGGAGGCTTCGTCTTTGATATAGGTCTCACTCTTCCCCTCGACCACCTTAAACAGAGGAGGTTGGGCAATATAGAGATGTCCCCGTTCGATCACCTCGGGCATATGGCGATAGAAGAAGGTAAGGAGCAAGGTCCGGATATGCGATCCATCCACATCGGCGTCCGTCATGATGATGATTCGATGATACCGCAGTTTATGAATATCATATTCTTCCCCGATGCCTGTCCCCAAGGCTGAGATGAGAAGCCGAATCTCTTCATTGGCCAGCATCTTATCAAAGCGTGCCTTTTCCACATTAAGAATTTTCCCTTTGATCGGGAGAATGGCTTGAAAGGTTCGATCCCGACCCTGCTTGGCAGATCCCCCTGCAGAATCTCCCTCAACGATGAAGATCTCGCTAAGGGCGGGGTCTTTCTCTTGACAATCGGCCAATTTCCCAGGAAGGTTTTCTACCTCCAAGGCCCCTTTTCTTCGGCTCAATTCACGGGCCTTTCGAGCAGCCTCTCTGGCTCGAGCCGCCTCAATCACCTTTGAGAGAATCTTCCGAGCGACCGAAGGGTTTTCCTCAAAGTAACTTCCCAATTTCTCATTGACCAATGTCTCGACCAGACCTTTGACCTCACTATTGCCCAATTTCATCTTGGTCTGACCTTCAAATTGGGGTTCAGGAAGTTTGACGCTGATCACTCCTACCAGTCCTTCTCGAATATCTTCTCCCGTGAGGTTTTCTTTGATCCCTTTTAGAAGATTATTATTCATCGCATATTGATTGATCGTTCGGGTCAGGGCTGTTTTAAAACCGATTAGGTGAGTTCCCCCTTCATGGGTATTGATATTGTTGGCAAAGGAGAAGAGATTTTCACTATATCCATCATTGTATTGAAAGGCAATCTCCACTTCAATGTCGTTCTTCGTTCCATAAATGTAAATGGGTTTAGAATGGATACAGTTCTTATTCTTGTTGAGGTATTCAATGAAGGAGATGATTCCTCCTTTGTAGAAGAAGTCATGTCTCTTTTCCGAACGTTCATCTTCAATGCTAATGGAAAGACCTTTATTTAAGAAGGCCAATTCCCTGAGGCGTTGGGAGAGAAGTTCGAAGCTAAATTGGGTGGTTTCAAAAATGCTACTGTCGGCTTTAAAACGAATCTGTGTCCCTGTATGTTTGGTCTTTCCAATTACTTCCAGTTTTGTTTTGGCCTCTCCCTTCTCATAAACTTGATGATAGACCTTTCCATCCCTCCGAATCTCTAAGTCCACAAATTCAGAGAGGGCGTTCACGACCGAAAGCCCTACCCCATGAAGCCCCCCTGAAATTTTATAACTCCGATTATCGAATTTCCCTCCCGAATGAAGTTTGGTCATTACCACTTCAACCGCTGGTCGCTTCTCTTTCTCATGGAGGTCCACGGGGATGCCTCGGCCGTCGTCCCTCACGGTGACACTATTGTCCAAATGGAGGATGACCTCGATCTTATGACAATACCCAGCCAAGGCTTCGTCAATGCTATTATCGACCAATTCATGAACCAAATGGTGGAGGCCCTCGATCCCCGTATTTCCTATGTACATAGCAGGCCGTTTCCTCACTGCAGCCAGCCCATCCAAGATTTTAATCTGCTCTGCGGTATACTGTTCCATTCCCTCTTTCATCCTCTCTTTGGATTCAATTAAATTCTCATCGGCATAATAATACAGAGTTGATTCGTCACCGTTGTAAACGTGGAGGGTTTTATCATCCCAGGGCTTCCTTCATCTTTCAGTTCCATCAAAACCTCCTGGGTATCCATGGAGTGAAGGGCTTCCATCAAATATCTTACATTAAATCCGATTTGGAAGGGTGTTTCATTATAAAGAATGTCTACCTCCTCCTTGGCATCTCCATAATCTTGATGGAAAGAGGTAACCTCCAGAAGGTTTTTATTGATAGATAACTTGACCCCTTCTCCTTTTTCAGTCGTCATCGTTGAAATTCTCTTAAGACAACTCAAGATGTTATCCCTCTCTAATATCAACCTTTTATCATTCATTTTTGGAATGACCTCTTCATACTCTGGAAACTCCCCTTCGATAAGGCGTATAACCATTAAGGACTTTCCCAATTTAAAAAAACCGTGGGTAGTATTAAAATAGATTTCTATCTCTTCATGGCTCTCTCTATCCCCCATCATCTTCCTTAACTCCAATACCCCTTTTTTGGGAAGAATGACTCCTTTTTCAATCCCGCGGATATTTGGACTTTCCCCTTCTACCATGGAGAGTCGATGTCCATCGGTCGCCACCAATCTCAGAAACTCTCTCTCACCCTGTCTGATTTGAATAAATAAAACCCCATTCAGATGGTATCGAGACTCTTCATTGGAAGCAGCAAAGACTGTCTTTTCAATCATCTCTCTAAGAAGTTGAATAGGAAGTTTTGAAAAGTTCTTTTCCTGAAAGGTGGGTAAAGAGGGAAATTCATCTGGGTCCATTCCTGCCAAATTGAAAATAGATTTTCCGCATTGAATGGTAATCCAATGGTTTTCTTTTTTATGAATGTGAATGGTTTGGTCGGGTAACTCCCTAACAATTTCATATAATTTTTTTGCAGAGACTGAGGCCTTCCCATTCTGGTCCGAAGAGGCAATGAGTTCCTCACGAATCCCTGTTTCTAAATCTGTTCCTGTAAGAAACACCGATTGTTTATCCCATTCCAGGAGAATATGGGTCAAGATAGGAAGGGTTGTTTTTCTTCCTGCAATGCTCTGGATGAGACTCAGCCCTTTTAAGAATTCTTTCTTATCAATCTTGAAATTCATATGAAGACCTCCTCTATTAATTTTCTTTTCATCACCGACATGATAGAAGGATGTTTAAATGATGAAAAAGGGTCTAAGTATAAAAGAGAAAAAGAAAGTTGATGTTGAAAAATTTGGGGCATTCTGCGGAAATCCTATTGTTTTAATAAAAAAATTTTTTCCTTTTGTTAAAATCCCCATTCCTACACACTATTTCAACACGTTTTATGATTGAATTTTACTCAGGAGAGTTTCAATTATTTGTTTAAATGAAGGGTCCTTGGTCATTCTCTCTTCCACTTTTTTAATGGAGTGGAGGACCGTGGAATGATCTTTTCCACCAAATTTTTCACCAATCTCAAGGAGAGAAGCCGGAGTTAATTTTCGTGAAAGATACATGGCTACTTGTCTCGGAATGACATACCCCTTATATTTCCTTTTCATCTTTAAGTCAGAAATTTTCATATTAAAAAAATTTGAAACCACTTTTTGAATCACATCAATCGAGACGATCTCTTCTTTAGGTTTGATGATATTTTTCAGGACTTCTTTAGCCATCTGAATGTCAATGGGAGTTTGGGTTAAGGAAGCAAAGGCCCCGATCCTGATGAGTGAACCCTCTAAGACTCGGATATTCGAGTCGATTTGAGAAGCAAGAAAGAACGCCACATCATTGGGGAGAGGAATGGATTCGATTTCTGCCTTCTTTTTTAGAATGGCGACTTTGGTTTCAATATCCGGTGGTTGAATATCAGCGATCAGCCCCCATTCAAACCTGGAGCGGAGTCTTTCTTCGAAATTAGGAATATCTTTCGGAAATTTATCGCTGGTCACCACAATTTGCTTTCGGGCTTCATAAAGGGAATTGAAGGTATGAAAAAATTCAGCCTGGGTCCTTTCTTTCCCTGCAATGAATTGGATATCATCAATCAACAGGATATCCATTCGCCGAAATTTATTTCTAAATTCATCCATCTTTTCATGTTTCAGGCAGTTAATGAGTTCATTGGTAAATTCCTCAGAGGAAAGATAACAGACCTTCCTTATATCTGGAAGAATACGATTTTGAATGATATGGTTCCCAATGGCATGAAGGAGATGAGTCTTTCCCAATCCCACTCCACCGTAAAGGAAGAGAGGGTTATAATTTTTGGCAGGAAGGTTGGCCACGGCCAAACAAGCGGCATTGGCAAATTGGTTGCCCGCACCCACCACAAAATTGTCGAAAGTGTATTTTGGATTGAAAGGGGTCTGGAAAGATTGATTCATCGAGGTCTCCTGTTGCGTGGGGAAAGGATGGCTCCACTCCCTTTCATCAGGTTGATCATTTTTTATTTGAAATTGGATATGACAGGGTTTTTGGAATATCGAGGTGAGCACCTCTCTAATCTGTGAGGAATAGTGTTCGCTGACCCACTCTTTAAAGAAACGATTTGGTACTTCGAGTTCCACAACCCCTTCTCGAATCGAGAGGGGTTGGATGGGCTTTATCCAGATTTCAAAATTCTGCTGGCCGACTTTTTCTTTTAAAGAATCGATGGCCTTAGACCACAACTTTTCCATGAACCAAACCATGATGCAACAGGAAGTTAAAACAAGATATCATAGGGATTTGGAAGGGTAGATTCCAAAAAGAAATATGTTTCATTTTCAATAAGTTAGATATCTCTTTTCACAATATTTCCACAAATGTGGATAAATGAAATTATGTGAACAAGATGGGAAAAATTTGAGGATAATAATTTACCTATAGAATATTAAATCCATTTTTTTAAAAATTCAAGTATTTTTTTGATCCCAGGGGAAGATTGGAGGCAGGTTAATCCTTTTCTGCTAATTTGGCGACGGCTACTACCTTTTCACCTTCTTCAAGATTGATCAATCTAACCCCTTGGGTACTTCTTCCCTGGACCGGAATATCAGAAGTCTTTAGTCTTATAATCTTCCCTTTATCAGAAATGATCATCAATTCATCTTCCTCAACCACGCTCTTCAACCCAACAACATCTCCAGTCTTGGGGGTGCGTTTTACAGTAAAGATTCCCGTTCCCCCCCGATTCTGAACTCGATATTCAGACATAGGGGTCCTCTTCCCATATCCATATTGCGTAACAGTCAATATTTGACTATGAGGAACAACAACCTCCATTCCTACGACCTCATCCCCCTTGCTAAGCCGAATCCCACGGATACCTCGTGCAGTACGACCTATCTCCCGAATCTGGGATTCAGGGAAGTGGATGGCTTTTCCCAATTTGGTTCCAATAAAAAGTTGCTGATGGCCATCGGTCAATTTTGTGGAGATAAGCTCATCTCCTTCATCCAGACTGATCGCGATGATCCCCCCCGCACGGGGATTGCTGTAGGCCTCAAGGGCTGTCTTCTTAATCACTCCCCGTTTGGTCATAAAGGTGACGAACTTCCCAGGGGAGAATTCTTTTAGGGTGAGAATGGTTGTAACCTTTTCCTGAGGACTAAGATTGAGGAGGTTCACAATGGCCTTCCCCCGAGTGAGACGTCCCGCCTGTGGAACTTCGTAGACCTTCATCCAGTGAATCTTCCCTGCATCCGTAAAGAAGAGGAGGTAGTCATGGGTTGAGGCAATAAAGAGGTCCTCGACAAAGTCTTCCTCTTTCACCTGGATTCCTACCTTCCCTTTTCCTCCCCGATGCTGACTTCGATAGAGGCTAATGGGGTTTCTTTTAATATATCCCGAATGGGTGATCGTGACGACCATATCTTCTTCAGCGATAAGATCTTCGATCTTAATCTCTGGGACCACCTCCACAATCTCAGTGTGCCGTTCATCTCCGTAGGTGTCGCGAATGGAAAGGAGTTCCTCTTTAATGAGATTGAGGATGAGTTGTTCACTTCCCAGGAGGGTTTTTAACCGGTTGATCAGTTTGATGGTCTCCTCATATTCTTCGATAATCTTCCTCTGCTCTAAATTCGTGAGACGTTGAAGCCTCATTTCCAAAATGGCTTGGGCTTGTTCCTCCGAAAGGGAGAACCTATCCATTAAGCGATCCTTTGCTTCTTTAGGAGTTTTGGATCCCTTGATGGTTTCAATGATGGCATCAATATGATCGAGGGCTATTTTTAGACCCTCCAGAAGATGAGCCTTCGCCTCTGCCTTTCCCAATTCAAAACGGGATCTTCGGATCACCACTTCTTGACGGTGCTGGAGAAAGAGTTGAAGCATCTCTTTGAGGGAGAGGAGTTTGGGTTGATTTTGATGGATGGCTAAAAGAATAATCCCAAAGGAGGTTTGCATCTGGGTATGTTTGTAAAGTTGATTGAGAATCACCTCCCCTGCCTCATTTCGCTTCAGTTCCAAGACCACCCGCATCCCTTCGCGGTCTGATTCATCTCGGATATTGGCAATCCCTTCGATGACCTTTTCCTGGACCAGTTCAGCGATCCGTTCAATAAGCTTGGCTTTATTGGTTTGATAAGGAAGTTCTGTAATAATAATATTTTCCCTCTCCCCTCTTCGGTCTCTTTCGATAAAGGCCCGGGCTCTTAATTGAATAACACCCTTTCCTGTTTCGTAAGCTTGCTGAATTCCCTCTATTCCGTGTATGAAACCTCCAGTGGGGAAATCAGGGCCAGGAAGATGGACCATCAATTCTTTTACAGAAATTTTTGGGTTTTCGATCATAGCCACCAACGCATTGATGGTCTCTACTAAATTATGGGGAGGGATATTGGTAGCCATTCCAACCGCAATCCCCGAAGATCCATTGATCAGGAGGTTGGGAAACTTGCACGGAAGGACAGAGGGTTCCTTGAGAGTTTCGTCGTAGTTCGGAATAAAATCGACGGTGTCCTTGTCAATATCAGCCAATAACTCACTGGCGAGTTTTGCCATACGGATCTCTGTATATCGCATGGCAGCAGGTGGGTCGCCATCGATCGATCCGAAATTTCCTTGTCCGTCTATAATGGGATACCGAAGCGAGAAATCCTGAGCCATCCTGACAATGGCATCATATACGGCCATATCACCATGGGGGTGATATTTACCAATGACGTCACCCACAATTCTGGCTGACTTCTTATAGGGTTTATCCCAATCGTTATTCAATTCATTCATCGCATAGAGGATTCGGCGGTGAACAGGTTTAAGGCCATCTCTCACATCAGGGAGGGCACGTCCAATGATGACACTCATGGCATAGTCCATATAGGACCTTTTCATTTCATCTTCTATGTTCACAGGGATGGATTCTCGGGCAACTTCCATCTTTTACCTCAATTCTTTCTCAATTTAATAATGAAACTTAATATAAAAAACTTATCTCTGTCAAACAAAATTCTCTTTTGGATTGACATTGGTAGGCCATTCTGGTAACCAATTCATTTGTGGTACAACTCTTCTATAAAAGGAGTTGATAACTATAAGAGGGGAGCAGGTAAGGGGACTGTTTCTCATGTGGCTACTCTGAGAGAGTCGAGATAATGGGGGGGCGAATATAGGGATGGAAAAACTCATTTTTGATTCAGCAAAAGCCTTAGCCATAGCCATTCGAAACCGAGAGGTCTCTTCAGAAGAAGTCATAAAAACCTATCTTGAGAGGATTGAAGAGGTCAATCCCTCACTCAATGCGGTAGTGCAGCTGACTGCCGAGATGGCCCTCACTCAGGCACGGGCTCTGGATAATGCCCTGAAACGAGGGGAGATCATCGGTCCCCTTCATGGAGTCCCGATGACGATTAAGGATAGTATCGAGACAGCAGGGGTCATTTGTACAGGAGGGACCAAGGGACGGGCAAATTTTATTCCCTCGAGGGATGCTACTGTTGTGGCGAGACTCCGGGCTGCTGGGGCCATCTTGCTTGGAAAAACAAATCTTCCGGAGCTGAGTCTCGCTTATGAAACAGACAATTTAATCTATGGTCGAACCAATAATCCTTATGACCTCTCCCGTACCCCAGGAGGAAGTAGCGGAGGAGAAGCGGCTATCATTGCAGCCGGAGGCTCACCCTTTGGCCTTGGAGCCGATATGGCAGGGAGTATCCGGGTTCCTGCTCATTTCTGTGGGATCACAGGGATTAAGCCAACCACCAACCTTGTACCCAGGACAGGCCACTTCCCTCCTTTAGGTGGAATATTGAGCCCCCTCTGGCAGATTGGGCCAATGGCACGCTTTGTGGAAGACCTTATCTTGGTATTACCGATCATTGCTGGGGTGGATGGGTGTGATCCCAACATTGTTCCCATGCCCTGGAACGATCCTCAATCAGTGAATCTAAGAAACCTCCGAATCGCTTTTCACACAGACAATGGTATAATCCCATCCACTTCAGAGACAAAGACTGTGGTGACACGGGTAGCCAAAACCCTCTCAGAGATTGTCCTGGATGTGGAGGAGGTCCGTCCTCCAGGCATTGAGGAGACAAACGAAATCAGGGCTTCTCTCATGGGGATCGATGGGGGGGTGGGAATCCAAAATCTTCTCAAAGCGGTTGGAACGAAAGAGGTTCATCCACTCCTCGAACGGCGTCAAAGCAGAGCACGCTCTGAGCCTCTAACGGGTGAGAGGTTGGTAGCGATTCTCGAAAGGTGGGACCAATTTAGGGCTACCATGCTCTCCTTTTTACAAAAATATGACATTATCCTTTGTCCGGTCAATCCCTATCCTGCCCTGCCCCATGGTTCCACTTTAGATGATAAAATTTATGACTCTTTCAGTTATACCAGAACCTATAATCTAACCGGATGGCCAAGCGCGGTGGTGAGGGGAGGAACATCCTCAGAAGAGTTACCCATTGGCGTACAGGTTGTGGGTCGGCCGTGGCGTGAAGATACTGTACTGGCTGTGGCACAATGTATAGAAAAAACAGGAGGTGGATGGCAACCTCCACCTCTTTTTAAGAAAGTCTAATCTTAAAGTCCAAATAAGTCATAGAGTTTTTGATTCCCGATCCACAAAAATCCTGCTTTCACCCACACGTTTTAAAACCACAAGGAATTTGACAAACTCTCTAAAATCCATTAATATTTTTTGATAATTTAATTTGGAGGAAAAGGAATGTTTGCGGTGGTTAAAACAGGAGGGAAGGCCTATCGGGTCTCCAAAGGGGATATCCTTCGAATAGAAAGAATAAAGGGGAAAGTAGGAGATCAGGTGAAACTGAATGAGGTGTTGATGATTTCGCAAGAAGATGGGGTTCATATTGGGAAGCCCTTTCTGGCCAATGCCACCGTCGTGGGAGAAATCGTCCAAGAGGTGAAGGGGAAGAAGGTGCTCACTTATAAAATGAAGAAAAGGAAGAATTATCGCCGTTTCAAAGGGCATCGTCAGACTTATACCTATCTGAAGGTCAATGAAATTGCTTTCAACTGACGCTTAGGATTGGGAGGGTTTTATGGCTCATAAAAAAGCAGGAGGAAGTTCTCGCAATGGAAGGGATAGCGCTGGACAGCGCTTGGGGGTGAAGAGGTTCAGCGGACAAGTGGTTCAGGCTGGAAACATCTTGGTTCGTCAGAAGGGAACTCGAATTCATCCCGGGGAGAATGTGGGTTTGGGGAAGGACTACACCCTCTTTGCTAAAATTGATGGGATCGTTAAATTTGAAAACAAGGGAAGGGATAAGAAGCAAGTAAGCGTCTACGCCCAAGTGGTTTAACCCCTCTCCATCTGTCCTGCGACGATTGAAGATGAAATTTGTGGATGAAGTCCGAATTCTGGTAAAGGCAGGCGATGGTGGAAATGGGTGTGTCAGTTTTAGAAGAGAAAGGTTTATTCCCAGAGGAGGTCCGGACGGGGGGGATGGAGGCAAAGGTGGGGATGTGATCCTTCAGGCAGACTCTCAACTGTCCACCCTTCTCGATTTAACCTACCCTCAACCCTTTCAGGCCCAGAAGGGGTCACACGGTAAAGGGAAAGATCAAACAGGAAAGAATGGGAAGGATCTCATTATCCGGGTTCCAGTCGGCACATTGGTTCGGGATGGTGAGACAGATGAACTATTACAAGACCTTCTTTTCGATGGGCAACGGTTCGTCGTCGCACAGGGAGGAAAAGGGGGGAGGGGAAATGCTCGGTTTGCAACCCCCACCCATCGAACCCCCCGACATGCTGAAAAAGGAGAAAAAGGTCAGCAACGCCTCTTACGGTTAGAATTGAAACTCCTCGCAGATGTGGGTCTTATCGGATATCCTAACGTTGGAAAATCAACCCTTCTTGCCCAAATCTCATCGGCCAGACCCAAGATTGCAGATTACCCTTTCACCACCCTGGTTCCCAATCTGGGGGTCGTCATGAGGGAAGAGGGTCGGTCCTTTGTAGTGGCCGATATTCCAGGACTGATCGAAGGGGCCTCCAAAGGGGCAGGATTGGGATTAAACTTCCTTCGTCACGTGGAACGCACCCATCTCCTCCTTCACCTTTTAGACATCTCAGAAGGGAGATCGAAAGACCCAGTGGAGAATTTTCATGCCCTTAACCACGAATTGGTCTCCTATCATCCATCCCTTCAAAAAAAGGAACAGATCGTTGCCCTTAATAAAATAGACCTTCCTGGGGTTAGAGAAAGACAGGAGGAGGTGAAAAAAAGATTTGAGCAGATTGGATATAAACTCTACCCCATCTCTGGAAAAACCGGAGAAGGGGTCAAGGAATTGATGGAGGTTGTCTCTCAAACCTTGGAAAAGATTTCAGGTCAGACCAATGGGTCATAAAGATATTCGAAAAGAGACGCTTGGAAAAGTAAGACGAATGGTGATCAAGGTGGGGTCCAGTATTTTGGCCTCCTTGGATAAAGGATTAAACTACGACGTTTTCTCTCATTTGACCAAGGAGATTTCGGATCTGAAGCGACAAGGTTATGAGATTGTGCTGGTCTCATCTGGGGCAATTGCTGCAGGGATGGAGAAACTTGGCTATAAAGTTCGGCCCCAGTCCATCACCCAGAAGCAGGCCACCGCAGCAGTGGGTCAAAGCCGACTGATGAACGTCTACGAAACCTACTTCTCCAAACATCAGCAGATGGTTGCCCAAGTCCTTCTGACCCACGATGATTTAAGTCACCGTAAAAGGTTTATCAATGCCCGAAACACCTTACTCACCCTTTTAGAACTCGGGATCATTCCTATTATCAATGAAAACGATACCGTTGTGGTGGATGAGATCAAGTTTGGTGATAATGATCACCTCTCTGCCCTGATCACCAATCTCATCGAGGCTGATCTCCTGATCATTCTGACAAACATCGATGGGATCTACGAATCCGATCCACGCCATCATCCCGAAGCCAAGCCGATCTCCCTCATTGAGGACATTGACTCCAATCGGATAAAGGAAATCAGCGCGAAAGCCTCCAGTCCAATGAGTGTGGGTGGATTGATGAGTAAGATTCTGGCGGCTCAAAAGGCCTCCCGTTTTGGGATTCCTACGTTAGTGGCCTGTGGGACGAACCGGGGAGTCCTTCATCAGATTCTCAAGGGCAAAGAGGTTGGAACATTGATCCTCCCTAAGGGAAGTCCTCTGAGCAGTCGAAAATACTGGATCGCCTACACTCTGAAAACAAAGGGGGAGGTCATTGTAGATGATGGGGCCAAAAAGGCGATCGTTCAGATGGGAAAGAGCCTGCTCCCTTCAGGTATCATTAAGATCCGAGGTTCCTTTGATCGGGGAGATTCTGTATCCTGTCTTGGGCTGAGGGGAAGGGAGTTTGCCAGAGGCCTGGTCAACTACAGCCACTCTGAATTGGAAAGGATCAAAGGGCTTCAAACCGACCAGATTGAGAAAGTCTTAGGATATAAATATTCAGATGAGGTGATCCATCGAGATGATCTGGTGCTGATATGAGAAATGAGGTGAAGTTAAAAGAAGAAGTGAGGACGTTGGCCCAAAAGGCCAAAGCGGTCTCTCACTACTTAGCCAACTGTTCAACGGACCTCAAGAATAAAGCCCTCCTTGAAATGGCGAGGGCTCTTGAGAAGAATAGAGATTTTTTGATGAAAGAGAATCAAAAGGACCTCTCTTTTGGAAAGAAAGCCCATCTCTCCTTAGCCATGATGGATCGTTTAAGGTTATCCTCTTCTGTGCTTCAAGGGATGGCAGAGGGGCTTCGAGAAGTGGCCCGACTTCCTGACCCTGTGGGCGAGGTGGTTAAGATGTGGAGAAGGCCCAATGGACTATGGGTGGGAAGGATGAGAATTCCTCTTGGCGTCATTGGAATCATCTATGAATCGAGACCCAATGTGACTTCGGATGCAGCAGGTCTTTGCCTTAAATCAGGCAACAGCATCCTTCTGAGAGGGGGCTCTGAGGCCTCTCACTCTATCCGAGCAATCGGTCAAGTTCTTCAAAAGGCCCTGCTCAAAACTGGCCTCCCTCCTGAAGCCATTCAAGTCTTGCCCTATACGGATCGAGAGGCCATCAGGGCTATGCTCCAGTTGGAGGAGGAGATTGACCTCATCATTCCCAGAGGAGGAGAGGAGTTGATTCGGTTTGTGACCGAGCATTCGCGGATTCCAGTGATCAAGCATTATAAGGGTGTCTGTCATATCTTTGTTGATGAGAGTGCAGATATAGAGATGGCCCTTCGAATCTGCCTGAATGCCAAAGTTCAGAGGCCTGGAGTATGCAATGCCTTGGAGACCTTACTGGTCCATGAAAAGATTGCCCCTCATTTTTTACCTAAGATGGCGAAGGTCTATCGGAGGGAAGGGGTTGAGCTTCGGGGCTGCCCTCGTACTCGGAAGATTCTCCCAGGGATCGCCGAGGCAGAAGAGAAAGACTGGTTCGAGGAGTATTTAGACCTAATCCTCTCCATCCGAGTAGTCAAAGGAATCCAAGAGGCAATCCAACATATTCAAACCTATGGGTCCTCTCACACCGAGGCCATTGTCACCTCTAACTATGAGAATGCCCAGAGGTTTCTCAGGGAGGTAAACTCTTCGTGTATTCTGGTCAATGCATCCACACGCCTCAATGATGGATTTGAACTGGGTTTGGGCGCTGAGATTGGGATCAGCACGTCAAAACTTCATGCGTTTGGTCCAATGGGGTTGGAGGAGCTTACAACCACTAAATTCATTGTCTATGGGGATGGTCAACTACGGGAATGAAGAAGGACCTTTTAGCCAAACAAAGTCGAAAAGAAGAAAGGATTGGGTTGTTTGGGGGGACCTTTAATCCCATCCACCTGGGCCACCTTAGAGGAGCAGAGGAGATTCGAGAGGCCTTTGGCCTAAGCCAAGTTATTTTTATCCCCGCAGCCCTTCCTCCCCACAAAGAGAAGGAGAACGTTCTGGAGGCAGACCATCGGATGGAAATGGTTAGGTTGGCTATTGCCTCTAACCCCTACTTCTCCACTTCAGAGATAGAACTCAAAAGGGAAGGAAAGTCCTATACCATTGATACCCTTCGATATTTTCGGGAGAAGTATCAAAATCCTCTCTTCTTCATCTTAGGAAGAGATGCCTTTGTTGAGATTGAGACCTGGAAGGATTTTAGGGAGCTCTTCTCCTTATCCAATTTTATTATCATGACCCGGCCTGGGGGTCAACCGATGCTCTCTTCTTCCCCTCTTCCGAAGACCCTGATCCCCCTATTCCGGTATGATCCGAAAAGGGAGGGGTGGCTCCATCCCTCTGGCCACGCCCTCTACTTTAAGGAGATCTCCTATTTGGAGATCTCTTCGACCAAGATCAGGGAGTTGATTGAAAGAGGAGAATCAGTTAAATATTTAATTCCTCCTGAAGTGGAAAGCTATGTTAGGGAGAAGGGACTCTATCAGAAAGGAAGATAGCTGTTTCGGAAGTCATCATCAGTTATGACTGTGAATTCCATTGGTCTGGCAGGAATTACTTCTAAAAAGGAATCATGCGGGTTGATTGGATATTTTTTTAGGATGGGTCACCTTCTTTCATTTTTTTATTGTCATCAAAAAATTTTTTGGTATAATGGTTAACTTAAATTCTATAATCAGGAGGGTATGGTCACCGACTCAAAAACCAAATCTCTTTTCTGTTTAAAGGCAGCACTTGAAAAGAAGGCTTACGATCCTGTTCTTCTCGAATTAAAAGGAATTGCTTCCTTCACAGACTATTTTCTTATCTGTAGTGGAAAATCGGATCGCCAGGTTCAGGCCATTGCTCAAGCGATTGAAGAAGCCCTTAAAAAGAAGGGAGTCTATCCTCTTGGGTTAGAGGGGACCCTGGGAGGGAAATGGATCCTAATGGATTATGAGGATGTGGTGATCCATATCTTTCTTGATCCCGTCCGTCGTTTTTATGATTTAGAAGGACTTTGGATCGATGCACCCAAAGTGGACCTGGGGAAAGGAGTGATGATTGAAGAAACCGCAACCCGAGCCTCAAAAAGAGTTAGACAAAAAGACGATCCAGCGATTTAAAAAGTTACTCCTGAAGGAAAGGGAACAGATCGTTGGAGAGCTCCGACAGACCTTCGAGTCTTCACAGGAGATGGGACAGGATGGGATTCAGGATATTGGTGATGAAGCGGCCAACATCTACACCAAGCAACTCTTGCTTAGTCTCAATGAGAATGAAAGGATGATGCTCCAGGAAGTGGACGAGGCCTTGGATCGAATCGAGAATGGGACTTATGGGATCTGTGAGGAATGCGGAGGTCCCATCGGCCTTAAAAGGTTAGAAGTTAAGCCTGTAGCGAAGTATTGTGTTCCCTGCAAGACAAAATTGGAGAAAGGGAAGTTATAGCCTATGTGGTTGAGAATCCTGCTAGTCCTCCTGTTAATCACAATCTCTGTCTTTTGCTGGATCTCCTTTATCAATCCTGTCGATATCGATTTCCACTTCTTTGGAAAGGTTTATCCCACAAACCTCCCAACCCTGATGATCTCCTCTTTTGTATTGGGAGCCTTATTGGTTTTCATCAGCACCCTCGCCCGCGATGCAAAACGGGCCATTGAGCAATACCAGTTAACTCGCCAAAAGAGAAAGAGTGAATCCTTGAGAGAGGAGTTTAATAAAGGGATGGACCACTTTCTCTTAGGAAATTTTAGCAAAGCCAAAAGCCATTTTATAGACGTTTTAAAAAAAGACCCTTCCAAGATTGACCTCTACTTTAGGCTCTCGGAAATCAGCCTCAAAGAAGGGAACACAGAAGAAGCCCTAAGCTGGTTGGAAAGGGCCCGACTCCTTGATATGAGAAACGTAGAGGTTTTAGTCCGGGAGGCAGAACTCTATCAATATGAGAGACGTCTCAATGAAGCGATTCGAGTGCTTAATCGGGCCATCCGTTTGGATGAAACCCATCTCGGGGCCCTAAGAAAACTGAGAGAACTCTACATTCTTACCCGTCAGTGGGAAGAGGCGATTCGGATCCAGAAGGCCATTCTCAAACACACCAAGGAGAAAAAGGCTGAGGAGGAGACGCTCTTTTACTTAGGGTTGAAATACGAATATGCCAATGACCTTCTTGCCCGAGGGGGAGAAAAGGACCTGGAGGAAGCCCTGAAAGAGGCCAAGGAGATCATCCGGGAGCGGAAGACCTTTGAGCCTGGATTTGTATTGCTTGGGGATATCTATCTTCGTAAAGGGAAATGGACCTCTGCGGGAAGGATATGGGGGAGGAGTTTTAGTCGATTCAAATCGATTATCTTTATTCTCAGGTTGGAAGACCTCTATATGGGACAAGGGGATCCCAGCACGCTTCTTAAAATCTATCAAAGGATCCTCAAACATGACCCAGATAATTGGGTGGTTTCCTTCTTTTATGCAAAACTCTGCCTCAGGCTGGAGATGTTGGATGAAGCCCTTGAGGAGATCAACGAGATCAGTTTCAGGGTGAAGGATTTCCCCGCCCTCCACCGGCTTCTTGCAGAGATTTACCTCCACAAAAAAGACTTCCATCGGGCTGCTCAGGAGTTTAAGAAGACCTTTGAAATGAGTGCAACGACTTACCTTCCTTTCTTCTGTAAATCATGCGAAAGGGAATCCAAGGAATGGGTTGCCTATTGCCCCAAGTGTCATCAATGGGGGACTTATAACATTAAGGAGGTCGAGAAAGCCATCTCTTTAACCTCTCCCTCCTTTGCGGAACCCGCCCACTTACCGCTTGGGGCCTAAAGGAAGATCACTCCTCAACGGATGCACCTCTTTATTGAAAGATTACTCCAGTTTTTTATTCCTTCTCAATGTCCTTTATGTGATAAATTTTTATCGGAGGATGGGAAAGGAATCTGTACGGATTGCCTTTCGGAAATCTATTGGATCAAACCTCCCTTCTGCTCTATCTGTGGAACACCCTATGTCTCCAATGTGAGTGGAGATCATCCTTGTGGAGGTTGCCTAAAAAAGAGGAGATACTTTTCAATGGCAAGGTCAATTGGAGCCTATGAGGGGTCTTTGCGAGAGGCAATCCATCGATGGAAATACGAGGGGAAAACTTCCCTGACCCCCTATTTTGGACAGTGGATGGTAGAAGGGTTGAGTCACTATTGGAATCCCAAAGAACTGGACCTCTTGATCCCTGTCCCTCTTCATAAACATCGGCTGAGGGATCGCGGGTTCAATCAAGCCCTTCTCCTTGTCAAAGAGATACACTCTCAGATAGGGATCCCTTATCTGAAGAGAGCCCTTAGGAAAAGAAAACCCACTCCTCCTCAAGTTGACCTAAACGGATTAGAGCGCGAGAGAGGGGTAAAGGGGGCTTTTGAAATCACAGAAAGAGATAAAATCGTTGAAAAGTCCATTCTTCTAATTGACGATGTCTATACCACAGGGGCAACGGTCAATGAGTGTGCCAAAATCTTATTAGAGGGTGGGGCAAAGAGGGTGGATGTCCTCACGTTAGCCCGTACGGTCAAAGCATCTTAAAAAGAAATTTTTAAAAGAAGGGTTCCCAAACTTCCTATGAAGTCAATAAGAAAAAGGGCTTTTTTCTGGATACTAATTCCTATCCTTCTGGTGGTAGTCCTTGGATTTCTATTGATCCGCTCTCTTTGCCATCCTGATCTGTATCAAAGAGTTTTACAAGATTTCTTAACCCAAACCTTTGGAAGGGAGGTCTCCATAGGGAAGACTCACATCACCTTATCGCATGGGCTGGGGATCTCCGTGGAAGACTTCAGGATAAAGGACCGTTCTGGAAGATTCGATCTCATTAAATCTCAGCGAGTGGTGGTGAAGGTAAAACTCCTTCCTCTTCTCAGACGAGAATTTCAGTGGAAAGCCATCCTCCTGGATCAACCGATCCTTCACCTGATCCGCTATCCCAATGGACAAATCAACCTATTCGACGGACCTATGGGGAAGGATACCTTCCACCTCAGGGCTGGCAAGATTTTCCCAATACCCCATGGAGGTTCGATCATCTTCCGAAATGGAGAACTCACGTTTACCGACGAAGGATCTGGGGAGTTACAACGGGTTACACTTATAAAACCCTTTCATCTCCAAATCTCAATCACCCCCCATCGCTCCATTCCATTTCGACTGAGTGGTAAGGTTCTTCATTCTCAGAAGGAAGGGCTTTTTAATATTTCCGGTTCCCTTCAGGATATTCCTGGAGATGGAGATCTTCTTAGAGGAAGGATCCATGGAGTTGTGGATCTACAGGGAATAGAGATCTCCCACTTCTGGCCCTATCTCAAAAAACTTCTTCCCATGAAGGCCATCACCGGAACACTCGACCTAAAGGGTAATTATCAAGGAGATCTCTTAGGCGCCTTTAAATCCTCTCTTAAAGTCAGGATCAAGGATTTACAGTTCGATTATCCCCAGGTCTTCTCCCATCTCCTTAACCCTAAGTCGGTGGCCATTGGGCTTGATGTGGATTTTGATCTAAAAGAGATTCGAATCCCCAAAATCTCCATCGACCTTCCTGAAATAAAGGTGAAAGGGAAAGGAAGAATTTACGGGATCGGAACCCAAGGCATGGGGATAGAAGCAGAAGCGGAGAGTTCTCCCTTTGAACTTTCTGAAGGAAAGAAGTTTATCCCATTTGGTATCATCACCCCAGAGGTTTCTCACACGCTTTTCCGTGCAGAAGGGAATGGGCCTGTCCAGATTATCTCGGTAAAACTTTCTGGGAAAATTCCAGAGATTGACCATTGCGATGAGAGAGAGAATGCCCATGTCTTATCCGTTGAAATGAATGCGAAGAAGGTTAGGCTAAAACTTCCCTGGGATCTTCCAGAACTGGAGGATCTTAGTGGTCATCTGGTCTTTAAGAATGGCCATTTGTTGTTAAGGGAGGTGAAGGGTAGAGTTTTTCACTCTAATATTGGCCAAGCCAATGGGACATTTTATAACCTTCTCCTCACCCCTTCTGTTGAGATTCAGGCTGAGGGCTGGATAGATTTGAGAGATATTCCATCATTTTTAAAGACAAGGGGGTTTTTAAACAGCCCATCAAACCCACTCTCTTCGTTGGAGATTCAGTCGGGAATGGCCTCCTATCGTCTTAATCTTCAGGGTCTCCTAAAGCCTCCCCTTCATTTTCAACACCAAGGGGCATACCAATTTTCCAACCTAAGACTGAACCACCCCAATCTCCCCCAGCCCATCTTTATCGGAGAAGGGAAGATGGAGCTTTCCAACGGAAACCTGAGGTGGTCAGGAGTAAGAGGCAATATTGAGCATTTCTCTTTCCTCACCGAGGGCTCATGGAGGGATATGGAGGGGAGAGAACCCTTTGACGTTGTGTTTCATGGAGGGGGGGATTTAAGTCCACTTTTTCACCTCTTAGGCCTCCTTCCTGATAGCGAACCCATTTCTGAAAAGATAAAGTGGGTTGAAAAAATCTCTGGAAAGGGAGAGGTTTCCCTTAAGGTCTCCTCTTCCAAAGGGCTTAAAGATCTATCCTATGAAGGAGAGGTTTGGCCAAAAGCTCTCTCTCTTCAGGTGAAAGGAACCCCTTCTCCTCTTGTTTTTAAACAGGGAACGTTCTCTTTCTCCAATCTTGGATACCATTTTTCAAAGTTAAACGTTCAACATAGAAATTCGACGATTACCCTTGAGGGTTCTCTTAAGGATAAAAACCTTGACCTTGTAACCATGGGCTCAGTCGACCTCAGTCAACTTCTCACCCTTCTTCGCTCAGCCCTCCTTTCGGGGGCAATTCGTTCAGAGTTGGGGAAGATCCAAGAACTGACAGGCAGTGCAGAGCTTGACCTGAAATGGTTGGGAACGGTGGATGATCTGGCTGAGTCTATAAGGGAAGGGAAGATCCGATTGAAGGAGGTGAGACTTCACCATCAAAAAATCCCCTTCCCCCTCAGGTTAATTGAAGGGACGCTTTCATTTTCTCCTCAAACGATTCGATTCGATGAATTAAAAGGAAGACTGGAGGAAGCTCCCATCCTCTTATCCGGAGAGATTTCAAGACCCTCCTCAGAAAAATCCCCTTATCAAAAAATCAGAAGACTCTCTTTTCAAGCCTTCTCCTCTTTCTTGGACTTAGACCTTCTCTTTCCTAAAAGGGAAGAAAAAGAACCCCTCTCGTTCATTGGGTTGAGTCAGTGGCTCTCCCACTGGTCCATCGAGGGAAAGGTAACGATTGAACAAGGGAGATATCGAGGCCTGACCTATCAGGAACTGAAAGGTGAGTTTACGTCTGAAAACGGGAAGCTCTCCTTTCGTCCTTTCCAGTTTAGAGCAAAGGGGGGAGACTTCTGGTCAGCGGGCTGGATTCAACCCATTGAAAAAGGGATAAAGTTCGAAATAAAACCCCGAATCTCCCATATGGAAGCAGGTCCATTTCTCCAAACGGTTCTTCAGAAGGAAGGAGATGAAAGAGTCTTCATCACAGGAAGAATTCACATGGATCCTGTGGAGTTAAGGGGAGAGGGAGAGAACTTACAAAAGATAAAGGAGACCCTTCAAGGGAATCTGAGGTTTGAATTGGAAGAGGGCGTTATTGAAAAGTTCAATATCCTTTCAAAGATCTTCTCCATTCTAAATGTGTCTCAACTATTAAAGGGAAGACTTCCCGATTTGAAGACCAAGGGATTGCCTTATCATCAGATCAGTGCAACCCTTTCCGTCAAGGATGGAATTGCCTCCACCGAGGATTTTTTAATTGATAGTGATTCCATGAAGATCACTATCATCGGAGAGGTTGATCTGGGAAAAAACCTTATCAATGCAAGGATAGGGGTTCATCCCTTGGTTACCATTGATATGGTTCTGAGTAGCCTTCCCATTGCAGGCTATATCCTTACAGGAAGGAATAAAGCATTCCTCTCTTATATTTATGAGGTAAAAGGAGATCTCGATGATCCAAGGATTGAAGCAGTTCCACTTAAAAGTATTGGTGAAACCTTCTGGGGGATAATTAAACGCCTGGTAGAAACCCCTCTGAGACCCCTTAAAAAGAGTCCTAACTCAAAAAAATAAGTTTTTACTTTAAATTGTTTCCCTAACTAAAAGATTTTTTTCACAAATTAAATTTTTTTCTTGACAAATAACAACATGTTGTTGTAGTAATTTAAAATCATACTAAATATAGCCATTCTCAAAGCCTTACCATGGGTTGATTAGTCAAAAATTTTAAAAAATAAATTCCTTGTAAAAGGTGAGAGATTATGTCTTCTGTAATTGAGATGAAAGGGGAACGTAAAGTTTTTAAAGAGGAAATTGAAACGACCGATATGGCTCTCTTTGTCCGTACTTCTGATGAATCCATGCATGATTGGAATCGTCAGAGAATTGTCGATGCCCTTCTGAGAGAGACTTACATCGATCTTGGTACTGCCAATGAGATCGCCCGAGAGGTAGAGGAACTCATCACCACCTCTAAGATCAAAATGATCACTGCTCCTTTGATCCGTGAACTGGTAGATACTAAATTGATCGAGAGAGGGCTTGAGGAGGCCCGGCGAATGCATACCCGTCTTGGGATGCCCCTCTACGATGTGGATCAACTCATCCTTCATCCCAACAAGGAGAATGCCAATGTCCCTCACGGCCCCGAAGCGACCAATCTTACTCTGGCTGAAAGGATTAAGAAGGAATATGCCCTGCTCTCTGTCTTCTCTCAGGAAGTGGCAGACGCCCATATGCGAGGGGATATCCATCTTCACGACCTCGGTTTTGTAGACCGACCTTATTGTAGTGGTCAGTCCCTTGAATATATCAAACGGTATGGTCTAAGCCTTCCCAATTCGATCGCCATGGCCAAACCTGCTAAACATCCAGAAGTCCTATTGGCCCATATGGTGAAATTTGCTGCAGCCCTTCAGAGCCACTTCGCAGGGGCGATCGGCTGGGATTCAGTCAACCTCTTCTTCGCCCCCTACTTAGTGGGGATGACTGATCGAGACTTAGAGCAATTGGCCCAAATGATGATCTTTGAATTTTCCCAGCAAGCAGTGGCCAGGGGAGGACAGGCCATCTTTACTGACCTCAACCTCTATTGGGAGATTCCAAAACATTTTGAAGATGTCCCAGCCATTGGACCAGGAGGAGAATTCACAGGAAAGACCTATAGCCACTATATCAAGGAGAGCCAGCGATTTGCCTGGGCACTTTTTGATGTCTATCTTGGTGGAGATGGCTCTGGAAGGCCTTTCTTCTTTCCGAAACCCTTAGTCCATATTACCGAGAAATTCTTCCATACCCCAGGCCACATGGATTTTCTTCATCACATCTGTGAAGTGGCTTCTGAAAAAGGAAATACCTACTTTGTCTTTGATCGGGGTGAGACTGCGAAAATCTCTGAATGTTGCCGTCTTAGTTTCAAACTGGATCAAACTGACCTGGAAGATGCGAGAGAGCCCTGGAAGATGCGATATTGCGCACTTCAGAATGTCACTCTCAACCTTCCACGGATCGCTTACCTGGCAAAGGGAGATGACACAAAACTCTTCTCAAAGATCACTGAATTTATGGAGATGGCCGTCAAGGCCCACCTGGAGAAGAAACATTTCATCGAAAAACTTCTCTCCCTCGGGGAGAAGGGGCCCCTCTCCCTATTGGCAATGGACCGCGATGGGTCCCCTTATCTCCGAATGCACCGGGCCAGTTTTTTAATCGGCATGGTTGGCCTCAATGAACTGGTTCAAATCCATACAGGTCAGGAGATGCACCAATCCAAACAGGCCTTTAAATTCGGGCTAAGGGTGATCGCTCATATGAAGCTGATGGTGGAAAAGTTGAGCCAGCGCTATAGAATGCATTTTGTGTTAGAGCAGACCCCTGCAGAGTCGACCGCCTATCGCTTTGCCAAACTGGATCTTAAATTTCATTCGCCCCAATCAGGACATATTGTGAAAGGGGATATTTCGAGAGGAGAAGTTTACTATACTAACTCCACCTATTTAAATAACTCAGCGGTTCTGAGCCCGATTGAGCGTGTGAGACAGGAAGGGCTCTTCCATCCCCTCATTGAGGCAGGGGCATTGACCCATATCTGGCTGGGTGAGGCGAGGCCCTCCAAGCAGTCCCTTGCTAATTTTGTTATCAAGACCTTCCAATTGACCCAGAATGATCAGATCGCATTCTCCCCGGAATTTACTTCCTGTAACCTCTGCCATCGGACTTTCCGAGGCCTTCGATCCTCCTGCGCTTACTGCGGCTCAATGGATGTGGATGGAATCACACGGATTACCGGATATTTCACAAAACTTTCCAGTTGGAATAAAGGAAAGATTGGGGAGCTTCGCAATCGATATCGTAATCTGGCCTTTCTTAAAGAAAAGGAAGGAACGGTCATGCTGGAGGCCTAATCGATTTACCAAGATGAGGATGGTATAGGAGGAGGCAATGGGAACGATTAAAATCTTTACTAAGGCAAAATGTCCGAAATGTCCTGCGGTTCAAAAGATCGGAAACGAGTTGAAGAAGGAAGGGATAACGGTTTTCAACTATGATTTGGATACAATCGATGGCCTTGCTGAAGCCTCTTTTTACAGCATCCTCTCCACTCCATCCCTCATCATTGAGGACGAACACGAAAGGGAGATCATCGGTTGGAGGGGAATGGTTCCAAGCCTTCACGAAGTGAAACAGTTTCTTTTTAAGAACAACTGGTGATGGGGAGAGGGAGCGTGAGGGGTGTGGGTAAACCTTGTAACCCCCTCACCCTCCCCCCTCACTCTCACACTTATGAATACCTGTCATGATCGAGATCAAAGGATTCTTAGAGACTTCCTTTATGGATTGGCCAGGGAAAATCTGTTCTGTCCTTTTCTTGCCCCATTGTAATTTCCGATGCCCCTATTGTCATAACCATCCCCTCGTCATTCATCCAGAACAATATTCCACCATCCCCCTTAAGGAGATTCTCGACCATCTTCGATCTCTGAGGGAGTGGATTGATGGGGTCTGTGTGACCGGTGGAGAACCCACATTACACGGTGATCTTCCCCGACTGGTCCAAGAGGTTAAGCGACAGGGATTCCTCATTAAACTGGATACCAATGGGTCAAACCCAAAGATGTTAGAAGATCTCATCAAGCGGAAGAGTATTGATTTTGTCTCCATGGATGTGAAGGCTCCCCTTGATCCCTTTCATTATCGTCGCGCGACGGGCACCTGCATTGACCTTCAACCCATCTTAAGATCCATTGAGATTCTGAAGACCAGCCGGGTGAACTACGAATTCCGAATGACCGTTGTCCCAGGACTTCATCAAGAAGAGGACATTAAACTCTTAGGCAACCAGTTAAGGGCAGGACGAAGGTTGGTTTTACAGAACTTCAATCCAGAAAACCCCTTGGATCCTTCTCTAAAAAATATCCAGCCCTATGATCCAAAACGATTAAGAGAGATGGAAAGGGAAGTTCAGGAGATTGAGTGAACCCTGCGACTCTCAGAGAGATTCAGATGAAGGTGGAGGCCTTGGAAAAGGAGATCGCTCTCCTGAGGTCTGCTTTAGAAGCCATCCCCGAACCCTTCTTCATTCTCGACCCCAAGGGTTTCTTCCTTAGGTCAAACTCCGAGGGGATAGCCCTCCTTGACTATCCCTGGGAGCAACTTCAACGGATGAACTTGATCGATGTCATCTCACTTGAAGATCTTAGTTTGATGAGAGAAGGGTTGGGAAGGATGGAAGAGGAGAAGCCCCTTCGCCTAACCCTTCATCTCGTTACCCGTCTGGGGGAAAGGATTCTAGTGGAGTCCATCGGGATTGCGAAGGGGAATTTCATTTTCCTCACCCTGAGAGATTTGCGAGAAAGGGTTGAGGTAGAACAGAGATGGGAGAAGACAAAGCGAGAACTTACCGAAAGGATCCATGAGAGGGATCAATATGCTCGAGAACTGCAGGCCTTAAAGGACCTCTATAAAGAGAGGGTGAAGGAGATTGAAAGGATGAGGGAAGAGGCCTTACTTCTCTCTTATACCGATGACCTTACTGGAATCTATAATCACCGGTTTTTTATCCAACAGTTGACCTTAGAGGTAGAACGACAGAAACGATATTCTCAACCTCTCTCTCTTTTGATGATTGACATCGACCACTTTAAATACTACAACGACACCAATGGACATCTGGCAGGCGATCAGGTGTTGAAGGCTATTGCCATCCTCATTCAGCATGGGGTAAGGCAGACCGATATCGTGGCACGATATGGAGGGGAGGAATTCGCTGCCATATTGATCAATGCACGAAAAGAGATGGCCTTTGAGATCGCCGAACGGATTAGGAGAAGTGTGTCAGAGACCTGCTTTCCCAATGAGAAGGCCCAACCGGGCGGAGATTTAACTGTAAGCATCGGGGTAGCTACTTTCTCTCCTCCTCTTTTAACCCTTACAGACCTCATTCGGGAGGCAGACAACGCCCTTTATCGGGCAAAAAAGAAGGGAAGGAATCGGGTTGAGGGATGAGATGACCATCCTGATCGTCCCCGCGGGGTTAATCCTTCGGGGAAGGATCAATCCCTTCGCGATCGCCTCT
>CAZFDM010000154.1:0-2131 GCA_964517975.1 uncultured Syntrophaceae bacterium
ATGACTTCTCTGATCTCATCAATCTCTCTTGGGCCAAAGACCTTACCTCGATACCTGATCGCTTCGCTCATGATTCATGTTTAACACATGAAGAAGCAGAACGCAAGGGCTTTTTAATAAACCGTAACTGAGGGATTACGGCTCTTGCTACCGGGAACTTCTTTTCTCTTGACAAGGGCCTTTTAATGGGTGTTTCGGCATCTAAAAACCTTATAAATCAAAGACTTATGAGACCCTGAAACAAGTTCAGGGTGACAAAAGGCTTGAAAATTCCCTTTTATTTCTATAGGTTATAAATTTTTACTAAACTACAGTATTGGTTATTATTATTTGGAATTTAGGATATGGTTATCGGAATTTAATTCATTTCATCTGTTCCTTCCATATCTCCAAGGCTTCTTGATAAGTAACCACTTTCCCTCCAAACCCTTTTTGAAATTTCTCAGCATTGCCTCTTGTCGCAAATGAGATAAATCCTGGAGCCATATCTGTGATGACTGTGCTCTTATATACATAGAATCCCTTTTGAGCATCAAAGGATCGGTTGCTCAGAAGGTCTGTGGCTGTGGCAGATTTAAATTTTTCTTTTAGCCTTAGATGCAAGGTGAGTCCACATTGAACTCCGCAGGTCTGAAACTCCTTACCATCTGTTGTCATCACCACATATTTTGTATGTTGATATTTTGATAAATCCATTCCACAGACAATACACCGCTTGATTTCCTCAGCATATGAGAGGAAACTTGAGAGGAGGATGGTCACCATAATCGATATAATTAAATAAACTGATTTTTTCATTGGATTACCCCCTTTTGATTCCCCCACTCCTACCTGAGAAGAGGTAAGGGTGGGGGAGAAGGATATATTTCTATTTACTTCATCGGCCTCAGGCTCCATATGTAGAGGGTGATAGAGTGAAGGTCTTTTTCATCAATTTTCCCTTCATAACCATGCATTCCAGGGCAACCTTTTGTAATGGCCTCTTTGATTTTAACCCGATTGTCCATCTTTTTAATAAACCCCGGGGTATTCCATCCTGGTGCTGTTCCACCCTTCCCTTCTTCCCCATGGCACTTATAGCATCCCTGCTTTCCTGCCAGATCCTTACCCATCTTTGCCCTTTCAGCCACTCTCGCCATGATCATCTTTCTATCCGATCCCATATCCGAGAGCGTTCGATTCAATGCATCATCAAAAGTGCCAATCGTTCCTCCATGTTTTTGCTGATATTTTTTAGCATCTTCCATTTTTAAGAAGGCAATCTTACTCACAGCAGTCATCACACCAGGGATGTCACTTCCAATGAGCCAGTGGGCCTTTTTGGCATCGATCCATCCTTTGGTTTCATAATCGACGACCTCCCAACGCTCGATCTCAGTGGGCCTTTTTTCATAGAGTTGAGCAGCACAGAAGATACTGCAGGTCTGATCCTTTTTCCCATCAGAATAAGTTAGCCGATTGCTTGTTTGATGATACATCTTCAGATTCATTCCGCAAATTGGACACCATTTTGGCTCCTCTTGGGCCTCAGAAGAGGACGTAAAAGATAAACAAAAACATAATACAATAAAACTCATTGTAATCAAATAGAAATTTTTATTCCTTACCATTTTAATCCCCCCCTTTGAATAGACTTCAGTAAGGTATCTTTATAATTTATTAGGAAAAGGTCTACTTTATAAAAAGTCTTAGTGATGAAATTTTATCTTACAGAATTAAGATGGATGAAAGGTCATGAGGGGTGTTCGGGTGGGGTTAAATATACTTGAGAAGATAAAACAGAGTGAGTAGAAAAGAGTTGATGGACTTCCATAGCAGGAGGAAAGAATAGATTGTGATCCAAAATTGCAGTGTATTTTGACCAAGGCATGTCGAAATCAATCTTTAAAGACCCAGAGGAATAACCCCCCCTTATAATTGAAGATATATTTTTAGAAGAAGTTTCAATTTTCTTAAGACTCCCAGCGGCCAACAAGAACCCTCCTCTTTGAGACACCAGATGAGAGGAATTATAGCAAAGCCAGAATTCTTCTGGGGGGAACATATGGGGAGAGGATTTGGACTTAACCTTTGGAAAAACAAAACCAATATGAAAAATTAAGAGGATAAAGAATATAGTAACTATTTTTTG
>CAZFDM010000155.1:0-34890 GCA_964517975.1 uncultured Syntrophaceae bacterium
TCATGCCCTGCATGCTCTCGTTGCACATGGCATATCTGAATCCGGGCCAATCGGATCGCACTTTCGCCAATTCTTCTCCTTTTCTTTCCAATGATCCCAAAGGTTATCAGAGTGAAATCAGAAGAGCAAGTAGGTACAGAGAGCCTAGGCGAACAGAATGATGAACATCTTCTTGTAGGGGCGATTCATGTCGGAGACTCGACTCTACGAGAATCGCCCCGACTCCCTCTGCCCTCTCCACGGCGAGAAAAGAACCCAAAAGGAATGAACTGGAGAGCATCCGGACATCGCCTTGGTTAAAGAAAAAAAATCATGGAATGGCGGGCAAACAGATTGGCTTGGCCAAATTTCCAATATTCCATCATTCCATCATTCCATGAAGGTAATCCATTGGACATGAGCAACGAAGAATTCAAAGAGATAGTTCCAGAGGTCCTTGTGATCGGTGCCGGCATTGCTGGAATGCAAGCCGCTCTCGACATTGCGGATAAGGGCTTTAAGGTCCACCTGGTGGAGAAGGATCCTTCCATCGGCGGCCACATGGCTCAACTGGATAAGACTTTCCCGACCCTCGACTGTTCAGCCTGCATCATTACACCTAAGATGGTTGACACCGCAAACCATCCAAATATTAACCTTCTCACTTATTCAGAGGTAATCTATATAGAAGGATCTGCAGGGGATTTCAAGGTCAAGGTAAAAAGAAAACCTCGCTATATAGATGTGACCAAATGTACCGCCTGCGCCGATTGTGTTTCCCAATGTCCAGTCACCCTCCCCAATGAATTTGATATGGGGTTAGGAAAAAGAAAGGCTATTTATATCCCCTTCCCTCAGGCTGTTCCCCTCAAATATACCATTGACCGGAGAGGGATCCCCCCTTGCACAGCCTCCTGCCCTCTCCACTGCAATGTTCAGGGCTATGTGGCCCTTATCTCCTCGGGAAAGTTTAAGGAGGCCCTTGCCCTGGTTCGGGAAAAACTTCCTTTCCCACGAATCCTTGCCTATGCCTGTTCCCATCCCTGTGAGAGAGAATGTAAAAGGATTGAGGAAGATCACCCCATCTCGATCTGCGATTTAAAAAGGTTTCTTGTCGATCATGTCCAGGAACCCGATTTTGAATTCACTCTGGCTGAAGAAAAAGATAAAAAGATAGCCATTATTGGCTCCGGTCCTTCGGGATTAATGGCGGCACACGATCTAAGAAGGATGGGATATCGTGTGACGATCTTCGAATCTAAGAACGAGATCGGAGGTCTTTTAACCCATGGCTTTCCATCCTACAGATTGCCAAGAGAAATAATTGAGAAGGACCTCTCGATCATCCCCAAGATGGGGATAGAAATTCGCCTCAATACCGAAGTGGGAAGAGATCTTTCCGCGGATCATCTCATTCAGAACTTTGATGCCATATTCATAGCTGTGGGTGCAACAAATGCAGAACAGATGACCCATCTCTTTAAAGGTTTGAAGAAAAGTAGAAGGGGCACCATCCAGGTCCACCCACTCACCCTTGAAACAGACCTGAAGGGAGTTTTTGCAGGGGGAGATGCAGTGACTGGACCAGGAACAATTGTCGAGTCCATGGCTCATGGAAGAAAGGCAGCCATTTCGATTGACCGTTACCTCCGAGGGGAAGATCTGATCTCGGGAAGGGAATTGGAGGGAATACAGATCTCCCCCATGAGAACTCAATTACCCGACTCTAAAAGAGAAGAAAGAGAAACCTTACCTGAAATGGTTAAACCTCTTAAGCCCGGCCTCACCATGGAAGAAGCCGTCAAAGAAGCCAGTCGTTGTCTTAGTTGTGGGGGATGCTCGGATTGTGGAGAATGCGCTAAATATTGTCAACCTAAAGCCGTAGTTTATGAAATGAAGGAGGAGATTATTGACCTACGCGTAGGTGCCATTTTGGTTGCAACAGGCTTTGATCCTTTCAATCCAAAGGACAAACCCGAATTCGGATATGGGATCTATCCCAATGTCCTCCAGGGGCTTGAATTGGAGAGGCTCTGCTCTGCATCGGGACCTACAAAAGGCGAGATTGTGATCCAGGGAAAGAAACCAAAGGATATCGTCTTCATCCACTGTGTGGGATCAAGGGATCATACAGTCGGCAATGAATACTGCTCGAGGGTGTGCTGTATGTATACAGCCAAACAGGCCCACCTTCTCAGGGATAAGATTCCGGAAGCCCATATCACAGTTCTCTACATGGATGTGAGGGCATTCGGGAAGGGGTTTGAAGAATTTTATGAAAGGGTTCAGAAAGAAGAGATCATCTATCGGAGAGGAAACCCCTCGGAGGTTTACCGAAAGAATGGAAGGTTAGTAGTCAGGGGAGAGGACACCCTCTTAGGAGAACCCTTTGAATTAGAAGCAGACTTAGTCGTTTTGGCCTCAGGACTTGTTCCCCGAAAAGAAGACGATTTTTTAAAAAACATGTTGGGGCTGGAAAGTTCTTCTGATAAATTTTATGCCGAGGCCTCTGGTCTCGATCCTATTGTGACCAAGGTTGAAGGAATCTTCCTCGCAGGATGCTGTCAGGGACCAAAGGACATCCCAGATACGGTGGCACAGGCCAGTGGTGCAGCCTCTTTGGCCTGTGCCCTGCTTGCAAAAGGAAGGAGAGTCGTGAATCGTGATCCGTGAATGGTGAATTATAAAAAAAATTATACCAATCACGAGTCACGAATCACGAACCACGAAATATGAAGATCGGTGTCTATATCTGTCATTGCGGGATCAATATTGCGGCGACTGTGGATATTGCAAAGGTAACAGAGTTCGCACAGTCTCTTCCCAATGTTGCGATCGCCCGAAATTATCAATACATGTGCTCCGATCCTGGCCAGGATTTGATTAAAAACGATATTAAACATTTGGCTCTTGATCGTATTGTCGTAGCCGCTTGCTCTCCAAGAATGCATGAACCTACTTACCGGAATGTCTGTCGCCAAGCAGGACTTAACCCCTACTATTTTGAGATGTCCAATATCCGAGAACAGTGTTCCTGGGTCCATCAGGATAAAGAGGAAGCGACGAAAAAGGCGATGGATTTGATTGCCTCCGCAGTGGCCAAGGTCTCCCTTCATGAACCCCTCGAGGAAAACGAGGTTGGGGTGACTCCTTCTTCCTTGGTGATTGGGGGAGGCATTGCAGGAATTCAGGCCGCTCTTGACATCGCTCATTCTGGTTTTGAGGTTTATCTTGTAGAAAAATCTCCGACTCTGGGCGGACACCTCTTACAGATTGATCGGGTCCTACCCAATCTGGTAGAAACCTCATCCTTCCTTCTTAAAAAGATGGAAGAGGTGGGAAATCATCCACGAATTCACCTTCTCACCAATAGCGAGGTGAAAGAGATAGAAGGGTTTATCGGCAATTTCAAAGTCAGGATTAAACATGATCCCACATACGTAGACCAAGAAAGGTGCAGGGTTTGTAAAAAATGTGAAGAGGTCTGTCCCGTTGAAGTTCCAAACGAATTCAATTTGGGATGGTCGAAAAGAAAAGCCATCTATCTCCCTTCTCCCCATGCCATTCCTCACCGTTATCTTATTGATCCCCAAAACTGTCTCTTCCTCCAGAAGGGGGATTGTGGTAAGTGTAAGGAAATCTGCCCTGAAGGGGCAATTCAGTTTGAAGAGGTAGGGATGGAGGTCCAGGTCGAAGTGGGAACGATCGTTGTGGCAACAGGGTATGACCTCTTTGATCCCAAACTTAAACCTGAATTGGGTTATGGCCTTTATCAAAATGTGATCACTGCTTTGGAATTTGAAAGATTGATCTCTGAGAGTGGTCCTACCCAAGGGAAACTGCTCATTAATGGCAAGGAGCCCAAGAACATTCTCTTTATTCAATGTGTTGGATCGAGGGATAAAACGGTGGGCAATGAATATTGTTCGAGGGTCTGCTGTATGTTTACAGCCAAACAGGCTTATCTGCTCAAAGAGAGACTCCCTGAAGCAAAAGTGACGGTTTGTTATATTGATATAAGGGCTTTTGCAAAGGGAATGGAAGAATTCTATGAGCAGGTTCAGAAGAAGGGCGTCCTCTATCGGAAAGGAATTCCTTCGGAAATCTATCAGAGATCCGGACAGTTGATCGTTAGGGCAGATGACGAACTCTTAGGAGAACCTTACGAGGAAGTAGTGGACTTAGTCGTTTTAGCCACTGGGCTCACCCAGAGAAAAGATGCAGATCATCTTCGAACCCTTCTCAAACTTTCCCAGGGTCCTGATCGGTTCTATTTGGAGGCTCATCCCAAACTAAGACCCCTCGATACGGCTACAGATGGCATCTTTCTGGCTGGCACCTGTCAAGGTCCAAAGGATATCCTCGATACCCTCTCTCAGGCCCACGGCGCTGCTTCGAGAGCAACCATCCCTCTCTTTACAAAAAAGGTGAGGATTGAACCCATCACCGCGAACGTCGATCCCCTGATCTGCGCAGGCTGTGGTCTCTGCGAACAGATTTGCGAATACCGAGCCTTGAAGGTCGATCCCTATAAAAAAGTAATGACCGTCAATGAGGCCCTCTGCAAGGGATGTGGTGCCTGTAATGCTACCTGCCCTTCTGGGGCCATCAGTTTAAGGCACTTTCGGGCAGAACAGATCATTGCTCAAATCAGAGAACTCTGTTAGTTCGGAGTTTGTAGTTCATTATTCATCATTCATCATTCATCGTTATTATGGAAAGGGGTCTTATCCAGGTCTATACTGGGGATGGAAAAGGGAAAACCACTGCAGCCTTGGGATTGGCCTTTAGGGCAGTGGGGCATGGGCTAAAGGTATTGATCGTTCAATTTATGAAAGGGACAACGGGTGAGGGTGAAGTCGAATCTGCCAAGAAATTATCTCCTCTGTTAACCATAAAAATGATTGGTCGGGATACATTTGTCTCAAAGGTTGCTCCAGATTCCATTGATATTCAACTGGCCCAGGAAGGATTTTCTTTTGTAAAAAAGGTCATGGAGAATCAGGAATATGATATCATTATCCTTGATGAGATTAATCTGGCCGTTGATTATGGGTTAATCCCTCTGGGCGACCTTCTTTCACTGATGGATTTAAAACCCCCTGGAGTGGAACTGGTGTTGACAGGGAGAAATCCAAAACCAGAAGTATTGGAAAAGGCTGATCTGGTCACGGAGATGGTTGAAAGAAAACATTACTACAAAAGGGGGATGAAAGCCAGAGAGGGAATTGAAATCTGATTCGGTGTCAGTGATTCGTGTGTGTGAAGGTTAAGGAATTTATGAATCACAATTCACAAAAACGGTACACGAAAAGAAGGGGGCCAAATGTTTAAAGAAGACCAACTCAAAAAGATCGGAGAGGGAAAAAGAAAGTGGACAGAGGACCTTTCAAAAATTCTTTCTGAAACTCCAGAACGTCTTCCTCGCTTCACGACCATCTCAGATTTGGAGATCAAAGGTCTCTATACCCCGGAGGATATCGAGGGCTTAGATTATTCAAAGGATATCGGCTTCCCTGGAATCTATCCCTTTACCCGAGGAATTCAACCCTCTATGTATCGGGGGAGACTCTGGACCATGAGAATGTTCTCTGGTTTAGGGGGACCAGAGGAGACCAACAAACGTTTCCATTATCTCTTGGCTCACGGTGAAACAGGTCTATCCATTGCCTTCCACTACCCAACCCTCATGGGATATGATAGTGATTCCCCAATGTCCCGAGGAGAGGTTGGAAAATGTGGAGTCGCCATTGATACGCTTAAGGATATGGAAATCCTCTTTGAAGGAATTCCCCTCGATAAGGTCACCACCTCGATGACAATCAACCCTCCTGCCTCTATCTTATTGGCCATGTATATTGTAGTTGCAGAAAAACAGGGAGTGAGTAAAAAAGACATTGGTGGAACGATCCAGAATGATATGCTTAAGGAGTTTATTGCGCAGAAAACCTTTATGCTTCCTCCTAAGCCCTCTCTTAAAATCATTGTGGATACCATCGAATACTGTACCAAAGAGGTTCCTCGCTGGAATACGATCAGCATTAGTGGGTATCATATTCGCGAAGCTGGAGCCACTGCTGTCCAGGAGCTTGCTTTTACCCTGGCGGATGGGATTGCCTATGTGGAGGCCGCTATGGAAAGGGGCCTCAATGTGGATGACTTTGCTCCAAGGCTCTCTTTCTTCTTCGATTCCCATATTGACTTTTTTGAAGAGATCGCAAAATTCAGAGCCGCCCGGCGAATGTGGGCAAAGATCATGCGAGAGCGCTTCCTTGCAAAAAATCCCCGTTCTTGGATGCTCCGTTTCCACACCCAAACTGCTGGATGTTCCTTAACCGCTCAGCAGCCTTATAATAATGTGGTTCGAACCGCTTATGAAGCCCTTGCCGCAGTCTTAGGGGGGACTCAATCCCTTCATACCAACTCTTTAGACGAAACCTATGCAATCCCGACTGAAGAAGCGGCCACCATTGCCCTCCGAACCCAACAAATCCTTGCTGAAGAGACTGGAGTGGTCAACACCATTGACCCTCTGGCAGGTTCTTATTTTGTTGAAGCCTTGACCAATAGAATAGAAGAACAGGCATGGGAATATATAAAAAAGATTGATGAAATGGGGGGAATGGTTGCTGCCATCGAAAGGGGTTATCCCCAAGCCGAGATAGCAGAATCTGCATATAGATATCAAAAACAGATCGATTCAGGGGAGAAGGTCTTAGTAGGTGTGAATAAATATGTAACAGATCATCCTCCCATTACGATCTGGAGGATGAAACCAGAGATTGAAGAGAGACAACTCAGGAGGCTTCGTCAAGTGAAGGAGACCCGAAATAGCCAAAAGGTAAAAGAACTGCTCCAAAAAATCCGTGAGGCCTCTCAAAATGGGGAAAATCTCATGCCTCACCTCATCAATGCGGTAAGGGAATATGCCACGATTCAAGAAATCTGTGATGTCTGGAGAGAAGTTTTTGGGAGATATTCGGATCCGGGATATTTTTAACCCCTCCCCCACCTTCCCTCAAAAAGGGAAAGGGATAGGGACGGGATGATGGAGGAGCGCATGGAACGAAAGGTTCGAATCCTGATTGCAAAACCAGGGTTGGATGGACACGACCGAGGGGCCAAGGTGATTGCTCGGGGGTTTCGGGATGCAGGCTTTGAGGTCATCTACACAGGGCTTCACCAGACACCTGAACAGATTGTTTCGGCTGCCATCCAAGAAGATGTGGATGCCATTGGACTCTCGATCCTTTCTGGGGCTCATGATTACATATTTCCAGAGGTCATCGAGTTACTTAAAAAGAAGGGGGCAGAGGATATCGTCGTCTTTGGAGGTGGGATAATTCCTGAAGAGGACATTCCTGCATTGACTCAATGTGGGGTTAAAGCCATTTTCACTCCTGGCACCCCTATTGAAGAAGCCGTTAATTGGGTTAAAGAAAATATTAAGCCCCGAAAGTAATGGTATCTAACTATTGAATAAATTTTGAAAATTTATTTAGAGCCAAATTTTTTAAAATAACATCTTGACCTAAAATTCAAAATTGGATATTCTTGGGAGTGTAAAATTATATTTTTTTTCCACTTTATCTTACAGTTTACGTTAAGTGGATTTTTATAATTTCTAAATAGGTTAAACTCCTCACTGAGTATTCTGATTTCTGAATTTGAAAAGGAAGGAGGTGAAGGGTTTATCAGTCCAAAGTGAAAAGTATAAAGGAAAGGAGGAAAAACTAAGATGGCAAAACGAGTTGCGATTATTGGAATAGGAACAACAGGGTTTCGGGCCACAACTCCTGATGTCTCTTACAGGGAATTAACCTATGAAGCAGCCATGAAGGCCTATCTGGATGCTGGTATTGAACCAAAAGATGTTGGGTCATTTGTCAGTACCGCAGAGGATTTTTTTGAAGGCTACAGTATTGCTGACGAATATTCTCCCGATCAGTTGGGGGCAGTGCTTAAGCCTATTTATACCGTTCCAGGGGACTTCATCCACTCATTGGCCTCTGCTTACATGATGATCCTCTCTGGGATTGGTCCCATCTCGGTGGTCCAAGGGTTGAGCAAAGCCTCCAATATGCTTACCCTATCAGAAATGGTGACCTTTGCAATGGATCCCATATATAATCGGCCACTCAGAGAAAGTCCTCATGCAGTGGCTGCCTTGGAAATGACTCGGTTCATGTATGAAACGGGTACAACACGGGAGCAATGTGCAAGGGTGGTGGTAAAAAATAAAAAGAATGCCTTGAACAATCCTTATGCTGGTCATAGCGTCCTGATCGATACAGAGTATGTCCTCAATTCAGAAGTGGTCTCTTTTCCACTAACTCAAATGGATATTTCCCCTCATTCGGATGGAGCAGTGGTCGTTGTCCTTGCCGAAGAGGAGACGGCAAAAGCTCTTTCAGACAAACCCATTTGGATTAGAGGGATTGGATGGTGTTCAGATACACCAGGTCTTGAGACTCGGAATTGGGGAGAAGCGATTTATGCTCAAATAGCCGCTGAAATGGCCTATAAGATGGCTGGGATTCGTTATCCAAGAAAAGAAATCGATTTTGCAGAGGTAAACGATGAATTCTCCTATAAAGAATTACAGCATCTCGAAGCCATGAGAATCTGCAAAAAGGGAGAGGCAGGTCCTCTTACAGAAATAGGAGGGACAGAGATCACCGGGGAATTTCCTGTTAATCCATCTGGAGGGTGCCTGGGTGTTGGCAATCTCTATGAACTTAATGGTGGACACAAGGTTCTCGAAGTCGTTCGTCAGTTGAGAGGTGAGGCAGGAAAGAATCAACTCAAAAATGTGACTACGGGGCTGGCACAAAGTTGGAGGGGAATCCCAACAACCACTGGAACCGTCGTGATTCTGAGCAATTAAGAAGGAGGTGAAGAGGATGAGAAGAGTGGCTATCGTTGGAGCAGGAATAACCAAATTTTACCGTAATGCAATGGAAACACCCAAAGAATTGGCCTACGAGGCAACTAAAATGGCCTTAGATTCTTGTGAGATGAAACTATCGGATATTGAATGTGTGGTTCATGGCACTGCACCAGATGCATTCGATGGGATTCATATGAAAGGAGAATATCTCTCAGATGGATCAGGAGCCTATCGAAAACCCTATATGAGACATTATGTAGGAGGTGGAACAGGGGTCCTTTCACCGATACATGGCTGGTTTCATGTTGCTTCAGGGATGTTTGACACCTGTCTGGTCGTGGCTGAAGAGAAGATGTCCTGTGCCTATCCCCATCCTGCAGGGGCATTTTTAACCATCTTTGATCATACAACAGAGCAACCCCTCTACCCTACTCTGATCTGGATCTTTGCTATTGAAATGAACCGATTTATGACCACTCATGGATATAAAAAAGAGGATATCGCTCTGGTCGCTGTAAAAAATAAGAAAAATGCCTTGGATCATCCTTCAGCCCAATTGGGCGCTGAAATAACAGTCCAAGACGTGCTCAATTCAGAGATCATGGCATGGCCTGTGAATCGTCTGGATATCAGTCCTACAAGTGATGGGGCGGCAGCTATTGTATTAGCAGCGGAACATGTTGCTCGTAGGGTAACAGAAAAACCTATTTGGATTGATGGGGTTGGTTGGTGTCTCGATACCGCTTACTGGTGCACACGAGACCTTTATTACCCGGATTATGTCGAAGTTGCTGCGAGAATGGCCTACAAGATGGCTGGTATCAAAGAACCTTCAAAAGAGATACATGTCGCTGAGCCTTATGATCCATTTACCTACAAAGAACTCCATCACATTGAAGGACTCCTCTTGGCACCAAGAGGAAAATCCGTAGAAATGCTAAAAGATGGATATTTCAATCGCAATGGAAACCTCCCTACCTGTCCCTCTGGAGGAGCGTTGGGCGTGGGCAATCCAATCGCAGCCACAGGATTGATGAAAGTGATAGAAATCTTCTTGCAACTTAGAGGCGAAGCCGGGAAGAGACAGGTCCCAGGGAAACCCACCTGCGGTCTTGCTCAGGCGTGGGGAGACCTAATGCAGGTAGGAACAGTGGTCGTGATGAGAAGTTAAAAGGAGGTGAGATCATGGAGATTACAGAAAAGATGGTAGAGAAAACCGCAACAAAATTGAGTTCTGAGGAAATACAGAAAGGAAAAGTTCTCTCAGTAAAATGGACACCCAAACTCAAATATGCCTGGGATAATGGTCCCGCCATAGGTCGATATCTTGCAGAATTAAAAAATGGAAAGATTATCGCCAAGAAATGTAATAAATGTCATCGAATCCTTATTCCTCCGAGGATGTTCTGTGAACTCTGCTGGGTCCCCACGGGAGAGTGGGTTTATGTTCAGGATACGGGTATTGTGAACACCTGGGTCATCAGTTATGTAGATTGGAAGGCAGGCCGTCTTGATATCAAAGGCGGAGTTAGACCCTTCACCCCAGCAGTCATTGAAATCGATGGGGCAACCAAAGGAATGGGCATTCTCCACCACCTCAATGAAGTGGACCCATGGAAGATTTATCGAGGGATGAAAGTGAAGGCTGTTTGGAAGCCCCCCGAGGAGAGAATCGGAGCGATTACCGATATCAAATATTTTAAACCCATTGAATAAAGATAAAATTCGATACCCGAAGCACGAATTTCGAAACAAATTCAAATGCCAGAAATACGAAACTTAAAACTTTTCGTTTTGAAAATTTGGATTTGGTGCTTGTTTCGGATTTCGATATTCGGATTTCGGATTTCCTAATTTAGGAGGTGAAAACATGGCATTAATTGAACGACTTCAAAAGACAACGGATGTAACTTATTGGGAAGGTCAAATCCCGATGAGTTATATTTATACGGTTGGAAGAGCAGGAGAAAAATTCTTTCGGGAACTCATGAATGGAAAGGTTCTGGGTTCTAAATGTGAAACCTGCAAGACTACCTATGTGCCCGCCAAAATGTTTTGTGAAAAATGTTTTGCAAGACTCGAGGATAACTACGTCGATGTTGGGACAAAAGGGAAGGTCCATACCTTTACTCAGTGTTATGAAACCTATGAAGGGACCCGGAAAGAGAAACCTTCTATTGTAGCGGTGATTCAAATTGATGGTACTCAAGGTTTTCTGGTCCACTGGTTGGATGAGGTCGATTTTGAAAATGTTTACATTGGGATGCCAGTGGAAACAGTCTTCAAACCTAAAAAAGACCGCGAGGGTAGTATTTTAGACATCAAATATTTTAAACCCATCAAATAATTTGCCCCTCACCCCATCCCTCTCCCCTGTGGGGGAGAGGGGAGGGTGAGGGGGTTTGGAGTCATCAGTTCGGGGTTCGGAGCATAGGATTTTAAACTCCGAACTCTGAACCTATTTTTTGAATCTATTCATATTCCGAATTCCAAAATCCGCAATCCGAAATCGGAGGAGGTTCTTATGCCACTCGATTTTGATCTAACAGAAGAGCAACAGATGCTTCGTAAAATGGTTCGTAACTTTGCTGAAAAGGAGATCGCTCCTGTAGCCCAAGAACTGGATGATAAAGAGGAGTTTTCCTGCCATCTCACCAAACGCATGGGAGAACTTGGCCTTTTTGGTCCATTCGTTCCTGAGGAATATGGGGGAAGCAATGTGGGCTATATCTCCTATATTATCGCAGTGGAGGAGATTGCAAGAATTGATGGTTCACAAGCAGCCACCCTTGCTGCTGGAAACTCCTTAGGGATCTCTCCCATCTATTATTATGGGAATGAAGAGCAGAGAAAGAAGTGGCTTCCTGACCTCTGTGCAGGAAAAGCCCTCTCCTCATTTGGTTTAACCGAACCCAATGCAGGCTCCGATGCCGGGGCCTCTCGAACCACAGCGGTCTTAGAGGGAGACTACTGGGTAATTAATGGTTCAAAAATCTTTATCACCAATTCCACTACAGAGATCAGCAGGGTCTGCGTTGTGCAGGCAGTGACCGGAAAAAGGGAAGACGGAAGAAACGAACTTTCTTGTATTCTTGTCCCAAATGGCACGCCTGGTTTCACGACCAAGACGATGCACGGAAAGATGGTCTGGAGGGCTTCCAATACAGGAGAACTCTATTTTACCGATTGTAGGGTTCCTAAGGAGAACCTTCTTGGACGTCGGGGAGATGGATTCCATCAGATGCTGGCTACCCTCGACGGAGGAAGGCTTAGCATTGCCGCAATGGGATTAGGAGGGGCTCAGGGCGCCTTTGAATTGGCCCTCAAATATGCTAATGAACGAGAGCAATTTGGAAGGCCAATCGGCTCTTTTCAGGTCAACGCCTTTAAACTTGCTGACATGGCTACAGAGATTGAATTAGCAAGGCTTCTTCTCTATAAAGCCTGTTGGCTCTGTGAACAGGGCCGACCCTTTTCTAAAGAATCGGCGATGGCAAAGATGTTCTGCTCTGAGATGTATCATCGAGTTGCCAATCAGGCAGTCCAACTTCATGGCGGATATGGGTTGATGAAGGAGTATGCGGTCGAGCGACATTATCGAAACCAGAAACTTCTTGATATTGGTGAAGGAACCTCAGAAGTCCAGCGAATTGTCATCGCTCGTCACATTGGTGTTCCAGGAAGGGCTCTATAACGTTACTAAGTCTCTTTTATAAGGATTCGATTCCTAAATCAGAATTCAAACCCCTCCCTTATTTTCCTATTGCCTATCGAGGTTAATTCTGTTATTTTAATAAACCGATGAGCCTCGCCAAAAGAATTTTAGAGGGAGATATTCGAGCCGCCTCCCGATTGATGAGGGATATCGATGATCATATGCCCTCTGCCATAGAACCCTTGAAAGAACTCTATTCTAAGACAGGCAGAGCCTATATCATCGGCATTACAGGCCCACCAGGATCTGGCAAGTCAACGCTTGTGGACAGGATGGTAGATATTTTCCGGAAAGAAGGAAAAAGCGTGGGGATTGTGGCTGTCGATCCAACCAGTCCATTTACTGGAGGAGCGATCTTGGGTGATCGAATTCGGATGCAACGCCACGCTACGGATGAAGGAGTATTCATCCGATCTTTAGCCACTCGTGGGTGTTTGGGAGGATTGACTCGTTCCACACAAGATATTATCCATGTCATGGATGCGATGGGGAAGGATATTATCCTGGTTGAAACGGTCGGGGTCGGACAAGATGAAGTGGAGATCGTTCACACCGCCCATACTTCCATCGTTGTTCTCGTTCCTGGATTAGGAGATGATATCCAAGCCATCAAAGCAGGCATCATTGAGATTGGAGATATCTTTGTGATCAATAAGGCGGATCGAGAAGGAGCGGATAAAATGGAACGCGATCTAAGGATGGTCCTTGAAATGGGAAGAAAAAGAGAGGATGGCTGGGAACCTCCCATTTTCAAAACCGAGGCGATTTTAGGCAAAGGAATTTTTGAACTGGTCTATGGTATCTATCGACATAAACAAACTCTGGAACAGAATCATCTCCTTGAAAAGAAACTGAGGGAGAGAGTAAGAAAAACCTTTTTAGAAATTCTTGAAAGCGAAGTGATGGCCCATCTCATTGAAAAAATTGAACGGGAAGGGAAATGGGATAAAATGATCGATGATATTATGACCCGCCGAATAGATCCCTATTCTCTGGCAGAAGAGATTATGGCAAGTGAATTAAAAAGCCATTAAAAATTCCTAAATCCTAATTTTGAAATTTAAGGTAAGGCCTGAATAGGAAGGAGGAAGATTTGTCCATGAGATCAATCAATGGCATTCGAAAGGAATTAGAAAGGAGAAGAGCGGAGGCCCTTTTAGGAGGAGGCCAAGAAAAAATTGATAAACAACACAAAGATGGGAAACTCACAGCCAGGGAAAGGATTGATATACTCCTTGATCCAGGAACCTTTGTTGAACTGGACCGTTTTGTCACACACCGTTGCCATGATTTTGGGATGGAAAAGAAGAAGTTTTGGGGAGATGGGGTGGTAACAGGATATGGAAAGATTGAGGGACGATTGGTCTATGTCTTCTCACAGGACTTCACTGTATTTGGCGGGGCATTGGGAATGGCCTTTGCTGAAAAGATTTGTAAAGTGATGGACCTTGCCATGAAGACAGGGGTCCCAGTGATTGGCCTCAATGACTCTGGAGGAGCAAGGATCCAAGAAGGAGTGGAGAGCCTCGCCGGTTATGCTTATATCTTTTTAAGAAATGTACTTGCCTCAGGAGTCATTCCACAAATCTCTGCTATTATGGGCCCTTGCGCAGGAGGTGCAGTCTACTCCCCTGCAATGACCGACTTCATTATCATGACCAAAAAGACTAGTTACATGCACATTACGGGTCCAGATGTGATCAGGGCAGCCTTGAAAAAGACTGAAACTGCAGATGGAAGACCCATTACGTCTGAACTATTGGGGGGATCAAAGGTCCATATGGAAAAGAGTGGTGTGGCGCACTTCGCTGGAGAGAATGATGAAGATACCATCCGAATCATCAAAGAACTGTTAAGATTCTTTCCTCAAAATAATCGCGAAAAACCACCTATTATCCCATGCAACGATGACCCCAATCGAATGGAAGATTATCTTAAGACCATCATCCCTGAGGATTCTAAAAAGGCCTATGACATGAAGAAGATTATTGTTGGAACCGTGGACGAAGGTTATTTCCTTGAAGTCCAGAAGGATTGGGCAAAGAATATCATTATTGGGTTTGCCCGTTATAATGGGATGCCTGTGGGGATTGTTGCCAACCAACCCAACTGGTTGGCAGGCTCGCTCGATCCGGATTCATCAGTTAAAGCTGCCCGTTTTGTTCGATTCTGTGATTGTTTCAATATCCCCATTGTAACCTTTGTGGATGTCCCGGGTTTCCTCCCTGGAATAGATATGGAAGAAAGGGGAATCATTCGACATGGCTCTAAACTCCTCTATGCCTTTTGCGAAGCCACCGTTCCCAAAATCACCATCATCACCCGTAAGGGATATGGAGGGGCCTATGATGTAATGTCCAGTAAACATATTCGGGGAGACATCAACTATTGTTATCCAACTGCTGAGATTGCAGTCATGGGAGCAGAGGGTGCTGTCAATATCATCTTTCGCAACGAGATCAAAGAGGCCGAGAATCCTGAAGAAACAAGGCAACGCCTGGTGGAAGAATATCAGATGAAATTTGCCAGCCCCTATAAGGCTGCTGAATTGGGATACGTGGATGAGATCATTGAACCTGAGGAGACCCGTCCAAAAATCATACAGGCCTTAGATGTTCTGAAAACCAAAGTGGACACCAATCCATGGCGTAAACACGGAAACATACCACTGTGACAATTGGGGATTGCAGAATGCGGAATGCGGATTAAAAAGAAATAATTACTTTTATTATTCGAGAAAGGTTTTGTATTCCGAAATCCGCAATCCGAAATCTGAAATCATAGATGAGGTGAATTATGTCTAAAAACATTCGTGAAGAACTTGAGCGCTGGGAGAAAACCACTCTCCAGAAAGTTATCTCAAAAGCGCCTGAACGACAATCCACTTTTCAAACAACCTCTCATATTGAATTAAAACGCCTCTATACCCCTCTGGATGTTGCGGATATTGATTATTGCGAGGATTTGGGATTTCCAGGAGAATACCCTTTTACCCGGGGGGTTCAGCCTACCATGTATCGAGGCCGTTTCTGGACCATGCGACAGTATGCTGGATTTGCTACTGCTGAAGAGACGAACAAACGATATAAATATCTCCTCGAACATGGGCAGACGGGCTTAAGCGTTGCTTTTGACTTGCCCACTCAGATTGGCTACGATTCCGACCATCCTCTTGCGGAGGGCGAGGTGGGAAAGGTGGGGGTAGCCATTGATACGTTAAAAGACATGGAAATCCTTTTCGAGGGCATCCCCCTCGATAAGGTATCCACATCAATGACCATTAACTCTACAGCAGCAATTCTTCTCACCATGTATATGGCTGTGGCAGAAAAACAGGGAGTCAAATCAGAAGCACTACAGGGGACCATTCAGAATGACATTCTAAAAGAATATCCAGCCCGAGGAACCTATATCTACCCTCCTCTTGAGTCCATGCGCATCATCACCGATATCTTTGCCTTCTGCAAAGAAAACCTCCCAAGGTGGAACACCATTAGCATTAGTGGTTACCACATCCGCGAGGCAGGCTCCTCTGCGGTTCAAGAGGTAGCCTTCACCCTGGCCAATGGTATTGCCTATGTTGAGGCGGCAATCCAAGCAGGACTCGATGTGGATTCCTTCGCCTCCAGGCTTTCGTTCTTTTTCAACTCCCATAACAATTTTATAGAAGAGATTGCGAAGTTTAGGGCAGCTCGAAGGCTCTGGGCAAAGATTATGAAGGAACGGTTTAAGGCGAAGAGGGATGAATCCTGTATGCTTCGTTTCCATACTCAGACTGCAGGGTGTACCCTTACAGCCCAGCAACCGGATAACAATGTAGTAAGAGTAGCCTTTCAGGCCCTTGCCGCAGTCCTGGGTGGGACTCAGTCGCTTCATACCAACTCCAGAGACGAAGCCTATGCCCTACCCTCTGAGGATTCTGTAAGGATTGCTTTAAGAACCCAGCAAATCATCGCTTATGAAAGCGGGGTTGCAGAGATGATTGATCCCCTGGCAGGTTCCTATGCAGTGGAAACCCTCACCAATGAGATCGAGAAAAAGGCAATGGAATATATTCAGAAGATCGACGAAATGGGGGGTGCCATTAAGGCCATTGAATCAGGATACATCCAGCAGGAAATTGCGGAGAGCGCCTACCAGTATCAGAAAGAAATTGAATCGAAGAAGCGAATCATCGTTGGGGTAAACCAATTTCAGATTGAAGAACCTCCTCTTCGGGATATCCTCCGGATTCAGCCCGAAGTAGAGAAGTATCAAAAGGAAAAACTCTCAAGGGTAAAGAAAGAAAGAGATCCAGGTAAGGTAAAGGAGGCCCTCGCAAAACTAAAGAAGGCTGCCCAGGGAACGGACAATGTCGTTCCACCCATCTTAGAAGCGGTAAAGGCCTACGCCACTCTGGGGGAGATTTCGGATACACTGAGAGAGGTGTTTGGGGAGTACAGAGAACGATAACCGAATGCGGATTGCAGGCCCTCACCCTTCCCCTCTCCCCACCGGGGAGAGGGCGGGGGTGAGGGGGGAGAAATCTGCAATCCGAAATTGTTACGGAGGAAAGACATGTCTCGTAAGATTCGTGTGTTGATTGCAAAACCAGGACTTGATGGCCATGATAGAGGTGCAAAGGTGATTGCACGAGCATTGAGGGATGCCGGGATGGAGGTCATCTATACAGGAATCCGTCAAACCCCTGAACAGATTGCAAATGCTGCTATTCAAGAAGGAGTGGACATTGTAGGTCTTTCCTGTCTTTCGGGTGCCCATAATGCTCTCTTTCCAAAGGTGGTTCAAATCCTTAAAGAGAAAGGGGCAGATGATATTATCGTTTTCGGAGGGGGGATCATTCCAGCGGATGATATCCCTGGGTTGAAAAGGGCAGGGATTCGTGAAATCTTCCAACCTGGAACCTCCACTGAGGATATCATTAAGTACATAAAAGAAACAGTAAAAGTAGAAATCCAAACTTAGGGCCCCGATTACATGTCATTCCGAACTTGTTTCGGAATCTCAAGATTTTGAATTACCCTGCTATGGCAGAGGATAAACAATATTTTGTATACATCCTCACAAACAAATCAAACAAGGTCCTTTATATAGGTGTTACGAACGACCTAATCCGCAGGATATTCGAACACAAAAATAAGCTTGTCGAAGGTTTTACAAAGAAATATAATCTACTGAAACTTGTCTATTATGAGACAACAAAAGATATTGAAAGTGCGATAATTAGGGAGAAACAGCTGAAGAATTGGCACAGGGAATGGAAAATGAATTTGATAAATCAGTTTAACCCAGGCTGGAAAGATTTGAGCGATGACTTTTAGAGATGCTGAAACAAGTTCAGCATGACATTACATAGGTCATAAGACTCGAGTTTCCTTAAAGGAGTTCAAGATGCTCAAAAAGATTAACCACATTGCCATTGCCGTAAACAATCTTGAGGAGGCAGCCAAATTTTATCAAGAAGTATTGGGTCTTACCCTTTCAGGGGTAGAGGTAGTTAGCGCACAAAAAACAAGGGTGGGATTTTTTAAGATTGGGGAATCCAACATCGAACTGGTCCAGCCCTCGGAACCAGATTCCCCGCTGGTCAAATTTTTAGAGTCAAAAGGGCAGGGAATTCATCACATCTGTTTTGAAGTGGACGATGTGGAAGCAGAGGTGAAGGCCTATCTTGAGAAGGGGGCCACCTTGATTGACCAGAAACCAAGGCCTGGTGCCCATGGCACAAAAGTCGCCTTTGTTCATCCCAAATCCACAGGTGGTGTTCTCATCGAACTCTGCGAACTTCCCAAAGAACACTAAACACTCTTTAGACATCATTGCGTTTGTAAAGCGGGGAAAAGAAAAGATAGGTTGAATTTCAATCAATTTAATTCTTCACTTAAAATTTCAGCCACATCTTTAACCATAATTCTATCACTAAGACGAGAGTCCTGAACTGAATTCTGAAGCATCTTATAACACCACGGACAAGCGGTGGCAATGATATTTGCTCCAACTTCTAAAGCTTGTGAGATTCGTATATCTGATAATTTTTTTTCCTCCTCCACCTCGGCAAACATCCTTCCCCCTCCGCCCCCACAGCAAAGGCTTTCTTCCCTATTCATCTTCATCTCTACTAATTTTATCCCAGGGATCATCTGTAAAAGTTCCCTCGGGGCACTAAAAATCTGATTGTGTTTTCCAAGATAACATGGGTCATGATAGGTAATAATAGTAGAAGATCTCTTCTTTAACAAAGGTTTTCTCTCCTTGAATGCTTCTGCTAAGAATTGAGTGTAATGTTGAATTTTAATCTCTCCCTCAATGGATGAATATTCATTCATAAAAGTGTTAAAACAATGGGGTGAAACGGTTATAACCCTATTTATGCCAAGGTCTCTAAATTGGTTGAGATTCCGCTTCATCATTTCTTGAAATAAACCTTCATCCCCCATTCTTAGAGCAGGTTCCCCACAACAAACTTCCTCTTTGAAAATTCCAAAATCGACACAGAGATGTTGGAGTAATTTGACCAAGCTTTTTCCTATAGGATGGAGGTGGGGTTCATAGGCAGTCGTGCATCCAACATAAAATAAAGTCTTTGCATTCTCAGGAGGAATCACCTTCAACCCCAAGCCTTTAAGCCAATCTGTTCTCCTCTCAGGCTTCTCACCATAAGGATTGCCATATAAATAAATATCTTTAAGTGCCTTTCTCTGCTGTGGAAGAGGCCCAATAAGCATCTCTCTCAATAACTTTCTTCCTGCCTCAATGGCATTCAACACTGGAAGTCCAGTGGCCCTTGATTTGCAACGGAGGACGCATCCATTACAAGTCGTACATAGGTACAGTAGATCCCGAAGTATTTTTTGATTTTCTCCCTTAATCATATCCCATTTTAGGGCATAGTTAATCGATTGCAAAATGCCAGAAGGAGTCTGGCTCATAAAACCACGAGTTGAGTAAAACAGAGGGCAAATCGTAAAGCAATAATTGCAATTCCTGCATCTTTTTGCCGCATCAAGAACAACCTCTTTTAAATCTTCACTAATTTTTTCTTCATCCGATATGCCAAAATCCTTTGACATCTCCACTTTATTCATCTATTCTCCTTATGGTCGAGTAACTTCTTCCAAAATCCCTGGGTTGAGAATATTATTTGGGTCAAAAGTCTTCTTTATCTTCTTTACTAACTCGTAACTTTCTCTTCCATACCGCTGAATAAAAAAGGGGGTTCGTTTCGCAAATTGACCCCACTCTCCACCACAGGTTTGATACTTTAAGTTCAATTCAGCCTCTCTCTGAAATTTTTCCTCAATGGCTCTCTTCTTCTTTTCGTTATCCCACTCTTTAGGGATAATCACACCAGGGTGCATCGTCAAACCTCCGATGTGCCCAAACAAATAGAGCTTCAATTGGCAAAGGACTGGCAAATCTTTGTTGAAATGCCTGGCATCCTCCATGCACTCTTCAAGTTTCAAAAGATTTGAAACCACCTCAGCAGAGGACCATTGATTACCACTTTCTTGCATGAGGTATGACCCGATTACTTCTCGAGATGACCAAAGCTTTTCCCATAATTCGATATCTTCAATTTCTTGGGCATCAATCGGATGTTCGGCAAGCAACGAACTCAATATCTGTTTGGCCCTCTGTGAAGCTTCCTTTTTAGAATTTCCTATGCTTACAAATAGAATGGGTGATCCCTTTGGAATTTCAAGCCCCTTAATCTTAAATCCAATATTAGCGGTCTCTTCTTCCATAAATTCCATAAATAGGGGAAGGGGCCTCTTCTCCCTATACATTCTTTGAACTCCCTTCGCAACAGACTTTAGATCTTTGTAAATCGCTATTCCGTATGCCCTTTCAAATGCCGGGACAAGTCTCATTCTAATCTTAGTAACTACCCCAAAAAGACCATCTCCTCCTACAAATAACTTGGTCATATCTGTGCCTGCCGGTCTTCGTAGCCCTTTTGTACCAGTCTCAATGACCTCCCCGTTTGGAAGTACTACTTCGAGGCCGAGGACGTAATCTCCAGGTTTCCCAATACTTGCATCCACAACATGAGCGCTAGTGTTGTTAGCGATCAACCCACCCATGGTTGCAACTAATCGACTACCCGGTGCAAAAGGAAGGAAATAACCCCGTGTTTCGATCTCCTTAGCTACAGCCTCACAAATACATCCCGGCCCACATTCAAAAAAGCCAAAGTCCTCAAATACTTCAATCTCATTCATTCGATGTGTATTGATGACAATTCCTGGAAAATGGTACCTTGAAGCACCTGTAAAGGAAGTTCCTGACCCCCTAATAAATACAGGAACGTTTATCTGATTTGCATACTTCAAAATTTCACTGATTTCATCCTTGGATTTCGGCATTACAATAGCAAGAGGCAAATTCTCTTGCTCTGCTTCATAGGGAAAGGTATCGATCGAACTCTTAATCCTTTCAAAGATGTGCGTCAATACATACTTCTCTGATACGATCTTTGCTAATGTCTTTGCAATAGGATCGTTCACAAACGAACCTATGTTAGTCATAAAACTCCTTCTTTTAGGCTTAAATAAAAAACCCTCCAACGGGAGGAAGATTCTAAATGAATTTGTTTCTAAAAATTTTAATGTGGATGAAAATTAGGAAAAATAACTCTATATCACTAACCACATGAAGCCCCCGCAAAAAAATCCATGAACTCCTTAATGTTTCTTATCCTTTCGAAATGGATTAACTCATCAAGGATTTCATCCAATTTTGTTTGAGAAATATGTTTTTGAGTATAGGCAAAACATTTCTTAAATTTTTCAACACACTCATCCATGCTCATGGGATTCGAAGGGCTTCCTTTAACTTTGCTAACCTTTTTTCTATATACCCCCTCGGGAGTCTTAACCGATAAGGTAGCAATGCTCAATTCCCTCTCTTGTAAAGCGGGGTCAATGAGGACCTTAACCTTCTCAGCCAATTTAAGAACTTCTGGGTCCCTGATGCAAACCTCCTCGAAATCCTTGAGAAAAACATCCCCTCTTAAGATTGCGGCAGCGACTGTATAAGGAAGGCTAAATTGAGCATCTACTTGGGGGTTTTTACGGATGGTAAAAGGACTTCCTACTATGTCATAAACCATTTTTGATACATGAACCGTTATTTCCTCGATTTCAAAAGGTTCCAATTTATTTTCACTTCTGATGGCAAGGGCAGCATCAATAGAAGCATGAGTCATTCGACATGAAGGATAGGGTTTAATACTCAACTTCATACCTTCAAATTGTTTTCCTAATCCTCTTAAAATCTTTTCACGATCATAATCACCTCCTTCATAGAGGTTAAAAAAACCATATCTTCCCTCCAACACATTTTTTGCACCCGTAACCCCCTTTTGAGCCAATAAAGCGGAAACCACTCCGGCCTGGGCTGAAAATGCTGGTTGCATCCTCTTTACAAGACCTCCATCGATCAGGCATTGCGCATTTCCAGAAGTCTGACTATAAACAATTCCGAGGGCTCTTAACATCTCCTCCTGATCAAGCCTTAACACTTTTGCTGCAGTGGCTGCAGACCCAAAAGATCCACAGGTGGAAGTCCGGATCCATGAAAGAGGCTTCCGGGTGGCTAAACCCAACCGACAAACGAGGTCTACGCCAAGCACCACTGCAGTAATCAATTCTTTTCCCGTTACATCCCCTTTCCGCTCGGCCATCGCTAATGCCGATGGGAGGACAGAAACATGGGCATGAAGTGCCGAATCATCAAGTGTATCATCAAAATCCAAAGCATGCATCATAGTGCTGTTGGCTAAGGCAGCCCAAGGTGAAGCAACTTTTCCTCCATATACAATTAGAGATGCCTCTGGCCTCCCACTCCATTCCTTGACAAGGGTCACAATTTCTTGGCAACCTGGGGCGTAAGCCCCTGCAATCGCTACTCCCAATGAGTCAATAATTAATTTTTTTTCCCCCTCTATCACTTCATGAGGTATATCTTCAAATTGAGTAGTAACAATATGGTTAACCAATTCTGTAACAATATCCATGATAAATTTTTAAACCTCTTATTGAAAAATTGAACAAACCCTTCAAAAAGGAACTTTTATCCCTTTCTCTTTGTAAAATTTGATAGCCCCTGGATGAAACGGATATGGTGACCCTAATACGGCGCTCTCCAATGTGAGTTGTTGAGCCACTTTATGGCTCGTTTCTAATTCTTTTTTATGGTCAAATAGAACCTTAATAATACTATAGGCTAATCTTTCGTCCGTCTTTTCAAGGCACGTTAAAAAATTACCTGCTGTCACAGTAGTCACATCGTAATCGACATAAGGATAGGTTTTTGCAGGACAAATGTTTTTATAATAAATAGGTCCATACTTAGCAATCATCTTATCTATTACTTCACCATGGTCGAGTAGTTTAATCTTAATTCCAGGGGTAGCAGCTAAATCGACCACCGAGGACGTTGGAATCCCCCCTGTCCAGAAATAGGCATCAATCTTCCTATCCTTTAAAGCCCCTGCTGATTCACTTGCGCTGAGACGATCTCTTTTAACATCTTTCTCTGGATCGATTCCATATGCCTCTAAAATTCTGCAGGCGACCACCTCTGTGGCACTTCCTGGTGCTCCGGTTGATATTCTTTTCCCTTTTAAATCCTTCACCGAATTGATCCCCTTACCCTCTAAACACACAATGTGTGTAATCGATGGATAGAGGGAAGCCAAACACCGCATCGGTATTTTTTCTTTAAATCTTCCTATTCCCATGTAAGCTTCGTATCCAACATCACCAAACATGAAGGCTAAATCCACCTTCCCTTTCCCTAATAAAAAGGCATTATCTACAGATGCAGCTGTGACTTCCGCTGTCGCTTCTACATCGGGAAGATATTTCGAGATGATATTGGCCATACCTCCTCCATATGGATACCAAACTCCTCCTGTTCCTCCCGTTGCGATAGAAATCTTAATAGCCTTCTGCGCCCATAAGATCTCCGGGGCACCGATTAAAATAAAGACAATTACAAAAATACCAACCCTTACCACTCTTGAAAATGATAAACTTTTGATCATGGCTTTTCCTCCTTTCTTAAATTAGAAAATTGATCCCTCATCCAAATTTCAAAACCCATTTTTTATTAAAATGGCACCTCCTTTTTCCCATCTTGATTCCATGCCTCATACCAAATTACTTCTATTCTCCATAATCCCCGTATAACCATTAGAGATAACGATAAAGTTCGGTATCTTCCATGGCTCCAGTCCTCTTGGATGCCATCGTACCCTAATTCATCACCCACTTAAAAGTCTGATGGACCTCCTTTTCTTGATTTTCCATCAAATCCTAAAAAATTAATTCAGTTTTATTTTCCTTACAATTGCAATCTCTTAGTCGACTTTCAAATTCTTTAATATCGTTTGGAGAGACTTTTGTGATAATCTGACGATAGAGGTGGTAAAGCCCTAAAATATGGTTTTTTGTTCTCTCAAAGGCTTCCTTTTCATTCTTCGAGATGATAGAGTCCAAGATATATCGATGTGCATCAATATTTTTCAATATATCTGTTTTACTAAGCTTCGTTTTGGTCATCTCGACCAACACGGTTGAATAGACCTGTGTGATCGACTCAGAAATAAAGATGATGATGGGATTTTGGGTGACCTTAGAGACCTCAATATGGAAACGGATGTTGATCAAACGGGCTTCCTTGCTTGAAGTTTCCATGGCCATTTTTGCTTTCTCAAGTAATCCGTTTAGAATTTCTATATCTTTATCTGTCCTGCAAATGGCTGCAATTCTTGCTGCCTCGGGTTCAATATATAGGCGTGCCTCTATGAGATGAACAAAGTTAACTATTCCAAATTTAATTAAGTTTTGGAAATTCTCAGTGATTGGACTCGGATTGATCTCGGCTACGTAAGCGCCAGCATTGACACCTCTTTTAACAAAAATCAAACCACTACTCTGTAAGTTCATCAAAGCTTCACGGATTGTACTCCGACTGACATTGAATTGGTCCATGAGCTCTCTTTCCGATGGCAATTTCTCAAGGGGCTTATAAATTCGGGAGGCAATTGCTTTTTTGATTTCCTTCTCTATTTGCTGAGATAAAGAAGCTTTTTTGATTGCCTTAAAAGAATACATATTCATCATTGAGGTACTATCAATTATAATTTAAAAAATCTGGTCTGACTTCATACCAGTTTACTAATTTTTTTTTAAAAGTCAAGCTTTTTTTAATTTAAGAAGCAGCTTCTTGACAATGCTTCCCTTTTTTATTAGGAATAGAAATGATTACAAAATTAAGGACAAAAAAGGGATAAAACCATCTTTTCATTGAGGAAACTATGAAAAAAGAAGTGAATCTTTTAGAAGAAGTATTTGAATTGGCACTCCAATATGACATGGATTATTTTGGGTGAAGCCAATCCGTTCTTGCGGCTTTGCAAGAGAAATTGGGAATTGGAAATAAGGAAGTTTTTAAATCCGCAAGTGCTTTGGCAGGTGGTGTTGCTCGCCAAGGTGAGACTTGTGGTGCCTTATTAGGCTCTATTATGGCAATCGGTGTAGAGGTGGGACGCGAAAAACTTGAAGATAAGGAGCAGTATCAGAAGGCCATGGAACCCGCCATGGAAATGTATGGAAAATTTAAAAAGCAAGTCGGGCATACCTTATGTCAAGAAATTCATCGAATTCGGTTTGGTAGGGTCTATCGGATGTATATTCCAGAGGAAAGAGACGCCTTCCACAATATGGGTGGCCATAGCCGGAAGGGATGTCCAGAAGTATGTGGGATTGCTGCCAAAATCGCTTCTGAGATTATCCTAAAACTCCGAAAGAGAAAATAGCCAAAGCACATTAGACGGATAAAATCATATGAATTCTTACGAAAGAATAATGGCTGTATTGAATGGGCAAAAACCTGATAGAATCCCAGTATTTCCCCTCGTAAGAGAATGGTGTGTTCGCCAAGCAGGGTTCAAGGCTTACGAAGCAATTCTTGATGCGAGCAAGTATGCGTATTCCCAATACCTCTGTCTTAAGGAATTTGGCTATGATATGGTTCGAGACCTTGGAGGTATTCACTGCGAATCTGAAGCAATGGGTTCTAAGTTGAAGTTTCCAGAAGACGCTTTTCCATCTGTCGTTGATTTCGCTATTCAGGATTATAAAAAAGATCTTCCAAAACTTAAGATTCCCGATCCTAATAAAGATGGCCGTATGCCGGTTGTATTAGAAGGGATACATCGTCTAAAAGAAAAGTGTAAAGGAGAGGTTCCTGTACTGGGTTATCTTCAAGCACCATTTCGACATGCATCCATGCTTCGAGGTCCTGAGAAAATTTTGACTGATATCTATAAGACTCCTAAATATGTAAAAGACCTTTTAGAACTTTGTGTGTACACTCAAATTACTTGGGGAAAAGCTCTAATTCAAGCAGGGGCAGATGTCCTTTTTATCTCTGATCCTATGTCATCCAGTGACATGATCTCTTCTAAAATATGGATGACTTTTGCCCAGCCATATACAACTAAGGTTGTTTCCGAAATTAAGAAGTTAGGTGTTAAAATGATTATGCATATATGCGGTGATACCACTGACCGATTGGAAGGAATGGTAGCTACAGGGGTGGACTGTTTAAGTTTGGATAGTAAGGTCAATATGAGTGAAGCGCGGAATGTTCTGGGAGATAATATCTGTTTAATGGGCAACTTAGACCCAACCAGTATTTTAGTATTTGGAACCCCAGAGGATGTGGAGAAAGAAAGTAATCATCTTATGACTTCTGGACCTGGGAAGAAAGGCAATTATATTCTTTCTTCCGGTTGTACAGTACCGATCAATGCACCACCTGAAAACATCCATGCAATGGTCAAAGCGGCGAAAAAGTTTAGGTTGAGTATTTTAGATTAAAATCGCACTTCTTAAAGAAAGTATTTTTATTCTGAATCCGGCGTGAAAATTATAAAATCTTTATTTTATCAATCTTTTTTATATCATATTCAAACACATCCTTATAAAAGGAATTAACCTGGTAATTTTAAAGTGGGTCTATTCTTGGCTTTTACCAGTTCACGGAAATGAGTAAAATGAAACCCACTTCCTATCTAATTATTGGGTGTGGCCATTTTGGAAGGAGTGCTACAGAAAAACTCCTTAAAAAAGACGGCCTTTCAAGCATTATCGTTGTTGATAAAAATAAAAAAGCCCTTCAAAAAGTTTCTGGCCTCCCTGTTCAAACTGTGGTTTTTGATGGAACGCTCTTCCTCACCCATTTCCTATCCGAGGGGCATCAAACGGATTACATTATCCCTGCGGTTCCCTTTCATCTTGCCTTTGAATTCATTCTCTCTCAACTAAAACCTTTGGGTTGGAAAAAAGGGAAAGTCCCTCTCCTTTCCGGTTTTCCCACTCCTATAATGGGAAAAACAGGTGATCTCTATTCAAGTCTTTCTGATTTCCTCTGCCCTGAAAACTGTCCAGAACCTGCTCACTATTGCACCGTCACAAAAAAAAGAAGACCGAAACCCCTCTACAAAATATTAAATGAGTTGAAGGGACCTTTTCAGTCAAGAGTCATTCGCAGTCATCAATTGGCCCCTGGAGTGGGTGGGTTTAAAACAAAAGATTTACTTGATTTGCTACAGGAGATTAGAAAAAAGAAGACCACGGGTCAACACATCCTTATTAGCACAGCCTCCCGATGTCATGGGGTTACGTCCATGCTTTCATTCAATTAACCCAAATGGTTTACCTCACATACCGCCAGTAACCTGGCACCCAAACTCTTTCCCAACCATAGGGTGTCCACCTTTCCTCCCAATGTCCTGGAACCCATTCCCGGTATCCATACTCATAAGGAGGTTCATAATATTGAGGAGGAGGTGGTGGTGGATAATACCCCCTAAAATAAACCAGTGGAGGGGGAGGTAAAATAATGGGTGGACCAATTACGATACCAAAACCTCCCCGTGGTGGGTATCGATGCCAGGCGTAAGCCGATCCGGAAATAATCAAAATTATTAATAAAACAATACTAAGGATTAAAGTCTTTCTCATCTTCCTTCCCTCCTTAATTAAAATCCCATTTCATTTAGACGGAGGATTCAAAATTTTATTCACCCTCATTTTCTCCCCAATAATTTTTTGTAACATATCCAAATCTCAATCTTTGACAAACTTGAAGCAATCCTCTCTAAAGCAACACTGAAATTGATCGCAATAGTCTTTTGCTGTCCCAAAGCAATCAAAATTGCCTTCTGCTCGCTGAATCCTCCTGATTAACTCAGTTTTAGAGATTCCAAAGGTACTCCTTAACCCCAGCTCTTTTGCCCTCTGCCTGATTTCCTGCATTTTCATCTTTTCTTCTCCTCTCAAACAAATCTTATATAAATTGTTTTATGATTCTCTCCTTTTGTCAACCCCATTCAGTCCATCCCTCTTTCCAAGGGGAGAGAGAAAAAATGAGGTTTATATCTTATACCCTAAGAGGGTTTATGAGATTATAAGGATCAAAAAAAATTATTATCGCATTAGAACGGATGGGAGGAAAAGGGCAATCTGAGGGAATAGGAATAGGAAAAAGGCACAGAAAATCAAAGCAATTAAAAAAGGAGTTACTCCTCTATAAATAACGCCAAAGGGAATTTTGGTGATATTTTTGACCACAAAGACGTTGATGGCCACTGGAGGAATAAGACATCCAATCATAACAAAAATATGAAGGATGACTCCAAACCATATGGGATCATAACCCAACTTGATCACGACCGGAAAGAAGATGGGGGTAGCCAGGACCATAAAGGCAAGGTCATCGATAAAAGATCCTCCGATTTCGTAAATAATTAAGATGAAAATCATAATGAGAAAATGGGGATATTGTAGTCCTACGATCCAATCAGCAGCGAGCATGGGGATCTTTGTTACTACAAGGAAATGGCCAAAGATGGTTGATCCTGCAATTAGGACTAAAACCATACAGGCAGTTCGGAGGGCCTCTGCAACCGATTTGAGAAACCCTTTAAAATTAATATCTCTTTTTGCAATAGAGATAAGAAGGACCGCAAAAGTACCAATACTTCCTGCTTCCGTGGGTGTAAAGAATCCCCAGGTAAGACCCCCTATGACGACAATAAAAATGATGATAGGCCAAATCACATCCTTCAGTGAGATGATTCTCTCCTTCCAATTCGACTTCTCACCTTTGGGCCCCAGACTGGGATTCAACCTACACCAGCCGTAGACTATGGAAAATAAAAACAGGGTAATGATTAACCCAGGAAAGACCGCTGCTAAAAAAAGCCTACCGATCGATTGTTCAGTGATAATCCCATAGACAATCAGGGTAACACTAGGGGGAATAAGACTTCCGAGGGTTCCAACAGAGGCAACAATTCCTGTTGAAAGTTTCTTCTCATATCCATATCGGTCCATTTCAGGAACAGCCACACTGGCAAAGGTTGCCGCCGTGGCTGGAGAGGACCCAGTAATGGCTCCAAAGGCAGCAGCCCCTCCTACGGTTGCCATGGCCAATCCACCTGGAATATGGCCGAAAAACTTATAGGAGGTGTTGTATAACCTTCTTGCAATCCCAGCATTAAAGGCAATCTGACCCATAAGAATAAAGAGAGGGATTACGGTAAACCCATAGGTTGCAAAGACATCAAAAACATCCTTTGCCAGTAGGTTTAATGCCGCCTTTGTTGATACAATGTAACTAAACCCTAAAAATCCAACAATGGCCATGGCAAAACCTAATTCAATTCCTGTTAGGAATAGGGCTAATACTACGGCTAAACCGAGGATTCCAACCGAAACCTCACTCATATTCTCCCCCCAAGATCTTCAAAATATCAGAGAAGAGAACCAGACACTGGATGAAACAACAGATTCCCACTCCATAGGCAACCGGATAGAAAGGCATCTGTAAGGTAAGTGATACTTCTCCAGATTTATAAAGATCCATCCCGTATAAGAATAAATTCCAACCGATCATTAAAAAGAGCCAAATAACAAGAAGCCGGGTAGCGATATTAAAAATATTTCTAAGCCCCCGAGAGAATCTACCAATAAAAAAATCGACAAAGATATGGCCCCTTAACCAGGAGGTATAGGGAAGGGCAAACCCAATCACTACAGCCCCTGAAAAAGCCACCAGTTCATAAGTGCCAACAATGGGCCTTCTCATAAATCTTAAAATGACATCTGAGACTGTTAGTAACATCATAAAAGTGAGTGCGATCCCCGCAATGATATTAAGAAAACGGCTGAGCCTAAAAATCTGATTCAGGAATCCTTTCATGAACAGTCCCTCGCTTAAACTTCTCCTGAGAAACAAAAAAGGGGAAGGAAGGATAAAAACCTCCCTTCCCCTTTTTCATCATTTTTATTTCTGATATTTATAGATTGTTTGTAGGTAGAAACTTAGAACCTCTTCTCCAGGTAATCCTTTTTCTCTCATACTCTTTTTATAATCATTGAGAATGGGTCGAACCGCCTTTTCCCATCTTTGATCTTCCTCTGGGGAAAGGGTGATGATCTTGTTTCCACGGGCTATAGTGTAATCTCTTCCTGCTTTATCGATTTCATCCCAAACCTTTCCCTGTTTCTCGATGTACTCCTCATTGATCTGCTCAATTGTCTTTTGGACATCAGGGGGTAATGAATTCCACTTATCTTTATTCATGACAACAAACATCCCTGTGCTGTATGAAGAACCAAAATTTTCAATGGTGTATTTCACCACTTCTCCCCATTTCCAACCTTGAAGGGCTTCTTGAGGAGCCATAGACCCATCGACAACTCCTCTGCTTAATGCATCATAGGTTTCACCCATGGGCATGGCGACAGGAGTTGCACCCAAAGCGGCAACAATCTTGGCCGCCATTCCTGTGCAACGGATCTTCATCCCTTTCAGATCCTCTAGCTTATTCACAGGCTTCTTCGTGTGGAGAATTCCTGGCCCGTGACCATGGAGATACATCACCTTTACTTCATCGAACTCTTTGGGTTTGAATTTTCTAAAATATTCATTAATCACCTTTGTGGCTACCAAACCTGTCTTAATCCCTAAAGGCAAGTCCGAAACCTCTGTCAAAGGAAACTTCCCCCTGGTATAGGCCAGAACTGAAAATCCAATATCAGAGATCCCTTTCACCACTCCATCATAACATTTATCTGCAGGGGTGAGTGTTCCTCCATAAAACATCGTAATCTGTACCTTCCCTCCAGTCCTTTTCTCAATCTCCTTTGCCCACTCTGTCGCCAGAATCGCATTCTTATGAGGGGCAGGGAAGAAGACGGAGTAGTTAAGTTTGATCTGGGCATGAATAGACGGAGTCACAATGGAAAAACCAATAACAAAAACAATTAAAGTCAACGCTAAAATCTTCCAATTCTTCATTAATTATCCCTCCTTTCAAATTTTGACTATCCTTACTTTCACTCAAAACCTTTTTATTCTCCACCTCCTTTCTTGATATAATTTAAAGTTAAAATTTATATATCGAGAAATGCCTCTTTAGTCTTAGAAATTTTTTAAAAATTACATTAATCATACCTTTTTGTCAAGGTAAATCTAATCCAAACCGCTTCAGAGCCTCACGAAAAGACTCTAAACGGGTATCAAGTTCTTCCCTTAACTTTGTTGGAAGCATCTTATTCTTTGGAAATTCCTCCTCAAGCCTGGAAAGGGTCGTCTGTAAAGTTTGTATTACCCCTTTCCAAAATTCTCTTAATTCAACTTCTCCAGTAAACCGAATCTCCCCTTCTCGATATTCAAATTCACCTCCAAAGGGATCGAGAAATGGAAATTCTTCGGCTCTCTCTACCAGAGATTTCTTAAAAGCCCTACGAAAGGTTCCTCCTTTATGAATGAGACTATCTGCTATCTTCTCTAAATTGAAAAGGAGGTCTTGAAGTATAGAGATGACTTCCTCAAGGTCTTTACCACCCTTCCTGATCAATCTCTCTTCTTTTAAAACCTCTTTGGGAGCATCCTTAGTTGGCTCTTTGGGAAGTTCATTGGGAATCTCTTTCGATACTATTGGGGAGACTTCCCCAGGGGTCTTGTAAACGTTAAAGATTAACCCCTGTTTATTGGCACTTTCAACCAAGGTAGGGATCGACTTTCGGCCAAAAATCGAAGGGCCGGATTCCGGTGTGATAAACAACTCAATGGGCTCTCCCTCTTCAAGGAAAAGAACGCCTAAGGGACGATTCTCTTTAGTCAGAATCTCTATAAAACCATGATGACCTTCTTCTTTCAGTTTGATAAGGAGGCGATCCATTCGGGTAAAATCTGTGGAGAGCCCTTGGAAAACCATCTCGTACTGAAGATTCTTTGCCACAATGGCCACCTGCTCGGGTTGGAATTGGTAGACCTGGAGGATCCCATCCTTCTGAGTTGAGAGACTCAAAAGCATCTCTAACGCCTCTTGCCCGGTGGTTCTCTTCGTTCCATCTTTATTCTTTACCTCCGCATTGATAACCTCTCCAGTTCTAATGAAGATCGCACCACTCTGATTAGGAAATTCTGCTTCTACCATTCCGCTAAAACCCTCCAGGTTAAGGGTAGAAATCAAAGCAGAAAGGTTGGTAAATGCAGTCAATAGGTTTTGATGTCTTACCTCTCCCCTTGGAAATATCATCTCCTCACCCTCGATCTATTACACTTAAAACAAAAGCCCCTCATTTCCTCTTTTGCAATCGTTCGATCGCTGCCTTGACACTGGTTTGCATTCTTTCAATGGATTCTACCAACACCCCAATCTCCCCACCCGCTTTGATTTGAATGGGTGTGTCCAATTCACCCATGCTGATCTTGTCAGCGACCTCAGAAAGCTGTCGAATTGGACGGATGATCGAGCGGGAATAAAAGAAGATCACCATCAGAAGAATGACAAGAACCCCTATTATGATTAAATAGAATAGTTGAATTTTTAACTCATAGGTTTCTAAATATCTCGACTCGATGGACTTCATCCTTATCTCAAGGGCTTTTGCTGGTTTTGAAAATTCATCGATATAGGTGGTCGCAGCCACAATGAGATCGGTATCTTTAACAGGAGTTAAATACATATATTTGGGTCGAATCTTTCCATCCGCATCCTTCCAGTCATAATACCCCCAGGCTGGACCTTTCAAACTGGCTTCAAGGATTTTCCAGAATGCAGGTAATTTTGGAGCGAGTTCATGCAAATCCATCCCAACGATTTGAGGATTGACATGGAAATAGTTGATCCCTCGATTGTCGTGGACAGCAGTATATCCGGTCTCCCCCACCTTCTGAACCGCAATCGACTTAAGCCAGGGGTCTTTAAGAAGATCGTCTCTTTTCATCTTGGGATGGGATTTGATAAAAATCTCCATCTGGGTGGCAACATCGATGGCCTTCTCCTTGATCATCTTTTCCCCTAACCGATTCAGAGCCACCTTTGCCTCATTGGAGGAGATTCTACTTAAATCCCTTAGGCTCTCCTCCCCAATCCTCTTAAGGCTTTCCATGCGAACCCCTCCAAAATCCAAGCCATAAAAGATCAATGCCCAGATGAGGAAGAAAGCAATCAGGATTGGGATAAAAACTCCGAGGATCAATCTCGTCAACAGCCCTATACCTAATTTCTTCTTTCCCATAAAGTCCTCCTACAAAAATTTAATCCCAATCTATTCCCTCCACTCAACTATCCTCTTTCGATCTTTCCTTTTTCTTCAGAGGAGAGGCTTCCCTTCATCACCTTCATAAAACCCTTCCTTTTCTCCTCATTGGGAATCTCTTCTCCAATAGCATCGATGAGGGCTAACCACTTATCCTGTGGGAAGGATTTTGAGGTTTCACCAAACTCTGTAAGTTTATCCTCAATAATAAAAGGGGCTACAGGACCCATCACCCTCTTTAACTCAGTTTCAAGGGTAAGAAAAAGAGTTTCTCCTACCACCTTTTTTTTGATGGGTTTCTGAGGTTCCACCTTCTCCAAGAGACCTTCCTGAACCATCTGGTAGAGGATCTTCCCTGTTTTAAAGTAATCCCATTGAAGGGTCTTGGATATTTCAGAGATAGGTCTTGCTCCATTACACAGGGCTAAAACATTCCATTGATCTGTTGTGATATTTCTATTCCCTGGATTTTTTTGTAAAGAGAGACGGAAAACTGTATCAGGAGAGGCAATCAATTCTTTAATTTTTTCCCACTCCTCTTTTCTGGACGACCAATTCAGAAGTAACTGTTCCGTAGGTGGTGAGATAGTCCTTTCTGGAGGTAGGATACCAGGTTCAAAGGTGATTCTTCCTGACCTCCATCCCATGATTATATAAAAGGCAAATTCTCCAGTAGAGGTTTGAGTCCTGGCGTGGACAATATTTCCTAACTCTAAATAAATCTCCCCATTCTCTATTCCTCTAATGACAAGAAGACCTGTCTTTTTCCCATCTAATAAAGGTCTAAAAATGTCGAAAAGTTTTACTTGGGTGAGATCCCCTAAAAAAATCTCCGCCATATATCACTTTTTTAATAATTACGCTATGTTAAAAAATTTATAATGGAGTATAATAAAAAAAATTCTAAATGGCAAGTTAAAATTCTCTAAGTGGTGAAAGGGATTATGAGGGGTTTTTAATTTGGATGGAATTTAGCATCTCCATAAAATTCTTTTGAAAAGTCTCAAGAACCTTCTTCTCATTTTTAGAGATATGGTTTTTTTCCCAACTCTTCCCTGTCTCTGAAATTTTCATCCCAAAAGAGTTTACGTCCCTTGAATATCTGAAAAATACTGCATGCTCCCCAAGGTAATTGAAGAGAAACTGACCCTGGAGGGCCCAATGAGAGGGAATGGTAATTCCTTTTTTCACAATGGATTGAAGCGAGGGGGCATCAGGATTCCAAGCCATCAACTGGGTCAGATACTCGATCTCTAAATCCCCTTTTTTGAGCCTATCCATCGAATACATCCTACTTTCTGTATAGGGTTTAAGTGATGGAGTAGTCATTGGAAGAGCCTGAGGGTTTGTCTTATCTGCTATTTGAATGATAAGCAATTCCTCTAACTTCCTATCCTTCTCTTTAATATAGAGGTAGACCCGGGTGAGGGAATTCTCTTTAGGGTTCTCAAAGAAATAGGAATGAACCCATTTCAATTCAGAGGGAAGCACCACCGTAAAGGGAGGTCTCTGTGAAATCAACCTTTTGCCTTCTACCTTTAAATCCTTTTGGGCTGAACTAACCTCAGGTCCTATGAATAAAACCAAGCTTAAGAAAGCAAAAAAGATTTTTCTCACCTTTTCCTCCTTCATCTTTTTTGGATAGGAAATGGGATGGTATAACAGACCGCACC
>CAZFDM010000156.1:0-3145 GCA_964517975.1 uncultured Syntrophaceae bacterium
GTACAAAGATTATCCCTACAGATATCTTTATGACAATCTTGGATTGTATAAGATACCGACGACTGCTCCGTGGACTCAGACTGCGAAAGCTTCTGGAAGAAGATGATCGGAAAGCCGTATTCGGGGGCGAAGCTTGACCGAAGGGAAACAAACTGAATGTACGGTTTGATGAGGGGGAGCTGGAGATAGAGCCTCAGCCACTATGCCAGCTCTCTACTCTACCCCACCTTCCTTTTTGCATGAGGCGAGTAGAGAGACGGGGATTAGCGAGGATAAATTGTATTTGATAACCAGGGATCGCGAGGTAGCGTTTTGGCGGGGGATAGTGGCTTATTTAGGGAGGGAAGTATGGGGTTACACGGTGAAGGAGATATGAAATTATTTTCGGCGGAGTTCTTTAGCCATTGATGAGGCGATCAAGAAGGTTGAGGGTCGTATCCATAGGGATCAATCATTTGCTAAGGCAATCAGATGAATGCGGGAAATGTTGATTGAGAGGAGAAAATGAAGATACTGTGTTTCCCTTACCTGACCCCATCCAGCCCCAACCCTAAGACACAGTTTTGCTACTCATTTACTTGAGAGTGGAAATGATTTGAGATAAATACAAGAATCACTAAGAGATGAACATAGTAAAGCGAGGGAGGTTTATGCCCCCCTGAGTACGCAGAGTATAGGAAAAAATAAAAACTCCTTTGGACAGTTTAAATTTGAAAGAAGGGGGGTGATAAGTAACAATATTTTTCCGAGGTAGAGGAATTTGGGACATCGCCCAGAATTTGGATAAACGAAATACATTGTTTATTATCCCAGATTCAGACAAAAAGCGAAATATTTCTTTTATGAACAGGTTATCTGTTCATTATTGAAAAGAGAAGGGGGATTTTAGAATGAAAATTAATATGAAAAAGGCAGTTTTATATTGTGCTTTAGCAATAGCGCTCCCAATTATAATAATTGGGTGTACTACCGTTAATTTGCCAGATTATTCTCCAAAGGCATTCGAACAATATCATCTGTATCAGACTAAAGACAATTTATCTATTGCCATAGAACCATTTTATGATAAAGATAAAATAAAAAAATATTTTGGTATTGATCTGCTTTCACATAATATTTTACCAATGTTTGTTATAGCTGAGAACCAAAATCCCACATCAAGTTTTGTATTATTGAAGGAACAGTTTTCTATTAGTAAATGTGATACCAAAGAGAATGTGAATTTTCCCTATGATGGTTCTATGGAACGTGTATTTACAAGTAGTCACACAACCGCTGATGTTTTGCTAATCAGCGGCTCGATTCTATTAGGTTTTGTTGGTGCAAAAATGCATGCTGATGCATTGGCTGAAAAATATAATATATCTGCAAAGGAACTGCAGAGCGAAACCATTTCTCCTAATAAATCCCAAAATGGGTTTGTTTACTTTCGATTTCAAAATATTGACGATATTGCAGCTTGCTCTATTGCCAACTTAAAGGCGTTAAATCTTCAGACCGATGAAGTAATAAGATTTACATTTAGCTTGAAATAGGAGGGAAATATGGATTTGAAATTTATAAAATATTGTTCTCTATCTGGCATTGTAATGACTCTCGTGTTAGGGTGTTGTTTTAATCATCAGTTATCAGTAAAACCTATTATGGGATCAAAGGAAAGGAAGATTCCTATTCGGGTAGGACTCGAATTACCTCCAGATTTCTGTAATTATACCTATAAATTTAAGGGGCCAGAAATATTCAGTGATTGTCATATTTATCCACTAGGTAAAGTCTTTTGTGACGGGGCTGAGATGGTTTCAAAAGCTGCTTTTACTGAGGTCGTAGTGACTTCAAAAGGGACCAGTGTCTCTGTACAGAAAATTGCTGGTACACTTATCCCACAGTTCATTAAGATTGATATAGCTGGAGGTCCGACATCATTTGGTGGGTTTAAAGCTGCGATCATGATAAAATGGATATTCACCGACAATTCTGGAAAAATGGTTTGGGTCAATACATCTAGGGGTGAGAGTAGAATTACTGGAGGAATACCTTTTACCTCTGAAAAACGTTTATCTCAATCTATAGAAATGGCAATAGATGATTTGTTTCAGAAGTCTCTTGAAAGCATCTTGTCTTCATATGAAATCAGAAGGTTTGCCGGGTCCATGACCAATGATAGGTGAAAGGAATGTCGGGTCACCCATTTAAAAGGTACCTCTCAAGAAGAAGCAATTTTTTTTTGTAAGAAAAGCATTTCATTCCCTTTCTTCTTAGTATCGGGATGGTGAATCAAAAGTAATTGAGCGGTTTCGAGAAGAGGCATTAATTCTTAATTTAAAAAAGGATCTTTTCCCTTACCTTTACCTTACCCTTTTCCAAATGCCCTAACCGGAATGGAAATCAATATTAATAATGAAAATAGGGACAGCGACCATTTAATTTGTTTTCTGGGGTCTTCCCTTTGGCAATCCTTTTAATTTCCTTCCAAGCCGCTTTTCCATCTTCATTACAAATCTGTCGTTTCCACATGGGCGACCTGTCTTTGTATGTTGCCGAATATCATCGATTAATCCTGTATCCTCTTTCTCCATAAGATATGCAAACCAATCATTTATTCTTTCAACCATATAACAATCATCTGCCAAGACCTCATCTATCCTTCCCCCTACATGAGCACAGGCGCTTGACCAGCGGTAATCTTCAGCCTTTTTAACAAGACCAGCCCTCATTGGATTATTTTCTACATAGCGCATCGCAGCATAGAGATGCCTTTCGTCAAGTGCACATGAAAAAAAGCGTCCTTGCCATAGATGGCCTCTGTTTTGGCGTCTTGAATTGATGTGCTGTGAGTATCTGCAACCATTCCAGATACTGGGTGTAGTCCTCATCGTTTTCGAAGACCATTTGCCGATAGTTACCCCGCTGAGTAATATGATGGGGAAATCCGACTGCAACTGCCCTTGCTATTCGTGGCATATGCCAATAATAAAGCCTCTACGATTTTTATCGTCAATAAATGTCGCTGTCCCCATTTTCCATCATTTGCATTAACGACTTTTTACGGGTTAACATTAATGATATGGATACCTTCACTCATACCCTTGCTGGCGCGGTGATTGCCAAAGCCATTCATGACGAAAGACTCGGGGGATGGGGAACT
>CAZFDM010000157.1:0-7092 GCA_964517975.1 uncultured Syntrophaceae bacterium
AAACAGTTCTCTCCCTCGATCGCCCTCCCCTGCACCATCTCCCTTACCCTCATGACCTACCACATCAGCCTCTCCCAAGATGGCCGTTCCTACGCCCTGATCATGCTTCTCAGTATGATCAGCCTATACTTCTTTCTCAAACACCTAAAAACCTCAAAAAGAGTCTACCTCCTGCTCGTAGCCCTATCATTCTCACTCCTCTTCTATACCAGTTACAGTTCCATCCCCTTCATTGCCCTCTCCCAAATCCTCTGGCTATACAGAATTGATGATGGGAATAAAAAGCCCAAACTCGTCTCATTCTTTCTTCTCAATGGACTGATCCTTAGCCTCTGCCTACCATGGATCCTTTTCCTCCTCTTACATTACAAAGGCCAACCCCTGATAGAGGCGAATCCTATGGAATCCCCTCCATCTTTTTTACCTATTCTCTATGGAATCTTTCATGATTGGGTTCCCTATGCTCCTCTCATGATTGTCTCGATAATCCTCCTGATTCTCTTTCCTTTCTTTTATAAGGATAGGAGGAATGCCATTCTCCTCCTGGCGGTCTTTCTTCTTCCTATTGGGGGACTCTATCTCTTTTGTAACCTCCTGAAGGTGACCCATTTTATTACCTCACGTTACTTTATTGGTTTCCTTCCCCTCTTTTTTATCTCACTCTATCTATCACTCCATAGCATTGAGATAAGGTTTGAAAGAATAAAAAGACTCCTTAGGCTAAGATTTCTTTTCATCATCCTTTTCATCACCTCAAACCTCATCATCCTCCCCCTATACTATCAAGGTCAAAAACAGGATATTAGGGGATTAGTTTCTTACCTGAAGTCCAATCTTAGAGCAGGAGATAAAATTTTTGATGGAGATTTAATCTATACCCCAGGACTTCTCCATTATTTTGGAGCCTATCCTAAGGGCCGACATTATACCATTCCATTTCATACGTTTAAAAATGCGGGAATAGAATTAAAAAAATCTTTCCCTTTCGGGAATCAAATCTTCACCATCTACTATTCTACCAACTGTTGCGAGAACTATGTGGCAGATGGGAGCCGGTTGTGGATTGTCGTTGGAAAGGAGACGGCAAAAAAATTAAAGAAGGAATCTCCCTTTGTATTAAAGGGCTATTTCGATGGAAGTTTTCTAAATCTTCATAGATTTCCCTTCGATGCATCAATCTATCTCTTCCTCTATGATCCTCGATCTCCAAACGAAAAAGGAATTGATATACAAATTGAGTGAAAACCAAAAATATTTTGATTCTCTCGCTGAATATTTGAGAATTTTCCTTTAACCTTTTTGCTCCCCAACCCATGGAAAGAAGGGATTCCCATTTTGATTAAAGATAAGCAGGCAAGGGTTGACTTTAAAACGGAGGTCATGATTCGATTTTTCGAATTAAACCTTACATTGATGAGTATAGGGAGATGTTTCTTTTTAGAACCCAAGAGGATATCTAAATGATAACAAGAAAATCGGTCAGGAAAGATAGGATTATCAAATATCTTAATAATAAGGTTTGAGGGTGTTAAATAGTGGGACGATAGCAATCAGCCCAAAGCTCCCATACAAGGAGGGTCCATAGTTTTTTCCGATGATCTACCTTGTTTTTTAGATGATCACCAAGCAAATTCCTGACATATTCTGGATTTAAAAAACCCTCCTTCCTTATTTTTTCTGGTGATAATAAATCTTGAAACAATTCCCTCAACGGGCCTTTAACCCATTTGGCAATAGGAACCCCAAACCCCTTTTTCGACCGATGGATTACTTCCGGTGGGAGAATGCTATGCATGGCTTTTTTTAGAATATATTTTAGAGTCAGTCCCTTCACCTTTAACCCCGATGGAAGTCCCATGACAAATTCAACCAATTCATGGTCAAGAAAGGGCGCCCTCACTTCGAGAGAACATGCCATGCTTGCCCGGTCCACTTTGACCAGAATAGACTCCTGAAGATAGAGCCTTAAATCGAGAAACTGAATAAATGTCATTGGGTCTCGGAGTGGAAACTCTTTCTCATACGCTTCGATCTCTTCGACTAACTGCTCCTGATCAAACGAATCATTAAGTCCAGAGGAAAGAATTCTCTCAATTTCTGAAAAGGTAAAAGAGCCGAGCCAGAAATAATTTCTGACCCCATCTGGGTAACCAATTCCAGAAAGAAACTTCTTTACCTTAAAATCAAAACTGATATTGTCATCCGAGACGGGAAGAAGATTTCCAAGAAAAATTGCAATGGGATGTAAAAACCTAAAAAATCGTTCATAAGGTTTGGCAAATTTATGAGCTAAATAGGTAGGATACCCTGCAAAGAGTTCATCTCCACCGTCACCTCCCAGTGCCACCGTGACATGGTTTCGAGTAAATTTGGAAAGGAGGTAGGTAGGAAGAACAGAGGCGTCTCCCATTGGTTCATCTAAGATTTTTGGTAATTTGGGCACGATTTGAAGCATATCTTCTGGTGTCATTTTCTGTTCATGATGGTCTGTTCCGAGGTATCGGGAAACTAAAGAAGCATACATTGATTCATCAAAAGAAGGATCTTCAAAACCAATTGAAAACGTTTTAACCTTACCAGGAACTTCTTTCTGTGCAAAGGCAGCCACCGCACTTGAATCAATTCCCCCACTTAGAAAAATACCTAAGGGGACATCGCTGATTAACCTTCTTTTTACTGATTGGCCAAGAAAATGGATAATTCTCTCCACCACCTCATTCTCTGTAAGGTTTTCCTCTCCCCTCCCTTCATCAAAAGGAGACCAGTATTTTTTAATCGCGACTTCTCCATTTCGATAGATAAGAAAGGAAGCAGAAGGGAGTTTCATTGTGTCCCTGAAAATGGAATGGGGAGTAGGAATGAATTCATAAAAAAGATACTTCCTTAAGGAAAGAAGATTAATTTTTCTGGGAAAATGGGGATAAGCCATCATTGCTTTTAACTCCGAGGCGAATAGAAATGAATCCTTTAGGAAGGCATAGTAGAGGGGTTTTTTCCCAAGACGATCCCTCGCAAGAATGAGTTGCTTTTTCCTCTCATCCCAGATTCCTATTGCAAACATTCCGTTGAAATGTGAGAAACAATCTTCGCCATACTCTTCATAAGCGTGGACGATAACCTCTGTATCCGATCGTGTTTTAAACTGGTGTCCGCAGGTTTCCAGCCTTACCTTCAACTCATTAAAATTATAAATTTCCCCATTAAAGATGACCCAAACCTTCTGATCCTCATTGGATAACGGCTGGTGGCCTCCAATTAGGTCAATGATACTTAATCTCCGATGACCTAAATAGACAAAGGGACCATTCTCACCAAAATTCCGAATATACTCTCCTTGATCGTCTGGTCCACGATGGAATAGGGTTTCACGAATCTGTTCGAGGATTCTTCTATCCGGAATATGGTTGACCTTTGAGGTGAGAAATCCTACAATACCGCACATAAAAATTTATTTTGCTTTCCATAACTGGAATAATGGATGGTTGGAATGGTGAGACATTGGGTGATAACTATTCTATTGAATATCCTATTTTCTTTCTTCTTTGTCATTTCATGATTCCATAATCGTAGAATAATTGTTTATAGAATCGTCTCTTTAATTTGATAGGTGGGTTTGTTTTGGGATTCATAATAGGTCCGGGTTAGGACCTCCGCTAAAAAACCCATCATAATAGAAACAAAACCCAGTAACAATAGGAGGGCACATAACAAAGGGAGGGGTGTCAAAATGAACGAGACTCCCCTTACCCATTTAAGATAGAGAGCCCATATCCCTGAAGCAAATGATCCCAGGATCATCAATAGTCCCATTCCCCCAAAGACATAGATGGGTTTTTGTGAGTAGGAGAGTAGGAATTTTACAACCATCAAATCCAGAATGACCTTAAAGACCCTGCTCATCCCATACTTGGATGAGCCGATTCTCCTTGGGTGATGTCGAACAGGGACTTCGGTGACTCTTGCCCCAATCCAGTGGGCATAGAGGGGAATGAACCGATGCATCTCACCATAGAGTCGAATGTTCTTCAAAATATCTCGTTTATAGGCCTTCAGCGTACATCCATAATCATGAAGGTGAACCCCTCCAATGATGGAAATTAATTTGTTCGCAATGATCGATGGGAGGCGCCGAGTGAGGAACGAATCTTTCCGTTCCCTCCTCCACCCACTTACCACATCATATCCTTCTTCAATCTTCTGAAGTAAGAGCAGGATGTCCTCCGGGTCATTCTGCAAATCACCATCCATGGGGATGAGGATATCCCCATTTGAAAAGTCGATTCCTGCACTGAGTGCTGCGGTCTGTCCAAAATTCCTTGAGAAACTGATCACCTTCACATTGGGATTCTTTTCTCTAATATCTAATAAAATCTCCAAAGATCCATCCGAACTTCCATCGTCAATAAAGATGACCTCATAAGACTTCTCTGTCTTTTTGATGACCTGGATTAACTTCTCGTAGAGGAGGGGAATGTTCCCCTCCTCATTGAAGATAGGAATTAGAATGGAAAGGGTTTTTTCTGGATGGCCTGTCACTTTTTCATTTCCTTAAGATACTAATAATATTTCTTGCTCCTTTTATGAAAAATTTGTATTATTATTATATTTAAGGAGTTAAGAAGTCAAGATGTTAATCAATTCCATTGGGTTTTTTGAGTGATGAAGTCCAAAACATCTAACCGTCTCGAAAAAACGATTAAATTGACCATTACTGTTGCCATGCTCTTTCTGTCAGCAACTATGGTCTTTGGAATGGCGTCCTTTTTCTATTTCTCCCGTGATCTTCCAAGTGTTGAGTCTTTAAAGAATTATCACTTCCCAACGATTACGAAACTATTTTCTGAGGAGGGTGAGACTATCGGAGAATTTTTTTTAGAAAAACGTGAGGTTGTTGCATTGGAACGAATGCCAAATCATCTCATCCAGGCATTCGTCGCAGGAGAAGATGCCCGATTCTTCCAACACAAAGGTTTGGATTATACTGCTATTTTAAGGGCCCTCTACAGAAATATCTTCTCCGGAGAGATTGTTCAAGGAGGAAGCACGATCACCCAGCAGGTCGTCAAGTCCCTTCTCCTTTCCCCGGAAAAAAGGCTCACTCGAAAGATTCGAGAAGCCCTGTTGGCTTATCGGATCGAAAAATATTTAACCAAAGAAGAAATTCTCTATTTGTATTTGAACCAGATCTATCTGGGTCACGGAGCCTATGGGGTGGGGGTCGCCGCAGAGATCTATTTCGGGAAACCAGTGGAGGATCTCACCTTGCCAGAGTCTGCACTTCTTGCAGGCCTTCCCCAAGCTCCCGCAAAGAACTCACCCTATCAGCATCCCGAACAAGCCAAGAGAAGACAAACCTATATCCTTAACCGTATGCTTGAGGAAGGGATGATCACCTATGGTGAATTTATAAATGCCTTAAAGGCTCCCCTAACCCTAAAGAGCAAACAGAACCTTTTTTTGGAAAAAGCCCCGCATTTCGTCGAACATGTGAGAAAATATATTGAAGAGAAGTATGGGAAAGAGGCTCTTTATAAGAAGGGACTTCTTGTGTATACCACTATCGACCTCAATTTACAGAAAGCAGCCCAGGAGGCCATTGAATCGGGCTTGAAAGAGATTGAAAGGCGACAAAAATTTCCCTCTTTGGATAACCCCATGACCCCAGAGGGGGCACTGATCTGTTTTAGTTTAGAGACAGGTTATCTCAAGGCGATGGTTGGAGGCAGGGACTTCAAAAAGAGCCAATTTAATCGGGCCACTCAGGCTCGAAGGCAAACAGGTTCCGCTTTTAAACCTATTGTTTATGCCTCTGCCTTAGATAAAGGATACACTCCTACTTCCATTATTGTTGATTCACCGATTGTGTTCGAATGGGGGAATCAGAAATGGAAGCCAAAGAACTTTGAGGATAAATTTTATGGACCGACCACCCTTCGAAATGCACTCACTCATTCCATCAATATTGTAACCGTAAAAATTGCTCAAGATGTGGGAGTGGAGTATATTATTGACTATGCAAAAAAGATGGGAATCTCCTCCCCACTTCACCATACCCTCTCCATGGCTCTGGGTTCTTCTGCTCTCTCCCTCTATGAATTGACTAAGGCCTATGCTGTATTCGCCAATCAAGGTCGGCTCTTTAAACCTATTTTTATCAAGAAGATATTGGATAGAAATGGTAACCTTCTGGAAGAAAATCTCCCCTTAAACTACCCAACCGAGTCCTCCAATGGAGAGCCTGTCATCAGTCCCCAAACCGCTTACCTTATGACTTCACTCCTCATGAGTGTTGTCCAACAGGGGACCGGTTGGAGGGCAAAAACGCTTGGAAGACCAGTGGCAGGGAAAACTGGGACCACCGACCAGTTTATGGATGCCTGGTTCATCGGTTATAGCCCTGAATATATTACAGGGGTCTGGACTGGGTTTGATGAAGAGCGCTCCCTGGGTGAGAATGAAACCGGCTCAAGGGCTGCTTCCCCGATATGGGTCTCTTTTATGTCCAGGGCATTAAAAGACCATCCCATTAAGAATTTTTTTATTCCAGAAGGAATTGAATTTTTGAAGGTTGATCCGCGGACAGGTCAGATAAGTTTTGGGAAGGAGGCTATCCTCGAGTGTTTTAAGGAAGGGACAGCACCTGTTCAAAAAATAATTCCGGAGACATCCCCCACCTCAGATTTTTTTAAATCCGATTTCAACCTTCTATCAAAAGGACGACCTTGATTTTTGGTGCCGAAGAGGGGACTCGAACCCCTACGGGAGCAATTTCCCACTAGACCCTGAATCTAGCGCGTCTTCCAATTCCGCCACTTCGGCTTGAAGAATTAAACCGATTGAAATGAATATTCTATTATTTTATATTTTATAAGTTAAAGTCAAGTTTTACAAAAGAGAGCTCTGAAAAAGTAATCAGAAGAGACTGGGAGGTGAGGTTCCAAACCCTTCGAATGCGGGCGTTTATAAGTTAGGTTGCTAACAAGCGAGTAAATAAAAATCAAGCATTATCAGGGAATTAAACGTAAATGCTTAACTCTCATCGGTATCCGCCCGGAAGGCTTTTTCACCCCACCTCCCCAGTCTCCAAAATTC
>CAZFDM010000158.1:0-3343 GCA_964517975.1 uncultured Syntrophaceae bacterium
GAGGATTCGAACCTCGATTCACGGAGTCAGAGTCCGTTGTCCTACCATTGAACGATCCCCCAATCCAAAAAACGTATAGTGTAAAGAAAGTATCATTTTTAAATATATCCTAAAAGGCACGTGATTATCAATCCCGAAGGATTTTTTCCTTCAGTATATTCACAATATTCTGAAGAGGGATTTCTTCCTGGGTTTTGTTCTCCATATCTCTTAAAACGGCCTTCCCCCGATTTAGCTCTTCCTCTCCGAGAATGAGGACATAACGAGCCTTCAGTTTATCAGCCCTTCGCATCTGGCTTTTCAAACTCTTCCCTTCATAATCTAACTCCACTCGAACCGCCTGAAGATGTAGTTGATTGACCAATTGATAGGCTTCTTGAGACGCCCTCTCCCCCAAAGCAGCGATGAAGAGAGGCAAATGGGGTCTCAACCCTTTCTCCTTAGGTAATAGGGAAATCAATCTCTCCATGCCTATAGCAAATCCTATGCCGGGTATATCGATCCCTCCGATCTCCTGAAAGAGATTATCATATCGACCTCCGCCCGTCACAGCGTTTTGGGACCCCAGTTGGTATGAGACTACCTCAAAAGCGGTCCTTGTATAATAGTCTAAACCCCTGACCATTGCTGGATTCAAAACGAAATGGAGGTCTGCCATCTCAAGGTATGTCTTAACCTTCTCAAAATGGTCCTGACATTCAGGACAAAGATATCTTATTACCTTTGGCGCCTCTCCAAGGGCTTCCCGACAGGTTTCGATCTTGCAGTCAAAAACCCGGAGAGGATTAGTTGAAAACCTCCTTTGACAGTCCTCACAGAATTGAAAAGATCTCTTCTCTATGTAATCTTTCAATGCCTCTCGATATCGAGGCCGGCAATTCCGGCAACCTAAGGAGTTGATTTGAAGTTCAAGTTTCTCAAGTCCAACCTCTTTTAAAAAATGCATGAGCATCGTGATGACTTCGGCATCCACCACGGGATTCTCAACCCCGAAAACCTCTGCATCGATCTGGTAGAACTGGCGATATCGACCTTTCTGAGGTCTTTCATAACGGAACATCGGTCCAATGAAATAGAGCTTGGCCACAGGGTCAAAGGTATAGAGTTGGTGTTCTAAATAGGCCCTCGCTATGGAAGCAGTGGCTTCGGGCCGAAGAGTTAAGGAATTTCCACTCCGGTCAACAAAGGTGTACATCTCCTTCTCAACGATGTCTGTAGACTCACCAATACCCCGAGCAAAAAGTTCTGTCCGTTCGATGACAGGAATTCGAATCTCCGAAAACCCGAACCCTTCAAATATCTCCCGTGCCTTTTTCTCAACAAATTGCCACTTCCCCATTTCATCAGGAAGGATGTCATTGAAGCCACGGATGGCCTTGATCTCCATACCTTTGTCCCCTATGTTTCAGTAATTTATCTTATCCCTTTTAAAATGTCAAAATAGGATCATTGATTCTTGTGAAAGTATAGATTAAACTTAAACCAATTAAGGTCAAAAAAAAACGATACTCTTTTTTAATCCAAGGGAGGGTTATGAAAATTAATCCACAAATCTTCAGGGAGTATGACATTCGAGGGGTAGTGGATAAAGATCTTACCCAAGAGATCATGAGGAGATTGGGACAGGGGTTTGGTACCTATATGAGGAACCTGGGTTATCAGGATTTAGTAGTAGGCCGAGACGGAAGGCTTAGCTCGAAATCTCTTAGTGAGGCCTTGGTTCAGGGTTTGATTTCTACAGGGTGTCATGTCGTGGATATTCAAGTGTGCCCAACTCCTATTTACTATTTCTCTATCTACCACCTCAATAAAGAAGGTGGAATGATGGTCACCGGAAGCCACAATCCCCCTGAATTTAACGGGCTGAAGGTATCTGTAGGCAAAAGCACAATCTTTGGAGAGGAAATTCAGAACTTAAGGCGACTGATTGAGAAGGGGGAGTTTATCCTTGGGAGGGGAAATCTTTCTCGGGCAGAAGTGATCCCCGCCTATCAACATTATATTAAGGAAAACATTCGAATAAAAAGAAAGATAAAAGTGGTGATCGACGGAGGAAATGGGACAGCAGGGGTGGTGGCCGGCCCACTTCTCAGAGAGATGGGTTGTGAAGTGGAAGAGCTTTATTGTGAAATCGATGGGAGATTTCCAAACCATTTTCCAGATCCAACCATTCCTGAAAATTTGAAGGACCTGATGGATCGTGTGAAAGGTCTTCGTGCAGACTTAGGCATTGGTTACGATGGAGATGGAGATCGGATTGGTGTGGTGGATGACCAAGGAAATATTATCTGGGGGGATCAATTGATGATCCTCTTTTCAAGAGACATCTTAAAGGAGAGGAAGGGGGCTACGTTTGTCGGGGAAGTGAAGTGTTCTCAAAATCTTTTTACGGAGATCGAAAGGCATGGCGGAAGGGCCATTATGTGGAAGACCGGGCATTCGCTGATCAAAGAGAAAATCCGGGAGGAGAATGCCGTCCTCGGTGGGGAAATGAGTGGTCATCTATTTTTTGCAGACCGATATTTTGGCTATGATGATGCTATCTACGCCTCCTGTCGTCTCATTGAACTCCTTTCAAAGACAGAGGAGAAACTCTCTCAACTCCTTTGGGATGTGCCTAAGGTCTTCAACACCCCTGAAATTCGGGTGGATTGTCCAGACGAAATCAAATTTAAAGTAGTCCAAAGGGTAAAGGAAGAATTTAAAAAGGGTTATTCCACCATTGATATCGATGGAGTAAGGATTCAATTTGGGGATGGGTGGGGTCTCGTGAGAGCCTCCAACACTCAACCCGCTCTGGTCCTTAGGTTTGAAGCATCCACTGAGGACCGTCTTAAAGAGATTAAGAAATTAGTAGAAGATAAAGTCCAAAGGGTTATCGAAGAATTGGGGAATGGATGAATGAAGGATTGTAATCATGACGATTCCTAAATTTTAGAATTTCTCAATTCTTCATGTTTGAAATAAACTTAATGAACTTACCACAGGTCATCTCTCTCGCAATCGTCCAGGGTCTAACGGAATTTCTTCCCATTAGCAGTTCTGGCCATCTGGTCTTTTTCCAATCCCTTTGGGGGATGGAAAAACCCCAACTCTTTTTTGACGTGACCCTTCATTTGGGAACCCTCTTGGCGGTCATTTTCTTTTTTAGGGCCGATATAAAGAGGATCTTTAAAGATGTAAAGAAAGCCTTGAATGGAAGAGAAACGGTGGGGGATGGAGCAAAACTTCTTCTCTGGATCGTCCTGGCCACCCTTCCTACAGGACTGATGGGTGTTTTTCTCCATGATTGGTTTGAATCTTTATTTGTTAAACCTAAACGGGTTGGAATCATGCTTCTCTT
>CAZFDM010000159.1:0-9358 GCA_964517975.1 uncultured Syntrophaceae bacterium
TGCTCATAGGATTCTATAGCCTGGCGAGCCATCCCAAGCTCTTCGCAGAGTTCTCCCCAGGCAAAATGAATAGAAGGATCCTTTGAGGGAAGGCGCCGCTTTGTAGCAATGACTTTGCGGGCCTTTTCCTCGTTACCACCCTCCAGGTAAGCCCTGGCCAGTGCAATGTGATGGATCGGATTAAAGGGATCAGATTTGATTTTGGATTCAAGATCTGATGGGTTCATATATTTAACACTGGAAACTCCGGGATCTCCTCTTCTTCTGTCCCTGAAAATTTCAATACAGAACGAAATAATTTTTGGAAAGAATCTTCATCTACTGCATTAAATCCATGAGCCAATATGGATTGATTTCTGATATTGAGGAGTGGCCTGATTTCCACTTCGTAATATTTGAAAAATTCCCTTGCCAGTGGACTTTTTAATTCATAAAGAAGCTGATATGATGCAAAAAGGGGAATTTTTATTTTCTGATCTTTTTTATCTTTGTATTTGATCATAAATTCCTCCCTCAATTGTTCAGGGACCTTTTCGGCCTTTACATCGGATGTATTAATGTCAAATTCTTTTTTCAGCTCTGTTTGTGCTAAAACCTCAATCGCCCGATAAAGCCTCGCCACTGCATCATCAAACTTCTTCTCGAGGTTAGCCCTTCTCTTAGCGTTTGCAAGAAGGTCCAAAAAATAAAATTTTGGAGATTCTCGATGAAGATCTAAAAAATTTAGATTCTCTTCAACTTTTTTGGATAGTACTTCGTACTCCTTTTTATCCGAGCCAAAGGCATAAGTGGAAATCAAATCTTTACATCTATAAAGTTTCACTCTTGCATCCCTATGTTTAAAACAGTCCCATAACTCGTAACCTTTGACCATCTCTACCAATGCTTTAAAAAAGGGTTTCTTTTCTTTTCCAATCTTATCCAAACACTTCTCTAACACTTCAGCCGCTGAAGCGTATCTTGCTTTGTTAAAGAGGAGAGATGCCTCTTTCAGGGCGGAGTGGGCTATTTCCTCCCAGGGATTTTCGAGAAACCACATTTTTTCTTTGCCATTCACGACAACCCCCACTCCCCCTTTTGAACGCTCATCTCCTCCTACATAGCTATAACAACAAGAGTGGTCTATTGTCGCCAGAGCGAGAGCAACAGACATTGTCTTTGTTCCCCCTGTGTAATCCACACAGACCTCTGATGGAGCAACCTCCCACTTTTCGAGAATATTAGGTAGGTTTTTATTTAGGACGGAATAGCAATCTGTAAGCAACTCTGCATTCTGGGTAATGATTAAATCAGAGTATATAGGTTTGAATAGAAGATTGGGGAGAATCTCCTGTTCAACCATTTTTTTTGACTCTTTTGAAACAAAAAAACAAACATATTCAGGCTTGGACCTGTTAAGGGAATGGATAACTGGCGCTGGGGTTCCACCCACAGAAATGACCATTGCTCTTATTCTTTTTCCCATTTTTTTCCTAAAATAATCTTGACATGTTTAGTGTCCTTAAATTATGAGGCAACAAAAAGACATCCTCAGAAGATACCATGGTTTCTGTTCGCATCACAGTCAGCTTTCATTCTCTCCAGAACATGGAAATCATTTTACTGATCAGCTCGCTTTAGTCCACATTTCGTGGAGTTTATCTCGAAAAACGATAAATCGGATGAGTTCCTCCATATCAAAAACGAGGTGGATTCGTTTGAACGCCTCCCTTAACCCTTTGGGCAATGTTTTGATCATCTTACTTGAATACTCCCCTTCTTTCGAAAATTAATGAAGAAACTCTTTATCGTCAATAGCCTGAAAAGGATAGAACTGAACCAAAAGATGCTTTTTCACGTCACTCATACCCTTCACACTGAAACACATTGATCTCCCCTTTGAACAGTTTTTCTTTCAGGTTGGGGTCAATCGAAACATTGATGCTGTCATAGAGGAAGACATTTTGCCTTGTACCGCATTTAGGACACTCCAGCTCCATCAACCGCCGCCTCGTCATATTAAGTCACTCCGTAGTGTTACAGTGTTATGGACTTATTTTACCGCTAGAAAAAATATAACTGATTGCTGAGGACTGACTCTCGTGACCCTTTATCTTTTACCCCGGCCAGACGTTGATTAAGGAAGATTGATTTATGTAAAAAACTTCCGTCGTAATATTTCAGCAATGTGTTTGTTTTCTTCAATATTCCTTGCTGTCGTCTCGATTAGAAAAGAATAACCTGCATCAGATTTTATATTTGTTACAATGCAAATGGACTCCGAAGCCCTTTGCAAATGAACCTTCGCCTCTTCTAAAGAAAGCGCTTTTATCCATTCCTTACTTTTTGGTTGGTAGTCACAACTACCGAGAATACCCTTTACAAAGGGGGAACTTATGAGTCGATCCGCTATAGGTCTGATTTTGTGCAAGCCGTGATGGGTAATTCCTTGTTCTTTTAATTTGTTTGGTTTTTCTAACGGGTCAGTATTATACCGCTCTAATTCCTCAGGGTAGTCGAGTTTGAAACGTTGCCAAAAGATTAAGCCAAGTCCAGAAAGAGTTACCTTCCCTTCGGTCTTCTCGATAAGGACATCAAACCGGCGGTCATTGAAGTCAATTCCTTTTTGCCACTCAGTTATTTCTATACTCGTCTCTCTTTCAATCTTACGGAGTTTATCTTCCAGTAAAAGGAGCAAATTATCATTTATGAGGATAGGTAAATTAGAAAGGGTGATGACATCTTCTGAATCTTCATGAATGTAGCGAACCGGCTTGTTGAATAGCATGCCGATCAGTGAAAGATATGGAACTACACTCTTAAACCCCCCTGTGAGATTGAAAACAACATTCTCATGTTCATGTGAAATCAGAAAATTGAGGAGATTTTTTAAACCTTCCTGCTGAAAAAGCCTCCCGTCTATTGCTTGAAGTCCTTTTATTATCTTGATCTCAATTTCGTGGCATATTTCTCGTTCTGTTAGGAAGGTCTGAACAAGTTCAGCTGAAAGTTTGCCATCAATGGTATCCGAGGCAATCAGGATCACTCGATCTTCAGTCGTAATCCCCATTTTAACAAGACTCTTAATCTCAGCAGAAGTGTCATCTAATTTTGTAGGAAGGTTAAGGCGGGCAAGAAGTTCAGAAACTCGATCTCTGACGGCAGTTATGTCGCGCTCAAATTCATTCCATCGGGAAAGCGGTACGTTTTTAAATCTTTCAAAGTTGATTCCGCTTTTTGTGAGAATCGATGTACCTGAAGTACATATGTATGTTTTCATTCAGCGGTTCCCTTTCTTGAACTTATTAATGAGTCCAGAAAAATCAACCGTTGTATCCGGTTTGGTTTGATTAGTCCCAACATTTTCTCGTGATGTATTATCAGGAGTTGATGGATCAGAGGGAGGAATGAGTTTCACCCAGCCTCCGGTCACTTCTTGCCCATCCCAGTGGATGATTTTTCGGGACTTAGGCAATGGCCCTCCATGTTGAGAGTCGTAACTTACGCCCTTAGTCGCGTGGATGAGTACATTCTCATACAACTCAGGCATCAATTTTTTCACTGCCAATCCAACGGTGAGGCTGGTGTAACCTTCATCCTTTCCTATCCTCAAGACAGGCGATTGCGTTTCATTCAATTTTTGGATTCTCCTTAGTTGTTCAACGATGTTAACCTTATTGTGTTTCGAAAAATAAGCGATTTCTTCTTCAAGCAGGTCGTTGGCGAAGCGGTAGCAGCAGAAAAGAATTGAATCAAGACCACTCATCAGTTCCTTGTGGCGGTCAGTGAACTCCATCTGATTTAGCTTTTTAGCGCGTGATCTGTCATCTTCCACTTTAAAGGATGTTAGGGAAACTAATGTGCCCGGGCGAAGATATTCATGATAGGTTCTAAACTTTTTTGACATATTAAAGGGTTCAGAAAAACTGACCATCAGGGACGAAGATGAATCGAGTAAATTGCTATCGCTCACCTGCAAGAACTTCATCACATCGTATTTTGCGTCGGGTTTACAGGTTAGAATCCTTTTTTCAATTTGGTCCGAGATACTGCTCATCTCCTTTTCGAGGAATTCCTTCAATTTCTTAAGTTTTTGGCGAAGGTTATCGGGGTTCTGTTGATCAAGATTTTTTTTGTTGGCTACGAGGGCCAATGATCGGGAATAGCGATGTTGAAAAGATTTCAGCTCATTCCGCAGCCAATCCTGCACATCTATATTATCCTGAATCATACAATACAAAACCGCCGTCCTGATTGCTCCTTTAATTTCTGTTCCAGGGATGTAGGCGGAATTCATCTGCTTTATAAATGCATTAATATCTTTGTGCGGCTTATTTCCGGCAAGATTGGGAATCACATAATTTGCCTTTTCCTGAATCTTGTTGCAAAGCCTGAAGTTTTCATCTCGAATCACATTACGCATAAAATTAAATAGATTTGGCCTTCTCTCGTTTTCGATCCACCGAAGAAATTGAACCTTCTGCTTGTCATCAAGTACATCAAAAATCGCTCTTTCGTCAAAGATTGCCAATCGCTCAGGTTTAAACCTTTTGTCTAAAAGATATCCCATTGCATTATACGACTCCCCGCACCCGATATGGACAGGCGAAAGAATCTTGAGTTTATACTCCATGTTTACCTCCTCCGAGCCAAACTGGATAGGCGTAGCCATACTGGTATATAGTCGTTCCGGCTAACTTTTTGACTGGTACAAGGCTCCCGTAGAAATCCTTCTTTTCCTTCGGTGTCACCATGGATCCAGCGGTCATGTAAGTAATACGGTCTTTCCATACATCCTCTCCAGCAAATTCCTGACGTGATTCAACCTTAGAACGTACAGAAACAACTTGATACCAAGAAGCCTCAGAAATGATCCCGCCATGAGCGATATATCTTGAAAGAGTGATGAATGAAGTGCCCCTCGTTGTTTCTAAAAATGGTTTCTCCTCAATCTCCATAGTGAACCAGTTTCTTCCAGTCCTGGCATTTGGACCGATACCTGAATCCTCCAGAAACTTAAGTACTGGTTTCAGATAGGCGTCGATATCGGCAGTTTTTAGCAGGAAGTAGAGTCCGTAGGTTTGCCGAAAGCCAATATCAGGGGTATAGAATGTTTCCCCTGACCCAGTTGTAGAATGGGTTAACCGATCCAGTCTGTTTTTCTGTGCAATACCTGATTCTATGAAGCGGAGATCTCGTATTAATCCATCAAGGTAGTCTATGAACAGCTCTTTTTCAGATAATCCCTCCAATACTTTTCGAAATGTATTTACAGGTATCCATTTTAACTTCTTAAATTGTTTATACTTTTCCATAAGCTCCATAATGCCCAGCTTTTCAGTATGATACGGTTCTAAGGGTTTCCGCAATTTGGTTTCTATCGATTTAATATCTGCTAATGAGAGGGGTCGGAGAATTGGCCTTGGTAGATACCATATTCTTTTTTCGTGTTCCCCTTTCCATGGAAAGGCAGAGGAGAGAAGAAATGGTGGAGATGTTTTGAACATATTGAGCACCGATAAGAGTTTCCCCTCACCAAAAAGTGTTCTGATTCCCCAGCAGACGGCTCCAAATAAAGTGTCTGAATGCAGTGTTATCTCAAAACCTGACCTTGGGGTTAGGCATATTCGATATTCTTTCATGGCTGACCTCAAAATGATGGGAAAATAGTGTCAAAGTTTATATACACATCTTCGGCAGTTTTATGGCTGTTTTGCTTCACCCTCAACAGAGGTTGACCCTCCCCAATATAAACCGATTTGTCCTTAGCTTCGATTTCGATGTTTTTAAATTCCACCTGCCCAGACCCTCTTGTTCCACCTCCCCCTAAATAGGAGTCTTCAAGCAGACGCATCCCCTCAAACAGAAGCTTCAGCCGTTCACGGTCTTCCTTCTGATAAACATCAAAGATAAATTGAGCTTTAAATACCGACCCAGCAGGCACTCGCTCCATTCCTCGTGGGGTAGCAGCAGAGGTCAACCGATCTATATAGTTTTCCGTCTTGACCTCGGTGTAAATTTTTTCACCCATAGCTGCTGCCCACTTACTCACTTGTTCATCGTCCGGGAGGGCATCCCGTACGGTAAGCCGAGTGGGGCCTGCCGGGGGGTTTGTTTGTTGGTTTTCTGCAGGGACTCCAAAAACAATTCCAATAGGTTGAGTGGGATCAGCACAAATTAATCCTTTCCAGCTAACCGTTTTTTCATTCTCACCCTCTTTTTCCTTTATGGGTTCAATCTTAACTTGGTTGTAAGCCCACTCAAGCAAACTACGCATTTTCCCTTTCAAAGAAGAACCTGGAATGTACGGCACACCGGTCACCTTGTCCTTTATCACGAGGTTGTCAATACCGCCGATCTCAAAACCTTCCTCTGTGCCCCCAATGTGCAAACCTGTTTTAAGTTTTAAATCTGCTGAAATAATGTATTTGCCGATAAATGCGAAATCAGGTTTTGTATTCTCAGTCATTGGTCTGTCCTCCTATTTGGTGTGATGGAACTTGTGATAAGCTACGATAGCGGTCATAAATTCAACAAATCGCCTAAAGTCCTTGACCTTTTTTATTTTTCCTTTTTGTCCGTCACCAATGATGGTTTTAATGAGTTCATAGAAATCGTCACTAATGAACCTCCTTGCTTTTGCATATGCAAGCTGTGGCAGCAACATATAAAGTGCTGGATCATTGAATTCCTTTTCATCATCTTTTTCCCCTTTTAATTTCAAATCAATTTGTTTGATGGTTGTAAATACCTTTCGTAACTGTGTTGCCTTCATGTCTTTCTTCTCTGCGATAGAATCGGCCAATTTACCAGGAGGAGCAAAGTCTTCGATTTTCAATTCACTAAAACTTTCAATTTTTTCTAGAATTTTTTTCATAAGATTACCTCCTTTCTATCTCCTTTTCATAAAAATGTACCTGCATGGATAATAGCCCTGTCGAATGTAGGTTTGTGCCTCACCTCCAGTCACCAGAAGCATTTTAAGCTCATCACGCACTGCTTTCTGGACATTCCGCTCAATGCTATAAAGTAGATAGGGCAGGAACATAAGGTTATGCTCTTCCTCAAACCGGTCCTCTTGATCATTGTATGAAACTGCAAAAAACTGATCCTTTGCCTCTATGAGTCTCCGAATAAACCCCTGTGAAATGTGATTGTTGTCAAGATGTTCAAGAAGCTTTTCAGAAAATGTCGTTAATTCATTAAAAGTTAACGTTTTAACATACTCAACCTCTCTGAGACCTTTTTTGAAAATGCTTTCCCTCGTAATCTCATTCTCGGTAAACCGAGCATACCTTGGTTTAAGCGACTCTTGCAAAACCCTACTTCTTGGGTCCTCATGACACCAAACCGCTGTCTCACCCATGACTGTGATACGGTTTCGCCCTCTGTTCTTGGACTGTTTAAGAGCCTCCTCCGCCTTTTTCACTGCGTGGCTTATAGGATATTTAGGCTTGCAGATATAGATCCCTGCCGAAATGGTAATGTTGGGGTTGTGGCAGGTGAACTCTTTGAACCTCTTTCTGATCCCACGCGCTAGTTCGATAACTTGATCCCAAGGACCAACAATAACCAGATCATCACCACCAGCAAAAATCAGGTAGAAAATGTTTGAAACAGCATCCTTATATGGCCAGTGGTTTTTCTGATCGATTTGCCACCTCTTGAATACCTCTGTGCAGATGGCATCCAAGTGAGCAGTAAAGAAAGTGGTTATCTGCCTGCTCAGAGTGGTAAGGCGAGAAATAGAACGGAGGTTTCCCTGTTTAGCATATTCTTCCGGGGCCTCCAGCCCTATAGAGAAGATGAATCCAAGGTTGTCTACATCCATCTTTAAAACCCCTATCCGCTTATCGCCACATCCCATATCAGCGAGAGTTGCAAACGACAGGGGCCTACCAGGTTGAACAGTAGTTTCTCCGCTTTCATCTTTCTCTGTGGAAAGTTCAAGAGTTTTAAGGGCTTTCGGCGACGTTTGCGCCAATTGAAAAAACGCCTTTACATCTGGTGTTCCCTGGCCCAATGCGTAAACTACATTAGATTGGCGGCGTATTTCGGAGATATTCACTTCATGTGTCCATAATGTCGCTGAACCGAACTTTCCAAAATTTAAGGAAGTATCGGATTGATATTCCTTTGAAAAGGAAAGATACTTTGCCGCAGGGAGCAACTCTCCAATCTTGCGATCCCGATCACAAGAATCACAGATGTCACCTGACGTGATGAGATTTAGATTGCATGAGCGACAGACCGTCTTCTTCTCACTTCCAATTTTATCCTGCCAGAATTCTTGTTTCTCGAGAAGGGACTGGTATTTTTTCACCTTTGCCATCGCCAGCAGATCATTCATTTCATCCTTTTTATTTGCATACATACTGCGGAGTTCATTTTTTGTCATAGGGACTTTTGCCGCCACGAAACCAAGTTCTCCACGAAATTGCTCCAAAAACCATTCGTTAACCTCTTGTTCGAAGGTATCGAGTTTTTTCATCGTCGAGACGGTATTTGGCAACAGGAGTTCGAAATTGCCACCGCTACAAAAATTCACATTTACAAGCGTCAGATTCAGTTCCTCCAGAATAAACCGTGACAATATCTCCAACAATATGGCTACATAGAACGAACGACCGCGTAACCTCTTAGCAATGCCACCAACCCCTTGCGATTGGCTGATTTTAAAAATGTAATCCTGAATGCCGGAAAGGTCTCCTCCATAAAGGATAAAATCTGCTTCGCCAATTCTTTCTCCTCTCCCAACGAGATACAGCACGGATGCAATCGCCGCTGTTGTCTTAGAGTGATCGAAGAGCGAAATGTCAGGGAAGACGTTTGTGGCACTTGGGATGCAATAGGTATATTTTTCGAGTAGCCCATAAAGCTCATGGAAGTAAGAGAGGATATCGGTTGCTTTTTTTAGATCTTCAACCTCTTCAATGAATCCATCCCAAAGTCTCCGATATGTGAAGCCATTGTCAGAGACCATGCCGCTCTCAGCAAATTGAGGATACTGTTCGCATAAATATCCTTGGGCCAACGGGACCAGATGATGTTTCCAACGGCTGTTCAGATGGCCACGTTTGTCTCTTATCGCATACTGCAACTCGACCATGTCAAAGACCGAATTGAGTCTAATTTCCTTAAAGTTATCAGGTTCTGGTTCATCGCTATATCGTTCCATTCCAGATGAGAGACAATCGGCCTCACGGTAAAGGTCTCCGGGACCAGACACATGATGATGAGCGGCTTGATAAAGTTTCGACTTGTCAACAAGGTCATCCGGAACGAAGTGCTGAATGAAATAAGCAGTATGAGCAGCGTGCAAATATGACCGCCCATCAGGAGAAAACTCTTCATAATTATCTTTGATTTCTGGAAGATC